>NZ_CP046605.1:616406-924609 GCF_023520795.1 Corynebacterium accolens | reverse complement strand
ACCCTCGGCGCCATCACCCTCGTCGGCGCGATCATTACCACCATCGTGGAATTGCGCGCTGCCGAACCGCTCATCCCGGTGCGCCTCTTCAAGAACCGCAACATGGCCCTGACTACCCTTTCCGGCGTCATCCTGGGCCTGGCCATGTTCGGCGTGCTGGGCTATATGCCCACCTACCTGCAGATGGTCCACACCCTATCGCCCACTAACGCGGGCCTGATGATGATTCCGATGATGATTGGCCTTATCGGCACCTCCACCGGAGTCGGCTTCATCATCGCCCGCACCGGCCGCTACAAGATCTACCCCCTCATCGGCCTGGCTATTACCGCCGGCGCCCTGTTCTGGATGTCCCGCCTCTCGGTAAACACCTCTCTCACGCAGCTGGGCTTCGAGTTCCTCGCCTTCGGCATCGGCCTGGGCATGGTGATGCAGGTGCTCGTGCTCATCGTCCAGAACTCCTTCCCACTGTCCCAGGTGGGTACGGCTACCGCGGCGAATAACTTCTTCCGCCAGATCGGTTCTGCCCTGGGCGCTTCCCTGGTTGGTTCCATGTTCATCAACAACATGCAGGATGAGATGGCCAACCGCCTGCCGCGGGCCATCCAGCAGCTCGGCCCTGAGGGCGCGGCTTATGCCGAGAAGTTTGGCAATGCGGACGGCAATGCCAATAGCCTGACCCCAGATTTGGTCTCTTCCCTGCCAGAGCCGCTCGAGCAGGCAGTATTGAATTCCTACAATGACGGCCTTACCCCAGTCATCGCGCTGATGGTGCCACTCGTCATCATCGCCCTACTCGTCCTGCTTCCCCTGCGCGAAGAGCGCCTGAAGGAGACGATCGATTAAGGGAGCTGCATGCGCTGCGCGGTAGCCTGCCGCTTGCCGATGCCCCCATCGAGTCCGCCCTTGGCTACCCACTCGGCGGCCTCGCGAAGTAGAAAACGACTAAAGGCCGTAGCACCCGGGATAATTAATCTGCTCGGCATCGCTACGGCCTTCGTGGTTACTAGGCACAGTGTATTTAGCGGTTCTTTTCCTCCGGCTTGGGAAGCAGGAGTTCGTAGACATCGGTATCGCGCCACTGACCGGCCAACTCGCCATAGGTCATCTTGGCCATGTGGGAGTAGGTGCCGACCTTTTCAAAGCCGCGGGACTTGTGAAGGCCCGCAGAGCCTTCATTTTCTGGGAAGATCCAGGAGTGAATGGCCCACTTGTGCAGGTCCTTGCACACCTCAATGAGGCAATCGAGCAAGGCCCCGGCAATGCCACGGCCTTGGGCATCAGATCCCAAATAGATGGAATCCTCCACGACGCCGTGGAAGACGGTGCGCGAGGAAATCGGGGCGGCCGAAACCCACCCCAATACCTTGGAATCATCGTCCGCCTCAACGGCTACGTGCACCGAAGCCATGATCTTGGAATTCGTAAACTCCTCGTAGGTCAAGGAACGGGTCTCATAGGTGGCATGGCCGGTTTGCAGGCCCTGCTCGTAGATCTCCCGCATCTGCGGGTAATCGGCCGACGTGAAGGGCCGGATACGGAAATCCTTTTTCTTTTCGTCCGCAGACGTTTGCTTGGCGTTCTCGCTCATAGGCACCATTATTACTGGTCTTGGGTGATTTTTGCCATATAAATTTGATTAAATTCGCTGTCTGCGAACACGCTTTCATCCCTCCCCTTAGCCATTGCCCTCCAACAGATCCGTTACCAGCTCCGCAATGGCAGAGCGCTCCGAACGCTGAAGGGTAATGTGTGAGAAGAGCTCATGGCCCTTGAGCTTTTCGATGACCGCCTGTACCCCATCGTGGCGGCCCACCCGCAGGTTATCGCGCTGGGCAACGTCATGGGTGAGTACTACTCGCGAGCCTTCCCCCAAGCGCGAGAGCACGGTAAGCAAAACATTGCGCTCCAGCGACTGCGCCTCGTCCACGATAACGAAGGCATCGTGCAAAGAACGGCCGCGAATATGGGTCAGCGGCAGGACCTCGATGAGCCCACGCTCGTGGATCTCCTCCAGGACATTGTCAGAGACTAGACCTTCCAAGGTGTCATAGACCGCCTGGGCCCACGGGTTCATCTTCTCTGATTCGGAGCCCGGCAGGTACCCCAGCGATTGCCCGCCGACGGCGTACATGGGCCGGAAGACCACGATGCGGCGGTGCTCACCGCGCTCTAAGACCGCCTCCAAGCCGGCGCATAAGGCCAGCGCGGATTTGCCGGTGCCTGCCCTACCGCCGATGGACACGATGCCAACCTCCGGGTCCAACAGGAGATCGAGGGCGATGCGCTGTTCCGCCGAACGACCCTGCAGGCCAAAGGCATTTCGATCGCCGCGTACCAGGCGCATCGCCCCGTCCGGCATGATGCGGCCCAGGGCAGATTGCGCTCCGGCAACCAAGGTGATGCCGCAGTGCACCGGCAGGTCTTCCACTGGGGTGTCATCGTCCGTGACGGCCCCATCGAGCAGCACTTCCCCATCGCTGTAGAGGGCATCGATGACATCCGTGGTGGTATAGGCGGTGGCCATACCGGAGTACCCGGTCAAAATGACATCCTGGGCGTGGTATTCATCGGCCGGCACGCCCACGGCGCCGGCCTTGACGCGCAGCGGTACGTCCTTGGTCACTAGGACCGTGTCCTTGCCCTCGTGCGCGAGGTTCAAGGCGCAGGCCAAGATGCGGTGGTCTCCTTCCGGACCGCGGAATGCGGCCGGCAAGAGCGATTGGTCTTGGTGATTGAGCTCTACCCGCAGGGTACCGCCGGCCACGTTGACCGGAACGGGTTGGTCAAGCGCCTCATAGGTAGCGCGCAGCTCTTCCAAAAAGCGAAGAGCTTGGCGGGCGAACCAGCCAAGCTCCGGGTGATGACGTTTTCCTTCCAATTCAGAGATAACCACGACGGGAAGGACAACCTCGTGTTCGGCGAATTTTCGCAGCGCCCACGGGTCAGATAATAAGACCGAGGTATCAAGGACGTAGGTCTTGGTAGCGACGTCATTTTCCGTGGTGCCTAGTGGAGTAGAAAGTACAGAGGGGCGAGTCATGGTGGCAGGAATCTTCCTTTGTGAAACGGTAGAAAGCTGTTCTTCCTTGTCTATCTCCCCCAGGACCGCTAATGATCGCGATCCTTTAGGGGTTGCCACCCAACCTAAGCACCCAAGGTTGAAATCACATGGGTGGAAGATGAACTTTAAGAAAACGACAAATCCCTGCGGGAAAACCCGCAGGGAAAGTGACGAGAGTGTTCGGCGTGCCGCTTGGGCAGGCGCCGAATTTTAGCCTTTAGGCCTCGATATCAGCCTTGAATTGGCCGTCTTCACCCTCGGTCCAGGAGATGGTGCCGTTGCTAAACTCTTGGGTCCAGCCGTTTGCGTCGGTTGCGTCAGCCTCTGGGTTGGTAGGCAGGCCAACGGAGGCGTCGAGGCCGCCCTCGTTGACCCAGGTCTCAGCAATCTTGCCGATGACCGGCTGTGCGCCAGTCTCCTCAGAGTAGACCAAGTGCTTGCCACCCTCGAAGGTAGCCAGGGTGCCCTTATCGGAGGACTCTACGCTCTGCACGTCGCCCCACTCAGCCTGCTTTTCCTCGATGGCGGCGGCGAGATCAGCCGGAACTTCCTCCTCGCCATGTGCGGTGGTGATGGTCTGGGTATCGCCCTTGGCGCCCTCTGCATTATCGTCTTTAGAGCCGGTTGCCTCTGCGGCAGCGGAACCAGCGGCATCGGTAGCATCGGATGCGGCAGAACCAGCAGCATCCGAGGCGTCTGCGGCTACGGAGCCAGCGGCATCCTTCGCGTCATCGGCAGCATCCTCTGCATCTGAGCATGCTACGAGAGCAACGGAGAGGGTTGCGGCCGCGAAGCCACCTGCGATACGACGAGTCATCTTGCGCATTTCTAGATCTACCTTTCGATTTTCAGCCGAAAATTAGTTCACTGTAGTTTTAGGCCGCCGTTGAGGCGAGCGCAGCCCACCGTAGACCCCAAGTGCACTATGTCGCCACTCTGTGCACCGAGGTTTGCGCGGTTCAGGTTTCAGTTCATCGCCGTTTACGCTGCTTAGGGCGCTTCTTTTGTTTCTGTAACGGATTGTTAACAATCCTTCGAGACTGTTTGGCTTTAGCTTTTTCGCGGGCCGTGCGCTTCGGCTTCTCCTGCCTGGAGGAGCGGGCGGTACGCCCCTTAGCGATGCCCACAAAGTCCTGAATTGCCTCGCTATCCTCCGCCTTTCGCCAGACCAAGGCAATTTCGGTGACCGGCACCTCGCTGCCCTTCAGCGCAAGCGGAACCACCTGTTTCTTGCTGAGGATTTTTAGCAGCGGCAGCGGTGCGATGGCGATGCCCACATTGGCCGCGACCACCTGCAGGGCCTCGCGCACGGCGGCGATATCGACCTCACCGGCATCGGTGAGGCGGTAGTTAAGGTGCTCATCGGAGACATCGGCAAGCGCAAGCGCCTCGCCCACCTCCGCATAAACTGAATCTTTCGGGACCGCAATGCCAGGGGCCTCCTCATAAAGGCGCACCACGTGGAAAGAGTCATCCACCCGCGGATCCGGCAGGCGCGTTAGCGCCAGATCCACGTGACCTGCGAGCAATTCTGCCATGCTGTCATCCGCATCGACGGTGGATAAACCGCCGTGGGCAGTATTGTCCTGAAATCTCTGAAACCATTTTCCAGGTTCCGTACCGGTCACAAAGGCTAAGCGCAGCATGGAGCACAGTCTACTGAAAGTGCTACGGTTAAACCGTGAGTGAACAACATAACCAACAGCAACCGTCCGGTACCGCGATGCGCGCGCAGACCGCCGCTAAAAAGCTGAATATCTATCTGCCCGCCGCGCCTGAAGAATTTCAAAATAGCGCGGTCAGCCACGAGGAACTGCGCGAGCTGCAGCACAATCCCCCGCAGTGGCTGCAAACGCTGCGCCGCAAAGGCCCCCACCCCCGGCAGGAAGTTGCCCACAAACTGGGCATTTCCGTTACCGCGCTAAAGAAGAATGACATGGATAAGCCGCTGACCACCGCGGAAATCAGCGAGCTTTTGGAAAAGCAGCCGGAGTGGCTGCAGCAAGCCCGCGCCACGCTGGCGCAGGCTCGCGGCCACGACGTCCACAAGGACGCCGCAGAGGAGTCCTCAGAAGATAAGGACTAAACCAGCTTCCAGTCCTCGAGGCCCTCATACAGCGGGTAGTCCTCCGCGATCTTATCGACGCGCCGGCGAAGTGCCTCGACATCGGCATTATTGCCCTGTGCCAAGGCGGTACCGATGACATCGGCAACCTCGGTGAAGGCTTCCGCATCGAGGCCACGGGTGGCCAGGGCGGAGGTGCCGATGCGCAGGCCCGAGGTGACCATCGGCGGGCGAGGATCGTTCGGGACCGCATTGCGGTTGACGGTGATTCCTACCTGGTGCAGGAGATCTTCTGCCTGCTGACCATCGAGCTGCGAATTGCGCAGATCCGCCAGGACGAGGTGGACATCGGTGCCGCCGGAGACGACGTCGACGCCAGCTGCCCGCGTATCTTCCGCCAAAAGGCGATCGGCCAGAATGCGGGCACCCTCGAGGGTGCGCTCCTGGCGCTCCTTGAATTCCTCGCTGGCCGCAATCTTCATGGAAATGGCCTTTGCCGCCACCGCGTGCATCAGCGGTCCACCCTGCTGGCCGGGGAAGACATTGGAGTTCAGCTTCTTTGCGTACTCCTGCTTGGCCAAGATCATGCCGGAGCGCGGACCGCCCAAGGTCTTGTGCACGGTGGTGGAGACGATATCGGCGTGCTCGACAGGGTTCGGGTGCAGGCCCGCGGCAACCAGACCCGCGAAGTGGGCCATATCAACCCACAGGTAAGCGCCCACCTCATCGGCAATTTCGCGGAAGGCCGCGAAATCCAGGGTGCGCGGGTAAGCGGACCAACCGCCGATGATAACCTTTGGCTTCTCCTCAATTGCCTGCTCGCGCAGCTTATCCATGTCCACGCGCATGGTCTCTGGATCCACGCCATACGCTGCGACATCGTAAAGCTTGCCGGAGAAGTTCAGCTTCATGCCGTGGGTCAGGTGCCCACCGTGGGCCAAGGACAGGCCGAGGATCTTATCGCCCGGTTCCGCGATGCTGGCCAGGACTGCGGCATTAGCCTGCGCGCCGGAGTGTGGCTGCACGTTGGCAAATTCCGCGTTGAAGAGCGCCTTCGCGCGGTCGCGGGCAAGATCCTCAACGACGTCGACGTGCTCACAGCCGCCGTAGTAACGACGCCCCGGGTAGCCCTCGGCGTATTTATTGGTCAAGACAGAACCCTGTGCCTGCAGGACGGCGCGCGGCACGAAGTTCTCAGAGGCGATCATTTCCAGGGTTTCACGCTGGCGGGAGATTTCTCCCTGGATAGCGCCGAAAACATCTGGGTCAAGATCGCGCAGGTCAGTATTGAAAGAAGCCATATAAGACTAGTCCTCTTCTCGGTAGGAAGCAGTATGAGCCATTACATATCATAACCTTTCGGCTACCTTACAGGGGGCAAATTTTTCATTCCCTTGTTACGGCGTGCGACAATTAAGCCATGGCGCGCAACCTGGATTCGAGCCCCTACCTCGACTTTGACCGTGAAACCTGGCGTGAACTACGCAAATCGATGCCGCAGGTGCTGACAGAAAACGAGCTTGAAGAACTTCGCGGCATCGGTGACCGCATTGATTTGGACGAGGTCGCAGACGTCTATCTCCCCCTCTCCCGCCTTATCCACATGCAGGTCACCGCCCGGCAGCAGCTCACCGCCGCCACCGAGGCCTTTTTGGGCAACCCGCCCACGCACGTGCCCTTCGTCATTGGCGTGGGCGGTTCCGTGGCCGTGGGTAAATCCACCACCGCCCGCCTCCTCCAGGTGCTCTTGCAGCGCTGGGACTCGCATCCGAAGGTGGATCTGGTTACCACGGACGGATTCCTCTTTCCCACCCAAACGCTTAAAGAGCGCGGGCTAATGAAGCGCAAGGGTTTTCCCGAATCCTATGACCGCCGCGCGCTCATGCGCTTTGTCACCGACGTCAAGTCCGGAAAGCCCGTGGTCAAGGCGCCACTGTATTCGCATATCACCTATGACATCGTCAAAGATCGCTACCAAGAGGTCAACCAGCCCGATATTCTGATTTTGGAGGGCCTCAACGTCCTTCAGACCAGCCCCACCCTCACCATTGCGGATCTCTTTGATTTCTCCGTCTACGTCGATGCCCGCACGGACGATATTGAGCAGTGGTACATCGATCGCTTCCTCACGCTGCGCAATACCGAATTCCGCCGGCCGAATGCGCACTTCGCCGCCTATGCCGATATGGATGATGACCAGGCGCGCGCCCAAGCCCGCGAAATTTGGCAATCCATTAACCTGCCGAACCTGGTAGAAAACATCCTGCCCACCCGCGTGCGCGCCTCGTTGGTATTGAAAAAGGGCTCGCATCACCTCGTTGAAAAGGTACGGATGCGAAAAATCTAGCCGCTACTTGCCAAAGCGGCGCGAACGCTGGGAATAATCACGCAGCGCGCGCAGGAAGTCTACCTTCCGGAACGCCGGCCAATAGGTATCGGTGAACCAGATTTCTGAATAGGCCGCTTGCCACAGCAGGAACCCGGAAAGGCGCTGCTCACCGGAGGTGCGGATCACCAAATCCGGATCCGGCAGGCCCTTGGTATACAGGTGTTCTGTGATCGAGTCTGCGGTGACTCGCTCCGCCATCTCGGCCGCGCTGGTGCCCTTTTCGGCCTCGCTGCGCACCAATTTTTGGACGGCATCAACGATTTCTTGGCGCCCACCGTAGCCCACAGCCACATTGACGATGACGCCCTGGTTATCCTTGGTTTCCTCTGCGGCATCGACCATGCGCTGGGTTACCGGCGCGGGCAATAAATCCAAGTTGCCTACAAGGCGCACCTGGCAATCCAAATCTCCCCGGGACAGATGCGTGACCACATCAGAGATGATGTCAAAAAGCAGCTGCACTTCCTGCTGGCTGCGCTTCAAGTTCTCCGTGGATAAGAGGTAAATGGTGACTACCTCAATATCGGTATCGCGACACCACGCGATCATCTCTCCGATTTTCTTCGCACCCTGGCGGTGGCCATGGCTAATATCAGTAAACCCGGCTTCCCGCGCCCAGCGGCGGTTGCCGTCAGCCATGATCGCCACGTGCTTCGGCTGTGGCCTGCCCTTGATAAGCCGCACGAGGCGCGCTTCATACAAGGGGTACATCAGCCGCTTGAGAAATGTCACGTTGTTTACTCCAGCCGGCTAGAAAATCGACTTCTTGCGGTTATCGTAAAGGCCAGCTTCCTTGAGCGCAGCATCCACAGCTTCCTCATCAAATGGATCGATTCCGTGGTCCTCAGCGAACATGGTACGCCGGCGAAAGCGCGAAAAGCGGCGGTGGAAGTTCCAGCCCGCTACCAGCACGGCAACGCCCAAGATGGCCAAGATAAGCAGCCCGATGGGCGAAGCCTTACCAAACTCAGGGCCCATTGGTCCGCCCTCAGCACCTTCTGTGCCTTGCGCAAGAACAGTGACATCGTGCGCAGCAAGGAAAAGGGAGTCATAGACGCTCATATTTTAAGTCTCCTCGTTCTTTTCAATGCCCGCAAATAAATCATTTTCCGGCAGCGAGGTCGATACTCGAGTCTTAGCTAGCTCAAACTCCTCCGTCGGCCACAGACGCTGCTGGACCTCCACGGAGGTGGCCAAGAATGCACCGGCCGGATCGATCTGCGTCGCGTGCGCCCGCAGCGCATCGTCGCGGTTTTGGAAGTAATCGGCGCACTCCACCTGCGTGGTAACGCGAGCCATAATATCGCCAAAAGCAGTATCCCAACGCGCCAGCATGGGGCCATACGGGCTGGGCTTTCCCTCCTCAAGGAGGAGATCGTGGAACATCTTCATGCGTTGGTACACAAAGCCATGCGAGTAATACAGCTTCAGCGGCTCCCAGGGCTCTCCCAATTCTGGGTGGTAGTCAGGGTCGCCTGATTTGTCCCACGCAATCATGGATGCTCGGTGAACCATAAGGTGATCCGGGTGCGGATAGCCGCCATTTTCGTCATAGGTAATGATGACCTGCGGGCGGAACGAGCGAATAACGCGCACCATTTCCTGAGCCGCTGCATCATCGCCCATCAGGGCAAAGCAGCCTTCCGGCAAGAGGTCTTCCATGCTCTTGCCTTCCTCGGGATCTGGCAGGCCGGAATCTACGTGGCCTAACCACTGGTGTTGGACCCCAAGCGCGCGGGCTGCCTTAGCCATTTCCTCGCGGCGTACCTCAGCCATGTTTTCCTTAACACCAGGACGGTCCATAGCCGGGTTAATAATGTCACCGCGTTCACCACCGGTGCAGGTCAGCACCATTACATCCGCACCTTCTGCAGCGTAACGGGCCGTAGTCGCAGCACCCTTGGAGGATTCATCGTCCGGGTGTGCGTGGATTGCTAGGAGGCGAAAGTCGCTCACTGAAAATCCATCCCCTTTAAAACTAGCTTTTAGAACAGATCACTATCTTAGTAGATAATGGGAAAATGGTACTCCTCGGTTAAAGTAGGGCTATGACTTCCGCCGGAAATTCTCGCTCCGCCGCGCGCTACGGCTCGCGCGATAAATCACAAAAGAACTCTGGTAGCTGGACCAATAAGGCGCTGGTGTTGATTTTCGCCGCCATGCTCGTCACCCTTCTTTACTACGGTTTCCAGTATTTTCGGGAAAAAGAATCCGTCAATGCGCAGATCTCTATGGTCACCCAGGAGGTTCTCAGTGATGACACCACGCGCGTCTGGGTCGATGTGACCCGCAATCACACCGATGAAGACGCCTATTGCATCGTGCAGGCCTACGATTACTCCAAATCCGAGGTGGGCCGCCGCGAATTCGCCGTTCCTGCCGGCGGAAATGAAACCCACCGCATTGCTGTCGATGTCCCCACCAATGCCCGCGCCGTCGCCGGTGGCGCCTACGGCTGCTCCGGCAATATCCCGGATTACCTGGATATGGACAATCCCGACTACGCGGAAAGTCGCTAGCCCCATGTGCTAGGATTTGTACAGCCTAGAACTGGGCATTTGCCTGGTTGCATACTTAACTTCGGTCCCGCCATCATCGCGGGACTTTGACCACTATTCCACAGCACGGAAGGTTTTAGAATGGCTGAGCAGCAAAAGCAGTACATCACCCCAGAAACCAAGGCAAAGCTCGAGACCGAGCTGCAGGAACTCATCGATCACCGCCCTGAGGTTGCGGCGGAAATCAATGAGCGCCGCGAAGAGGGCGACCTGAAAGAAAACGCCGGCTACGATGCCGCCCGCGAGATGCAGGACCAGGAAGAGGCCCGCATCAAGCAGATTTCTGAGCTGCTGGCTAACTCCACCACCGAGCGTGGCACCATGCAGGAAGGCGTTGCCTACACCGGCAGCGTCGTTCACGTGTACTACAACGGCAACAAGGACGATAAGGAAACCTTCCTCATCGGTACCCGCGCCGCTGCGACCGATAACAAGGACCTGGAAACCTACTCCGAGCAGTCCCCGCTGGGCGCCGCCATCATCGGTGCACAGGAGGGCGAAACCCGCGAGTATTCCGCGCCAAACGGTAAGACCATCTCGGTGACCATCGAGTCGGCTGCCCCATACGATTCCGCCAAGGCTGCCACCCCGCGCGAGTCCTAATTTCCTCCGTCCACCCCACTACCGCCTTCACTACTCTGGAGAAAGAGCACATCCCCATGAAGAAATTCTCCCGTTTCGCCACCGCTGGATTAGTATTTACCGCCGGCCTTTCCTTGGCCGCCTGCCACCCGCCGAACGAGCAGGATTCTGAATCCGGCAAGATCGACAACGCATCGACCTTTACCGGCGAGGCACCGGCACAGAAGAATGCTGAGACGTCTTCCTCTGCTGCTACCACCGAGCCTGGCGTGGATCCGGAGGGCCTGCAAAACGGGGTCGAGGAACCTGAGCAGCTGCCAAACGCTACCGCGACACAACTGCCGCAATAAAAATAAAAGAATTGGGCTGAAGGATACTTTCCTTCAGCCCTTTTTCTTTCCCCAATTCACTACCTAGGATTCTCGCGCCCAATTGCCGATGACCCCAGGCACGACCGCCGGCGGCTCGCCCAACAGATCCCGCTTATTCGGTTCGCGCTCAACCTGCGTGGTTACCGCCTTCACCCGGTTCTTGTCATTTCCCTGACCCCGAGTTCCCATCATTGGTGCAAAGGCGCGCATGCCAGCGGCCGGTCTCCCGGCACCGGATTTAACACCGGTGCTATTGGCGGCGCCTCCCCCGCGGACCACAGCTTCACGCGCAGCGCCCCGTTCTAGGTGTCCGCGGCTACCGTTACCGCCGCTGCTATTGCCAGCGGCTTCACCTGCGGCCCGAGGAAGCGCGCCTCCCACGCCGCGGGCGCCGACACCCTCACCGGCACCACCGCGCAAGCCTGCTCCGCCGCGCGCAGCGGTTCCGCCACCTCCCAAACCTGGGGCGGAATTTACGAGTGCGCCCATATTTCCACCTGCTCCAGAACCAGGCCTTCCGCCCGTACCGATGGCCCCGCTGCCAAGCCCGGCCAGCGAATTGAATCCGCCTCCGCGAAGCGCACCAGCGTTTCCGCGTCCAGTTCGCCCGCCGAGGCCAGGACCGCCCGCTGCAGCGGCAATACCGGTTCCTGTGCCTACCCCGGATCCGGCTCCGGTACCAGAACCTGTTCCACGTCCAGCACCAAGCGGTGCTCCCATCCCGGTAGAACCGAGTCCACCGCTACCGCTGCCAGCTCCAGCACCGATACCCGCGGTACCGGGAGCGGCACCTGCCGTTGGCATAGATCCTAAGTGGCCATGCGATGCCGTCGCCCCAGGAAGTGAGGCCCCACTGGTTGCGACATCGCGACCGCTGATATCTATACCGTCGCCCACACCTAGCTCAGAAAGCGCCCTTCTGCCATCTGCATGCAATTGCTCCTGGAACGCGGCAGTTTCCTCTGGAGTCATGCCGACGGACTCCAAATCGTGGACCGTACCATTAGCCACGTCAAAGTTTCCTGGGCCCACATCGCCCCGAGCAATAGCTTCCTGAATTGCACGCGGCCAGACGACGTTATCGGTGTTGTATTTCTGGCCATCGCCCTCCACACCTGACAAACCAGCATCTACGCCGCCGCCTCCAGAGGCCGGCGACTGTTCCATCAGCGGATGTTGATTGGGCATTGCGTCAATGGCAAACCTCTGGAGGTCCGGCTGCAGCTTTGCCAACGCTGCCTTCTCTGCGACTTTTCGCTTCGCTGGGTCAGGGATTTTCATAATATCCATCGCCATGGCCATCGCCGAAGGCTGAATCATCATCAACCGCGAGTGGAACCCAGTAAGCTTTTCTCCCATTGCTGCGGCATTGGCCACAAAGTGCTTTCCCGAGGCTGCCACTTCCCTAATCTTCGCCGCCGCGCGCGACGTCGTTTCGCTGTCATTCTCACTTTCCAGGGACCCTGCGGCTTCTTCAAGCCCGCTGACGATCTCCCGAACCTCAGAACCTAACGACGCCCAACGCGCATTAGCTTCAGACACACTCCAAATCTGCGTTGACATCAAGTCCGTCGCCAACTTGGTAATCGATGTGCCGACGTTAACTACCGGAGGAGTAAAGGCGAAGGGGCTATACCCCGGCTCCGGCTGGTCCATAATCGGCATCGATTCAACGCCAATCTCACCACCCGCATCAGCGATATCCATCGCCCTACTATTTGCATTTTCTTGGGCTTCAAAGCCTCGCGCTTCTCGGGCAAGAGCCTGCGACAACCATTCAACTTGCGAGGCGTAGTCTAGGAGCGTCCCCTTAGCCGAACCTGGGTCGGTGGTGAGTGCCCTTTCATGCACACCCCCTACGTGATCAATGCCCGACACATTCGAAAATCCCGAATTAAGTGGGCTGTTCACTCGGTCTTTTAGCGACTTAGCTCGTCGATACAGCTCGGATATTATGCTGGTATTCCGCTGTAGATTTTTGACACTAACAAGCATGTTTCCCCCAAAACACGATTATTTTTTGAGATTAGTAATTATGTCAGCAGCCAATTGACATCTTTTCATTGGACTCGAATGTGGCGTGACATCATTTATGCCGATTATTATCGTCCCTCGGCTAGTTGAAAGATATCCATTGCACTGGGATTCTTTAAAGAGTTCAGAGTTAAAGAGGTGGATACCTTCGCTATCCGCGGTTTCATCTTTTTGTCGAAGGTCTTCATTTAGCCCTAGCTCTTCGAATGAAGTTGAATCGCTAGCTGCGGATACTAAAATATTTTCCGAAAAATTCCTCCCGTTCGATGCGATATTACAAAAATAGTGCCCAGATTCTTTCCGATAATCAAGGATCTTCGGCTCAAGGCCAATTTCTTCCAGCCTCTTCGGAGCAATCTCCGTACATGGATCGAATAGCTCGAAATCTAGATCAGCAGGATCAAATTCTCCCGGTGGCGGCAGTACCCCGGAATCCTCATCTCCCGTGGCGCCGGTCTCCCCCCGAAGACCGGCGCCGGCCCTCGAATGCTCGCCTTCGGGGTGTTCCGAATCCCCCGGATTGTCTTCCACATCATCCCCCTGGCTCCCGTTGGCATCACCCGCGCCATCGACTGAACTAGTGCCATCAGTTTCTGCCGTCATCGCGGCATCTTCTGATGCGCTCTTCGAGCCGACTTCCGCAGCGCAGCCACTCAGCGCGACCGAGCTGACTACCAGCGCTGCTACGGTTGCCTGACGTTTCACAACAATCCTTCGGTTACTCCTTTTAGACGAGCTGGAACGAGAAGAAAATAGAGGAGAGAACTCTCTACCTTCCGGTTTCCCGTTCCCGCCACATAGCATGCATGAATCGTGCAAGAATTTCTCGTTGAGAGCGCAAATTAGTCAATATTTAACTATCTCATTAGTCTCATTCGCCACATTTAAGTGTTTTCAAATGGTGAAATTAGCTGCTCATTAGCTGTCTTTAGCCTGAAAGCCCGCCCCTGCCCGGCTAAAGGCTAAAGAACGGCTTAATACCCCCTGAATTACCCCAATAATTACACGCCCGTAAGCCAAAGGAAAACACAAAAATGGCCCGCACCGAAGTGCGGGCCGAAAGCGCGAAGAGGCTTAGTTGCGCTGAATGTAGCTCAACAGGCGAAGGATTTCGGTGTAGAGCCAGACCAAGGTCACGGCCAAGCCAAGGGCTACGCCCCATGCCTGCTTGGCAGGAGCACCGGCACGGATAAGGCGGTCTGCTTGGTCAAAGTCAGTCAGGAAGGACAGAGCGGCCAAGACAATGCAGACCAAGGAGAAGATGATGGCGAGGGGGCCACCATCGCGCAGCGGGTTGAAATCGAAGAAGATGGCACCCAAGAAGTTAGCGAGAGCCATCACCGCGACACCTGCAATGAGGCCGACCAAAATCTTAGTGAACTTTGGAGTGACCTTTACTGCACCAGTCTTGTAGACGATCAGCATGCCGATGAACACGCCGATGGTGCCGACGATTGCCTGGCCAATCAGTGCCATGCCATTAGAACCACCGATGGTGCTGTTGGCGAAGACGAAGGAGAAGCCACCAACGAAAAAGCCTTCGAATACTGCGTAGATGAGGGTCGCAGCCGGGGAACCCCACTTACGGCCAAAGGAGGCCACGAGTACGGTGATGAATCCGCCGATACCGCCGACCAGCATAAGCATCATGGCGGTGCCCGGGTTCATGGTGCCTAGGTAGAAGTTGATAGCAGCGGCCACGATAATGATGCCGAGGGTGATGCCCGTCTTGGTGACGACGTCATCCACGGTCATGGGGCGAGGGGCTTCGCTCGCGTAGCCGGAGCCGGGGTTCTGCTGCTGGCTAGTTTCAGTCAGCGAGGTCATAACCGGATTGCTTGAACGCACGGTTGTCCTTTCTCAGTGATGTACGAATCATCTTTCTCATGTAGATCAACGTCATCACGCCTCACAAAGTTCCTCATTTAGAATAATTTGTTCAAGATTCCAAGAAATTTATTGCTGGACCGGCCCCTCCTGTGACCTGTCCCGAGTTTTGTTGCTAGGAACTTGCTCTCGTGTCGGGTGAGCCGCCGGAAAGGTTCTCGGCGTAGAACCACAGCTGATTGCCAAGGATTTTCTGACTACAAGGCGGTCCACTATGGTGAACAGCTCCTCCAGGGCTCTAGCGGCCCTATTTCCTGCCGCTCTGCTATCAATATTTCGCTAGCCATCACTCCCTGTCAGGTGCACCGCGGATTTACTATCCGCAGTTTCGATATAAACTTAAAAGAGGCATCTTCTTCATGAGCTAATCCTCGTGTGCCTAGACAGTCATACTTCGGCTGAAAGTGAAGGAATATCTTGCGATTTACACTCATTTCCATTGCCACAGCAATCATCATGACGCTGGCGGGCGCTAGCGCATTTTTCATCCCTGCATTCATCGCAGTCGGAATTGCCATCGACGGCAACAACCGGAAAAACCGTACAGCCTAAAATTATTGACGCGGGTTCAGACAAGGAGCTGTGTACCGGCCAGGATATAGGCTGCACGCGTCTTTGGCTCGCAGATGAGGTGTGCGAATGGCATGCGAACAGGCTAGGCTCTCCCAGCCAGTTCAAACGCTAGGCTCAGCCATACGAAAAGTCTCGAGACACCTTAGGAGCGGTGTCTCGAGACTTCACACGGTGCCCCCAGTGGGACTCGAACCCACACTGAATCGATTTTAAGTCGACTGCCTCTGCCGATTGGGCTATGGGGGCGGGGTGCAAGGAATAGTGTAGGACACTATTCCTAAAAAGAGTTAATGAGGGGTAGATTCACTAACCAGACCTGCAATGATGCCGTCTAGGATGTCTTTTTCACTGATGAAGAAGCTACGTGCATCGCTGGTGCGCTCGATAAGCTGCATGATTCCTTCAACGGCTACTGCCCCACCGCCGATGACATCGGCGCGGCCCGGGTGAATGACCGGATTGAGGGCGCGTTCCTCAGAGGGAATGCTGACGAGTTGCTTGAGCAGCACCCGCAGGGCATCAAAACGCAGCTCCGAGCCGTGGATTGCATCGGGATCATAGCGCTCTAGGCCCTGGGCTAGGGCGGATAGCGTGGTAAACGTGCCCGCACAGCCCACAATGGTGCGTGCCTTGGACATGGGGACGATCTTTTCCACCTCGCCCATGCGCTCTGCCACGTATTCGGAGGCAATTTCGATTTCTGACTCCGTGGGGGGATCGGTGCGCATGATGCGTTCTGTCAGGCGCACACAGCCCATATACGCAGAATGTGAACCTAGAATCTCTTCATCGGCGGTGCCCACGACGAATTCGGTGGACCCGCCGCCCAAGTCAATGACGCAGAAGGGGCCACGGTCCGGCTCCATATCGGCTACCGCGCCGTTGAAGGACAGGAGTGCTTCTTCTTCGCCGGAGATAACCTCCGCCTTAGCGCCGGATTGGATCTGACCCAAAAGCTCGGCGGTCATATCGAAAAATTCCTGCTGGTTCTTCGCATCGCGGGTGGCACTGGTTGCCACCATGCGCACGCGGGTAACCTTTTCAAACTTCATCTGGCGCACATAGCCCTCCAAGGCCACGCGGGCACGCTCTAAGGCATCGGGGGCAATTTCACCCGTTGCATCCACGCCTTGGCCCAGGCGAATGATTTCCATGGTGCGGGTAATATCGCGCACCTTGCCGTCTTCATCGATCTCAGAAATTAACAGGCGAATGGAATTGGTACCGCAGTCAATGGCTGCCACGCGAGTCATGTCTTACTCCTATTCCGCGTTGGAAAAATCGAACTCCGCCAGGTCGATGCCCAGCTCTTCCACCGTGGGCCAGTCCTGCGGAATCGCCGTCCCGCGCAGTTTACCGTGGTCGGCCGCCATGGCCACGGCCTCGGTGCCGAGGCGGAAATGCTGGGGGCCTTCGGCAAGCGCATAGGCGATGAGCACGTGCAGGCACTTCACTCGCTCTGGCATGCCGCCGCCAGAGAAATCAGTGCCCAAATCCTCAATCTCGTTGCGCTTGGCCAAGAAGTGCTCGTGGGCGTGGTGATAGTCCGCGGCGAGCTCTTTGTCCTCTGCTAAGCGGGACTCCATCCACTTCATCACGTGGGCGACCTCCAACCGGGACGCTTCCGCGGTCAGGCGGGGATCGGTGAGGTAATACAGCGTGGGAAATGGGGTGCCATCCGGCAGCTTGGGAGAGGTTTTAATCACGGCCGGTTGGCCGTCCGGCGTGCGGAAGGATATCTCCAGCACGCCGCGTGGGGTGCGGCCCAATTGCTCGGAAACGATGGCTAAATCTGCATCAGTGACGGTCATGCGAACAATTATCGCACATCGCCGCTTTCCTCAGGCGCTGGCTCGATCGGCAGGTGATGCGACTCGCCCGCTGGGGCCTCTTCCTCGGGCGGTTCTGCCACCGAATCCCACAGCACCTCAAACCACGGGCGCGAATCCTCCTGCTCCTTGCTATTGGTCGTGACCTGGTTATCGGGCTGGATATTCGGATCAAGGATGCGGTACGCGGTCTCGCCCTGCTCTACCACGCCGAAGCGGCGCCGGGCTTCCTGCTTGATATAGTCCTCGGATTTATATTTATCGATCTCTTCCAACAGGGCATCTTTTTCATCCTGCTTCGCGGCAATCGATTCATTGAGCCGGGCAATTTCGGAGCGGCCGTGGTAGTAATTGCGCAGCGGCACCGCGATGATGACGAGCATCAATAGGACAAAGACCACGATGACGGTCATGCCGACGATGCTCATGCGATCGGGCTTGCGGTTCTTCTTTTCCTGCGCCCGCTGGGATTTGCGGATATCCGCAGCACGCGAGGCCACCGGAACCCTAGTGCGGCTCCGGCGGCGCTCCGTCTTCTTCTCACGTGCCATAGGGTTACTATCCTAGCGCCGCCACACCAGTAACACGGGCGTGGCACGCGCGGAAATTTACCAACTTTCTCAGGCGCTCGGGATGCTTAGAACGAGGAAGTCCCCGCCGCACCTTTGTGGGGTACAGCGGGGACTAATTTCCTAGCGGCGTCTAGCTTCTAAGCTAGACCGCTAGGTCTTAAGCGTTGAAGCGTGGGAAGGCGGCGCGGCCGGCGTAGACGGCGGCATCGCCAAGCTCCTGCTCAATGCGCAGCAGCTGGTTGTACTTAGCCACGCGCTCGGAACGGGCCGGGGCACCGGTCTTGATCTGGCCGCAGTTGAGGGCGACAGCCAAGTCAGCGATGGTGGTGTCCTCGGTCTCGCCGGAGCGGTGGGACATCATGGTGCGGTAGCCGTTGCGGTGCGCGAGCTCTACGGCATCGAAGGTCTCGGTCAAGGTACCAATCTGGTTGACCTTTACGAGCAGCGCGTTGGCTGCCTTCTTGTCGATGCCCTCCTGCAGGCGAGCCGGGTTGGTGACGAAGAAGTCATCGCCGACGATCTGGACCTTATCGCCAATAGCGGCGGTCAGGGTGGTGTAGCCTTCCCAGTCGTCTTCCTGCAGTGGGTCCTCGATGGACACGATGGGGTACTCGTTGATGAGCTCCTCGTAGACCTTGGACATCTCCTCGGCGGTGTGCTCGCCGCCTTCGAAGTGGTACTTGCCGTCCTCGTAGAACTCGGAGGAAGCGACGTCGAGGGCCAGGGCAACGTCCTTGCCCGGCTCGAAGCCGGCCTTCTTGATGGCCTCAACGATGACGTCGAGCGCAGCGCGGGTGGAATCGACGGAAGGAGCAAAGCCGCCCTCATCGCCCAAACCGGTGGACAGGCCCTTGTCCTTCAGGACGGCCTTCAGGGAGTGGTATACGCCAGCACCGATGCTGAGGGCCTCGGTGAAGGTCTCTGCGCCGATGGGGGCAATCATGAACTCCTGCACGTCCACGCCGGAGTCAGCGTGGGAACCGCCGTTCAGGATGTTCATCATGGGAACGGGAAGAACGTGAGCGTTTGGGCCGCCGATGTAGCGGTAGAGCGGCAGCGCGGCGGACTCGGCCGCGGCCTTAGCGGTAGCGATGGAGACACCGAGGATGGCATTGGCACCAAGGCGGGACTTATTATCCGTTCCGTCCAGCTTGATGAGCGCCTGGTCAATGAGGCGCTGGTCATCAGCTTCGAGGCCAGCGATTTCATCGCCGATTTCCTCGTTGATGTTTTCTACGGCCTTCTGCACGCCCTTGCCCAGGTAGCGGTCGCCGCCGTCGCGCAGCTCGTGTGCCTCGTGCACACCGGTGGATGCGCCGGAGGGAACGCCGGCAACGCCGTGGGCGCCGTCCTCCAAGAAGACCTCGGCCTCTACGGTCGGGTTACCGCGGGAATCCAGGATCTCGCGTCCAAATGCGTGGATGATACCAGCCATGCTGTAACTCACTCCTTATAGATGATGTTCGTCGCTGAGCCACTTAGTTCAGTTACAGGCCCAATTGTTCCAGAAAACCGCGACGCGTGAGGCTAGCGAGCCGGTTGCGGTACCGAGTAGGCATTGGCCGCGTGGGCTACCTTGTCCAGATATTCCCTGGACTGGTTGTAATTTAAGATGGCCTCTTCCCACTGATCCGGGTTACTGAGATCCCTATCACCAAAGCACAAGAGGTTCGCCGCGCCCAGGGCGGCATCGTCGATCTGGTTCGGGTCGGCCTTGCCATCGCCATTGGCATCGCCGCCGACGGACTCCCACGAGGTCGGGATGAACTGCAACGGACCTACCGCGCGGTCAAATTCCGTATCGCCATCGATCTCGCCGTTATCGGTATCTGGGGTGTGCGCGGTGTTATTCGAGCCATCCAGGGTAATACCGACGATGGGCGGCTGCGGGTAGCCGTTGTCATCCAGCTTGGAGGACTTAAACCAGTTGCCGTTATAGGTGCCGTGCCGGGTTTCTACAAAGCCCAAACCCGCGAGTGTATTCCACCGCAAATTGCACCCCGGGTGCTGCTGCCGAGCGATAAGTTCCGCGTTGCCATAGGCACGCAGCGCCTGCGGCGGGATATCGGTCGCTTCTGCCAAATCCGATGCCCAGTGGGTGAGCTTATCGGCCGTGCGGCCCGGCGCGTTGACATCGATATTGGCCACCTCTTTTCCACCTACGGGCGGGGTGGCATCTGGGACCGAGGAATCATCGGTGGAATTGGATACAAATAGCCCCATTACCAGCGCAATGATGATTACTACGGCTAGCCCGCAGCCCCCGATTGTTCGCAGCAGCCTGTTCATGAGTAGCCATCCTACTAAGTGACATTCACCCCGCCGGATAACTACACGCGCCCGCCGCGCGTAAAAGTCCCTGAGACTCTTAGCCGGCTTTTACTCCCGCGATTTCCCCTCCGCCCAGAGGCGGTTTTGTTCTTCTACGCCCACTATGTCCACCGTGCCATCAAAGAGATACGGCGCGCGGGAGCGCATCTTGCGCAGGAAACTAGCGGCGACATCGTCTAGCGAGAAGGAGGAAATCTCGGCGTGAAAAAGCACCTGCAGGAAGATATCCCCAAGCTCTTTGAGTAAATCTTCCTCGGGCGCGCGCTGGCGCACGGCCGCCGCAAATTCGCCTGCCTCTTCTTCTAGGTACGGCAGGAGGGATTCGTGGGTCTGCTCGCGCTCCCATTCGCCGATGCGCCGGGCCGTCGCCATGGCGCTGCGCGCCTGCATCACGGCATCGTCAAGCGACTCGGCCTTAATGACCTGCTCGCCGGTGGCAATGCGCGCTTGGGTTTCTGGATCGTGTTCATCGGTGGTGACCAAGGTGCCGGTGGCATCATCGCCGCTTAAGAGATCCGAAAAATTCCACCGCACTGATACCGGCACTTCCCCGGTGAACTGAACGGGTCCATATAACCTGCCATAGGCGCGCATGGGGATCATGGTGGGCCAGCGTTCATCGAGCAACAGGACTGTCATAGCTACAAAGTCTATCCCGTGTAAATTCTCAAGTTCCCTTTAACGGGGCAGGCGCGGTACTTTAGGCCAATGACCTCCAGCCAAAATAAGTCCCACTCGGTGTCGTTGTGGACGCTTGTCGCGCTGATTATCGGATCCACCGTCGGCGCGGGCATATTTTCGCTACCCCAAAATATTTCCTCCGTGGCGGGCCCAGGTGCCATGCTCATCGGTTGGTTGGTGGCGGGTATCGGCATGCTGTCTGTTGCCTTCGTCTTCCAGATTTTGGCGTACCGAAAACCCCACCTTGATTCCGGCGTCTATTCTTATGTGCGCGCTGGCCTGGGTGATTTCATCGGCTTTACCTCGGGCTGGGGCTATTGGCTGGGCTCGGTGATGGCGCAGGTAGGTTATGCCACCCTGTTTTTCAATACGATTGGGCATTACCTGCCGCTTTTCGATGCCGACCATAGGTGGCCCTCTGCCATCGCCGTCTCCCTCCTATCGTGGGGCATCTTCGCCGTATTGGCCCGCGGGGTGCAGCAGGCCGCATTCATGAACCTGGTAACCACGATTGCCAAGATCGTCCCCATCCTGGCCTTCATCGTCTTGGTCGCGTTCATCGGCTTTAGCTGGGATAAATTCACCCTGGATTTCTGGGGCCGAAATTCCAATGCCAGCGTCTTTGAGCAGGTCCAGGGCATCATGCTCTTTACCGTCTGGGTCTTTATCGGTGTAGAAGGCGCCTCCGTCTATTCCAAGCAAGCCGCTAAGCGCACCGATGTCGGCCGCGCTACCGTCATTGGCTTCTTCTCCGTGCTGGCGCTCTTGGTCTCCGTATCCACCTTGAGCTTTGGTGTGCTGACCAAAGAGGAGCTGGCCGCGCTGCCGGATAATTCCATGGCCTCGGTACTCACAGAGGTCGTCGGCCCCTGGGGCGGCGCGCTGATTTCCATCGGCCTGTGCCTTTCGGTCCTCGGAGCTTACGTTTCCTGGCAAATGCTGTGCGCTGAGCCCATCGTCATGATGGCCATCGATGGCCTTATCCCCCGCCGCATCGGCACCATCAATGTGGCCGGCGCCCCGTGGGTAGCGCAGCTGATTTCCACCTCCGCCATCCAGATCTTCATCGTCGTCTTCTACGTCAACGAGGCGTCCTATGCCGCGATGGTACAGCTCGCCACCATCATGTACCTCCTGCCCTATATCTTCTCCTCGCTGTATCTGTTGCTGCTAGCGATACGCGGCAAGGGCGTGACCCACCCGCACGCCGGGACGCGGTTCGATCTATCTGAGCCCGATATTCCCAGGCGCGAAAACCGGCGCCACTTTGGCATTGCGCTGGTGGCCTTTGTGTACTCGCTGTGGCTGATTTACGCCGCCGACCCGGTTTATATTCTCTTCGGCGCCCTCGCCGTTGTGCCGGGACTTATCCCGTATGTGCTCACCCGCCTATCGCGACGCGAGAAGCTTTTTAACCGATTTGAGTGGTCCATCGTCATCGTGGTGCTGGTGGCCGCCATCATCGCTGCGGTCGGCCTCGCCCAAGGATCGCTGGAGCTCTAGCCGCCTCGCCCGCCAGCCACGGGCCATCGCAAGTGGTCTTCAACACAGACAGTTTAGTACGGTTATAACACCCCACTTATTCCCGTGACTATCACTTTTTGGAGCACTTGTGACTCAAACGAATGTTGGCGTCATGCCCTCTGCCACTTATGCCGGTTCGGACACCGAAACAGGTAAGGCCTGGGCCGAGCGGATCAAAGAATTAGCGGAGCAGCGCAATGCCGTGATCCTGGCCCATAATTACCAGATCCCGGAGATCCAAGACGTTGCCCACCACACCGGTGATTCCTTGGCGCTCTCGCGCAAGGCGGCGGAAACCGATGCAGATATCATCGTCTTTTGCGGCGTGCACTTCATGGCGGAATCCGCCAAGATCCTTTCGCCAAATAAGAAGGTTCTCATCCCCGATGAGCGCGCTGGGTGTTCCCTGGCAGATTCCATCACCGCCGATGAGCTGCGCGCCTGGAAGGCCGAGCACCCCGATGCGCTGGTGGTCAGCTACGTCAATACCACCGCTGAGGTCAAGGCGCTGACCGATGTCTGCTGTACCTCCTCCAATGCCGTCGACGTGGTCAACTCGCTGCCGGCGGATAAAGAGATCCTCTTTTGCCCTGACCAGTTCTTGGGCGCCTACGTCAAGCGCGAGACCGGCCGGGAAAATATCCGCATTTGGGCCGGTGAATGCCACGTGCACGCGGGCATCAGCGCCCAGCAGCTGACCCAGCAGACCCAAGACAACCCGGATGCGGACCTGTATATCCACCCGGAGTGCGGCTGCTCCAATTCCGCGTTGTACCTGGCCAACGAGGGCTTGGTGCCACAGGAACGCGTGCACATGCTCTCTACCGGGCAGATGATCACCCAGTCCCAGAAGCAGCCCCAAAACAAGGTGCTCGTTGCCACCGAGACCGGCATGCTTCACCAGCTGCGCCAGGCCGCCCCAAACATCGATTTCCAGGCCGTCAACGATCACGCCGAGTGCAAGTACATGAAGATGATTACCCCAGAGGCCCTGGAGCGCTGCCTGATGGAAGAGACCGATGAGGTTACGGTGCCAGAAGATACCGCGAATGCGGCGCGCAAGTCCCTCGAAGCCATGATTTCCATTGGCAACCCCGGCGGGGGCGAGTAAATGGGAAACCTGCGCCTGCCGGATTGCTCCGGGCTCATTGCCACGGCCTTGGACGAGGATTTCGCTTACGGGCCGGATTACACCTCGCTTGCTACGGTGCCGGGTAAGGCCCTTTGCACGGCGGAGTTCACCGCGCGCGAGGCCGGCACCATCGCAGGCTTGGGCCTTATAGAGCAGGTCCTTGATGCGACCGCCCAGCGCTTGAGCCAGTGGGGCGTGGATACAGGCCCCACGCTTGGCGATGCCCCCTCTATCACCCTCCACTCCACCGACGGCGACCGCGTTGCCCCAGGCCAGGTCATCGCCACGGTGCAGGCGCCTACCCTCTTGGTGCTCACCGCTGAGCGCACCATGCTCAATATGGTCTCGCACGCAAGCGCCATCGCGACGCAGACCCGGCGTTGGGTCGATGCCATCGCAGCAGCGGCGGCGGACACAGGAACACCGGAGAGCGTTAAGCAAGCCCAGGTGCGCGATACCCGCAAGACCCTGCCTGGCCTACGCGCGCTGCAGAAATACGCCGTGCGCGCCGGCGGCGGGGCAAACCACCGCATGGGCTTGGGCGATGCCGCCATGATTAAGGACAATCACGTGCTCGCCGTGGGCGGCAGCGTAGCAACGGCCCTGCGCCGCGTGCGCGAACACGCCCCGGATATCCCCTGCGAGGTCGAGGTCGATACCTTAGACCAGCTCGAGGAGGTGCTCCCGCTGCACCCGGATATGGTCCTGCTGGATAACTTCGCGCTTGCCGATGTCCACACCGCCGTCCACCGCCGCAACACGCTCAGCCCAACCACGGCGCTAGAAGCCTCCGGCGGGTTGCAGCTTGAAAACGCCGGCGAGTACGGCACCTCGGGCGTGGACTTTATCGCCGTCGGTGCCCTCACCCACTCGGTGCGCGTGCTGGATATCGGCTTGGACTTCTCCTAAGCGCCGACCGGCTACTCGCCTACGCTGATGACCGACCCGGCGCCGGCTTCCTCGCCGGAGACGTTGATGGGTTGGACATCAAAAAGCGCGCTCAAGAAGTCCGCCGCCCACTGGATGAGCTCCTCATCGCGCAGCTTGGGCGAAGTGACATTGCGCCCAGCCTTGGGGAAAGGCACATTGATGGCCTTGGCCGCGGCCCGGAAGCTCGAGCCCGGGTAGAGGCGCTTTAGGCGCACCTGCTTGGAATCGGGCAGTTCCACCGGGTGGAATTTCACGCGGGTGCCCTGCACTGTAATGTCTGCCACCCCGGCGCGGCGGGCTTGGTGGCGCAGACGCGCCACGGCGAGCAAGCGCTCGACCTCCTTGGGCAAGGGGCCGAAGCGGTCTTCCATTTCCTCCCGCGCCGCCGCGAGATCCTTGTTGTCCTGCGAGGCCGCGAGCTTGCGGTAAACCTCGAGGCGCAGGCGCTCGGAGTCGATATAGGACTCTGGAATGTGCGCATCCACGGGGAGATCGATGCGGATTTCCTTCGGACCCTCGTCTGTTACCGCAGGTGCCTCGCCGCGGGCCAGGGACTTGAAGGCCTCGACGGCCTCGCCCACCAAGCGCACGTAGAGGTCGAAGCCCACGCCTGCGATATGGCCGGATTGCTGGGCGCCTAGCACGTTGCCGGCACCGCGCATCTCCAGGTCCTTCATGGCCACGGCCATGCCGGCGCCCAGATCGTTGTTCTGGGCGATGGTGGCCAGGCGGTCATAGGAGGTCTCGGTCAGCGTGGCACCCTTGGGGTACAGGAAGTAGGCATAACCGCGCTCACGGGAGCGGCCCACGCGCCCGCGCAGCTGGTGCAGCTGCGACAAGCCCATATGGTGGGCATTTTCCACGATGAGCGTATTGGCATTGGCGATATCCAGGCCGGTTTCCACGATCGTGGTACAGACCAAAACGTCATACTCACGGTCCCAGAATCCCTGGACGGTCTTTTCCAGCACGTCCTCATTCATCTGACCGTGGGCGACGACGATGCGCGCTTCTGGCACCAAGTCGCGCAGTTCGCGCGCCTTCTTTTCAATATCGGAGACCTTATTGTGGATAAAGAAGGTCTGGCCATCGCGCAACAGCTCGCGCCGAATAGCGGCCGCGACCTGCTTGTCCTCGTAGGCACCGACATAAGTCAACACCGGGTGTCGATCCTCTGGCGGGGTGAGGATGGTCGACATTTCGCGGATGCCAGCCATGGACATCTCCAGCGTGCGGGGAATCGGCGTCGCGGACATGGTGAGCACGTCAACGCTGGCTTTCAGCGCCTTAATGTGTTCCTTGTGCTCTACGCCAAAGCGCTGCTCCTCATCGACGACGATAAGGCCCAAGTTCTTCCAGTGCACGCCGGTTTGCAGCAGGCGGTGCGTGCCGACGACGATGTCAATCGAGCCATCGGCAAGCCCCTTAAAGATCTCCGTAGCTTCCTTCTTGGAGGTAAAGCGCGATAGGACCGCCATCTTGACGGGGAAACCGGCCATGCGCTCGCTAAAGGTATCGAAGTGCTGCTGCGCCAGCAGCGTGGTCGGCACCAGGACGGCGACCTGGGTGCCATCTTGGACCGCTTTGAAGGCGGCGCGAATGGCGACCTCGGTCTTGCCATAGCCCACATCGCCGACGACCACGCGGTCCATCGGCACCGTGGATTCCATGTCCTCTTTCACCGCGTCGATGGCCAGCATCTGGTCTTCGGTTTCAACGAAGGGGAAATTATCCTCCATCTCCGCCTGCCAGGGGTTATCGGGCGCGAACTGGTGGCCCGGTGCAGCCTGGCGCTTGGCATAGAGATCCACCAATTCGCCGGCGATCTCGCGCACGGCGGCGCGCGCCTTCTTCTTGGTGTTCTTCCAATCCGAGCCGCCCATCTTGGAAAGGTGGGGCGATTCGCTGCCGGTGTATTTGCTCAGCAGATCCAGCGAATCCATCGGCACCCACAGCTGGTCCGCCGGCTGCCCGCGCTTGGAGGGCGCATACTCCAGCACGATGTATTCGCGCCGGCTGGTCTCATCGCCAGATTGGATGGTGCGCTCGGCCATCTTCAAAAACTTGCCGATGCCGTGCGTTTCATGCACCACAAAATCGCCCTGCTTGAGCGCCAGCGGGTCCACCTTATTGCGGCGCTTGGCCGGCCGCCGCTTAGCGTCTGCAATATCGCCAACGCGGTTACCGGTCAGATCCGTTTCCGTGACCACGACGAGCGGGAGTGCCTCAGCGTCTTTGAGCTTGCGCACCTTGGGAAAGACCAAGCCGGCATGGCTAAGCGCCTGATACAAGGTGACCTCGCCCGCGCTGGGTTCCCAACCGGGGGTTGCCACCTTGGTGCGAATGCCCTGCTCGGCAAAGCGTTCCACCATGCGCTTGATGGCGCCCTGCGCGGGCGCGATAAACGCCGCGCGCCCGCCGGCGTTGGTATGCGCGAGCAGCTGGGCCATCATGGCGTCGATTTCTTTGATATCTCCGCGCGGGGTGGGCCCGGGCTCGAACTCGAGCGGCAGGGTTTCTTCCTCTGGCCCGGCCAGCATGCCCGGTGGGGAAAATGTCCACAGCGGCTGGCCGGCCTCGCGAATGGAGACCTCCAGAGACTCAAAGGAGCGGTAGCTCGAACCTTCGGTATCGAGCCCTTCCGTGGACAAGGGGCCATCCGCGCCCATGGCCGCGGCCTCCCATCCGGCGGCCAGGAATTCCGCGTCGGTCTTTTCCAGATCCTCCACGCGGCGCCTGATCTTTTCCGGCGCCATCATCACCACGTGCGTGGCGGCGGGGAGGAACTCGGAGAGGGTGATCAGTGGGGCATCGGAAAGCACGGGCAAAACCGCCTCCATGCCTTCAGCCGGAATATGTTCGCTGACCTTGGTCAAAAGCTCCACCAGCGCCGGGTTTCCGGTATGCGTCGCCGCCAATGTGGCCGCGCGCTGTGCCACCGCATCCGTAATCGGCAGCTCGCGGGCGGTAAAGATATCCACGCGACCGACCTCGATTTCCGGGATGGTGCGCTGGTCAGCAACAGAAAACTGGCGGATATCGGTGACCTCATCGCCCCAAAACTCTACGCGCACCGGGTAATCCAGGGTGGTGGGAAAGACATCGATAATGCCGCCGCGGGTGGCAAACTCACCGCGCTTGGCCACCATGTCCACGTGCTTATACGCCCGAAATTCCAGGCTGCGCACCACATCATCGAAGTTATACTCGTGGTCTTCTTCCAGATGCACCGGGGCGCGGCCCTCGATGTCCTGCAGGATGGGCTGGGACAGCCCGCGTGCGGCCGTTACAATAATGCGCAGGTCATCAATGTTGTGCAGCACCTGCGCGCGCTTGCCGATGATATCCACGCCCGGGCTCAGCCGCTCGTGCGGCAGCGTCTCCCACGACGGGAACATCGCGACTTTATCGCCCATCATCGCGGTAAGCTCCGCGGTGAGATCCTCGGCCTCGCGGCTGGTGGCCGTTACCGCCAGCACCGGCGCATGGTGGGCCAAGGTGCCAAGAGCCCAAGGGCGCGCCTGATCGATACCCGTAATGTGCAGGTCCTGGCCCACATTGGCCACGAGCCCCTTAAGCTTCGGGTCTGTGGCCGCGACCTTAAGCAGACCTGCCAGCATTGGCGTCGCCATTTACTTCCTGCCTCCTAGCTTGGGCTTAATTTCCATACCGGACAAACCATTCCAGCATAGATTGACTATATGCGTAGCGACGACTTCCTTATCCGGTTTATCCGGGCTGCGCTCATCCAACCACCACTGCGCCGTGGTAGAGACCATGCCCACGAGAGCTTGCCCATAAATATTTGCTAGCTCCGGATTAATACCGCGGTGCTCAAAGGCCTCGCCCAAGATATAAGCCACCTGCCCCACCGCGGCATTCAGCAGCGTGGAAAAGCTGCGTTCCTCGCCCGGCTTCGAATCGCGCACCAAGATGATGAAACCATCGGTTTCTTCCTCAACGTAATTCAGCAGCGCCATCACGGCCTGCTCGATGCGCTCGCGCCAACTGCCTTCTTCTAAAGAATCCTTAATGACTTCTTCCAGCGCCAGCATCTCCCGATCCACGACCACCGCATACAGGCCTTCCTTGCCCCCAAAATGCTCGTAGACCACCGGCTTCGATACGCCGGCGCGGGACGCAATCTCTTCGACGCTCGTGCCTTCAAACCCCAATTCCGCAAAAGCAGCGCGCCCAATAGAAATCAATTGCTCGCGGCGCTCGCGCCCGGTCATTCTCTGTCGAACCATGCCCTCTACCCTATCCTTTGCCCCACCCCTACCTAGTAATTTGTTATTTACCCGGGGGCGTCAGGTACGCTATAGCTACAGCAATCGCTGTGGTTCCCCATGGTGTAATCGGCAACACTGCGGTTTTTGGTACCGCCATTCTAGGTTCGAGTCCTGGTGGGGAAGCATTTTTATTGCCCGTAGACCGGTTTTTGGTTACGGGCTTTTCTTTTTCTCTCGGCTGCTTTAGCTGCGTTTGACGGCCAGCGGAAACGTCTCGCTCTCCATCAAAAGTCCATTGCACCCCCCGTAATGCACTCGACTGCAGCACCCATTCAAAGTTGTTGTGACCAACGCCCCGCGACAAATCGGTAGTTTCAAACCAAAGTAACCGTCGTCGTTACAACGACCCCTAGAATCCAAGTGCATTAAAGCAAAGCAAACGCCCCACATGAAAGTGAGGCGTCGCGGTAAGTATGAGAATCAATGCGGTATGGACATCCGCTATTCATGGGTTATAAGTCTGAGACTTGGCCCATCTGACGCTTGCTTTTAGTCTGAGACTATGGCTTCCAGCGTCTGTTCTGATCATATGTCATCTATTTAATTCTGTCAAAGACTTCTCATGGCTCGTCTGCAATTTCAGTAGGTTTGTCCGACAGTCAGCAAAATGCGTTTCGCCTAGTGCTGCTGCAATATCTTTTGCCAACCGCGCCTTTGGAGTTTTGTCTTCAAGGAACTGCTCGAGCCCATTATCCTCGATCTTCTTTCTTGCGTGAAACACTGCACTGGCTAGCAGGTCTGCAATTTGCAAAGCGGGACAAGTTCTTGAGTCTAAACTAACAGCTGAAATCACCCGCTTATTACCGAATCGAGAATTTAGCGAGGTTGTAAGCTCATCCCCATACGACACTCCTTGAGGAACATCAATATGATCTAGCATGACTACGCTAACTTCACGACGGGTTATCAGCCCGCGAAGCAGCCTATCCGTAGCAAATAGATGCCCCTGCCACTGGTTCCTACTAGACCATGGATCAAAATGTCTTTTATCTAAAACGAACGCTCCAAATTTACACCCTGAAGCAACTGCTTCAGAAAATAATTCCGCGAGAATTGGTTCAGAATTCTTATTAACCTTTGAAAATTTAACTTCTTCGGCTTTTGTAAATTTGTTTTTATCTCGGCACGCTTTGATGGCACGAGATAATCTGTCTGGGTCTGTCGTCCTAACCGCTGCGGTCACAAAATGCTTCCCAAGGGTCCCTTTACTTCCCGCCTCATCAACAAAATACGCAACCCCTTCGGTTGAGATAGGTAGGTGTACACGAGGAGGTGACGAAGGAGAGAAGCGATTCATGCAACCATACTATCGAAGCCCTACTCCTCCACGCATTTGTTACCGGTTGGTCTGTAAATAAGAAAACCGTCCGGTGCGCTAGATGCGCATCAGACGGTTTCGCTGGGTTCCCAAAAAGAACCAATTATTGAGTGCTCTGTATAGTCACAAAGCCTATACAGAAGCGGGATGACCTATTTAGCGGTCGACGCTAAGTACCAGGCCGTTCTTGTCGATGTCGATGTCGACGCCACCAACTTCAACTTCCCAGTAGCCGTCGTTGTCCCACTTGACCTTGCCTTCGCCATTGTGGGCACGCTGCAGAACCTGGGTCACTTCATCCTTGGTCAGGCGCTCTTCGGTGAGGTCACGCTCTGCTTCACCGGAGTAACCGGTGATTTCGGTTGGCAGGTCGTTGGTAGCTGCGTTGCCACCAGCCTGGCCGCCCTGACCAGCGTTGCCGCCGTTCGCGTTAGCATCAGCACCAGAGGTGACGGTGACGGTTTCCTTGCCACCGTTCTGGTTGCTCTGGTTGCCCTGATCAGTCGAGGCAACGGTCTCAGTGACGGTCGCTGGGGCGGAGCTGCCGTTATCGCTGCAGGCCACCAGAGTCAGGCCCAGAGCGGCGGTTGCAGCTGCGATGGAAACGCGGCGGTAATTCTTCATTTTCATGTCTTCAACCCTTCTTGTGAGTCTTGTGAGTTTTCCCAACGTTTGCTGGGGAGGCGGTGTCTAGCCTCTGAGAACTCCAGCTCGACACGATTAGTGAGTATACCTATAGGGACATATCTATCAACTATCGCAAGCCCGAAATGTGAGGCATATATCACAGTAGCGCGCGACGTGACCGTGGTTATGCTTGCCTTAATACACTTAGCCGACCCCTTCAAGACCAAAAGTCGCCACCGCATGATCTGAGAGCGTGTCAGGTGTTTTGTGTGAGAGGTCGCGATTATAGATATTTGCCCAAACCGTCGAAGCAGGCCACGGCCATTTGGCTAAGGGCCTATTTCCAGCCCTGCCCTTTTACTTCTTGACGTAGCGCATACCTTCTATGACGTCATCATTGTCAAAGATGACGGGTTGGCCGTACTCCAGATCGGGGCCGTCGTCGTATTTATGCATCAGGTAATCATTAAGCTGCTGCATATCCTTCACCGTCACCGCCTGGTAAGGCATATCGAAGGCAAGCTTTTCTAAGAATAGGTAGCCACCCTCATACGGCACGGCAACGCCGGTATGCCCGATGAAAAGTGTGGCCGGCTCCGTCAAAGTATCGTGCGAGAATACCGACACCACTCGGGCATCGGTATCCGCGAACTCGATGCCACGGTCCTTAAAATAAGCCTTGATATCAGCGATGTGCTGCCCTGGATCTTGTTCCATGGTGGTTTCCACATTCCCATAGAAGGCCTCGAACTTGGCGCGCTCGGCTTCATCAAAGATTTGATCCGGCGCATTATCTAGGGACTGTTGATCTAAAAACAGCAAGGAGTCATTGGGGTTGTCCTGGTCATCAACGGAAAAGAGCGAATCCGCCAAGGTGAAGGTATTGATGCGGCAATTGGTACCCACATAATCCGCGTGATGATCATTCCAGGCCTTTGAAATGGCCTCCACGTCGTATTCTGGGTCTTGCGTCCCGTAATCCGTGAAACCTTCGGCCACCATGCTCTCTGTCGGTACGGCAGTGTTGTATTCGTCTACCAATTCAAAAAAGCCGTCGATGCTTTCTTGTGGCACTCCGGCATCGGCAAGCGCGGTGCGGGCTACTTCTTGCGATTGCTTATCCACGAGATTGCTCATCGTCATCCCCGCCAGAAGCTGAGACGCATCACCATCTGCGGTCGGAATCTCCGTATGCTGTGCGCTCGCCGCCTTTGACTGCGCGGCGGCACTGGAGGACGACGCAGATTCGGAACCACTCGCAGCTTGATTCGTGTCACCACTATCGGGATTCGAGCAGGCCGCTAACAATAAACACGCTGTCACGGTGGAGACAGTTAGGGAGGAAAAGCGCATCATCACATGCTAGCGAAAAGGGACCGTACACGATAGCCCCGTGAAAATAGGGCAGGCTTGATTTTCAACACTCCTAGCGGCACATCGTGTTGGTTCTTTATTGAGAAAACACCTCTATCCTCAGCTTTTTATACCCAACAAAGATATAATTCCTCTAGCAGGAGACATCCTCATCAAACATCTTCTGATCCACCTTGATGGCAACGGCGGCTCCAGCTCCCATGGCTTGAGGCATCTGGTCTGGAGAGCTGATGACATTTCCGGCGGCCCAAATTCCCTCACACGAAGTCATCCCAGAATCCGCTTTAATCCAACCGTTTTCTACAGCGCATCCAGCTTTCCTGAGAATCGAATCATTGGGAACAAATTCAGGCCCAGTAAAGCAAGCTTCGTATTCTCTCTTTTCCTGCTCTACGTCAAGAACTACGCCACCATCAAATCGCTCAGATTCTGTAACCCCTTGCACTAAATTAAGTTCGATCGTGATTCCTAGCGATTCCATACGCCGCTGTTCCTCTTTCGGAAGCTCCAATCCATTTGGATAGAAAGTCACTCGATCCGTCCACTTAGTGAGCAACATTGCTATGCGGAAAGTAAAGGGAGGGTTCTTTCCTCCAATGACGGCTAGGTTCTTATTTTTGACCTCGTAGCCATGACAGTAGGGGCAATGAAAAACTCGTGAGCCCCACAGCCGCTCTAGTCCGGGAACATCTGGCAAATCGTCAGTGATACCTGTAGCAACGATTACATGACGCGAGTAGATTACCTCACCGCTTTCCAATTCGGCTTTCCACCCAGATGAGTCATCCTCAAAAGGAGAGAGCAACTTTGCCTTTTCAGAGATAATCTCTCCTCCAAACGATTGAAATTCACGGCGGCCACTTTCCAGCATTTGAATAGGCGAAGCTGACTCAAAACCTAAAACTCCGTGGGAATGCTCGCTAAACCTATTCCGTGGCTGATGTGAGTCCACTAAGACGACAGACCGGTTCGCGCGAGCCAAAGTAATTGCTGCAGAAGTGCCCGCAAAACCGCCACCAATAATTACTACGTCCGTCCTCATAGAATTTCTTCCCTTCCCAACTGCTTAGTCATTGATAACCGAGTTTTCCTAATCCCATCTTAAGACAAAGCGAGTTAGGGAGCAGAGGCCAAATGCCTGCGGCTGCATTAATCGAGGATCCCACGAGTTAACAGATACGTTGAGACAATACGAACCGTTCGCACACATAGGCGATTTCCCTTACTCTCCACCATACTTATGTCCAGACCGGTTGATTTATTAAAAGCTGTTGAAGCTTCACGCCCCAGCCCGATGCCGGGGTGCGTACCGGCAACAATCACTCGTTACTCCTCTTCCGAAAGACCCTAGCGTTGGACAACTCTCCATATCAGACCCCCTATCCCACACAACCGGTCCCAGTTCCCACAACAAAGCCGAAAAAGCCGCTTTTTAAGCGGTGGCGGTTCTGGCTATTACTCGTCGGGGCCGCCCTCGTAGTGTTCATGGCCTTTATTTTTGTCATACTAAAGATAAGCGAAGCCCAAGATACTGAGGCTGCTTTGGATAAATGCCGCGAGCAAGTAACCAACCGGGCCAAGTATCCCGGCGGAGTCAGTTTTCCAGAAGAGATTGATATTCAGTCGCCAGATTCTATAACCGATTCGCCACGGACGTACCACGCCTTTGGCCAAGTTGATTTTCCCAATGGCTTTGGCACCCCAGTCCGAGAGTTCTATTCCTGCACCATCGTTGTTGATCTGGGTGATGTACAAGATTCCACTGTCCATGTTGCTAAAGATCCGCTTCGTTAATCTCTCTCGACCACAGTCACGACAATGTGGCCAATGTCGGAAAACTTTCTTCCATACCCCCACCCACATTGAAAGGAACCCTCACCATGAGTACCCCCTCCTCTTCTCCCTCTCCGTATTCCAATAACTCTCAACCCGCGGGCCAACCACCGGTGGGTCAACCACCAGCTGACGCGCCGCAGAAGAAAAAGGGCGGGTGCCTCAAATGGGGCGCAATCATCATCGGTGTCCTCATTGTTATTTCCATCATTGCGGGTTTGGGCGGCAGCGATGATGAAAACAGCAGCAGCACAAACTCCACGGACCAAACCACCCAGCAAGACACTGTGGAGGCCAACCCAGAAGAAGAGGCTCAGGAGGTTGACGCAGGCGAAGATTCTCACGCTGCGCAGGATGACCAGGACGTCCCGCGCGAATTCAAGAATGCCCTGAAGAGCGCCAAGGTGTACTCAGACACCATGCACATGTCCAAGCAGGGATTGTACGACCAGCTCAGCAGCGAGTACGGTGAGCAATTCAGCCCGGAAGCCGCCCAGTACGCCATTGATAATTTGGAAGCGGACTACCACGATAATGCTCTTCAAACGGCTCGCAATTACGAAGAAATGATGAGCATGTCCCCCAACGCCATCTATGACCAACTCGTCAGCGAATACGGTGAAAAGTTCACCGCAGAAGAAGCACAGTACGCAGTGGATAATCTGTAGTCACCCTCACTAGCATTGAGGCACCACTGCACTCGAAAGGATTCCTGCCATGAACGCTCCACACTCCACGTCTTCCCCGGAACCTGATGACGACTCCCAGGAGCCGTTGCCTTTAACCAAGGATCCATTCCTTAGGTGGAGCGTTCTTGTCCTTATTATCCTTGTCATCATCGCCATCGTCACCAACCTGCCTTAAAGCTGGCGACGGCATGGTCCGACTAGGCGTCTAGTCCCCTAGCGCTTGCGCCGGCCGCGGCGAAAACCTTTTAGCTCCGCCTTCTTGGCAATCGCGGCCACCTGTGCCGCGGTGTAGTTCACCGGCGCGACCCCGGCGCGCGGCAGGACCCAGCCCCGCCAGTAGGAGATGATGGCCATGCCACTGCCGACGATCGGAGAAACCACCATGCCCATGGCAAATTGGTCATAGGATGCAAAGGTCACCATGACGATGCCGGTAACGATGGATGGCACTGCGTAGAGGGGGCTGCCGCCGAAAATGGACGGGATTTGTCCAGAGGCGACATCGCGGACCATTCCCCCACCAACGGCGGTAAGAACTCCCAAAAATACGCACGGGATCATGGGCATGCCCGCAGCCAGTGCTTTCACGCAACCGGTGGTAGACCACATGCCCAAAATGATGGCATCGCCGTGCTCGCGGAAAATCTCCCACGCCTTTCCCTTCAGTTCAATGAGGAAGGCGGTCAGCGCGCCGGCGCAGGCAAGGCCCAGGTACCAGGGGTCTGAAATGGCGGCGGCGGGGCCGTCATCGATAAGCATGTCGCGGATCATGCCGCCAGCCAGGCCAGAGAAGAGGGCGAGGAAAATAAATCCCACGATGTCGAATTCGCGGCGGCGGGCAATCGTGCCGCCGATGATGCCGTTCAAGGCCACTCCGATCAGATCGAAGGCCTGGTACATCGTGTTGATGAGGGGATCCACGTCGTGCATAACAACTACTGAACATAGCCGATCACACCGGTTTCGCCCTTTCCAGGGGTAGCTGGCGAGTAAGGTTGATAGACGGTCTCTTATGGCCGGATTACAGTGTTCTCCCGCTTTGTCTCGGTTATCTCGAAAGTTCTTTCATGTCTAACTCAAATGCCAGGTACTTCATCTGGTCCAATGGCCTGCAAAATTTAGGTGATCAGATCGTTGCCTCCAAAACGGTGCTGCCAGCGCTTTTTAATGCGGCAGGCGTTCCCGCCTTCTTCACCGGCCTGCTTACCCCTATCCGGGAATCTGGCTCCATGCTGCCGCAGGCCGCCCTTACCCCCTGGGTGACCACGCACCGCGCCCGCAAGCGCTTGTGGATGATCGGCTCAACCGGCCAAGCCATCTCCGGCGCCGTCATTGCCCTCGCCGCATTCTTTATCCGTGGCGCATGGCTGGGTGTGGTCGTGCTTCTCGCCTTGGCGGCGCTTTCCTTATTCCGCGCTCTGTGTTCTATTGCGGGAAAGGACGTGCAGGCGCGCACGATTTCCAAGGGCCAGCGCGGCCGGGTCACCGGATCAGCAGCGGCCTTGGGCGGCGGGGCCACCCTGCTGGCCGGCGTCATCTTATTCCTCTTGGGGGATCTCACAATTTCCACTATGGGCATCGTTTTATTGGTCGGCGCTTCTACCTGGGCCATTGCCACGTGGGTATTTTCGCACGTGGAAGAGCCGGTGCCGGAGGGGGAGCAAGAGGGCATCGATAAGAGCTGGTGGTCAGATACCTGGAAGCTTTTTACTGGCGATGCCCAATTCCGCAACTTCGTCATCGTTCGCTCCCTGCTGCTGGTCTCGGCGCTTTCTACCGCATTTATCGTGCTGCTGCACGATGACCTTTCCGGCATCTACGGCTTCGTGCTTGCCTCCGGTCTGGCTTCGCTCCTGGGTGGGCGCGTTTCTGGCATATTTTCGGATAGATCCTCCAAGAACACTATGGCGGCTGGTGCGGCCATTTCCTCCGTCATCATCCTGCTCATCGTGGCTGGTTCCCATTGGGCCCCAGACTCCGTGAATGCTTGGGTCATGCCGCTCGGCTTCTTTGCCGTCAACCTCGCGCATACGGCAGTCCGCGTGGCCCGAAAGACCTACGTTGTGGATATGGCCGGCGGCGATAAAAGGACGCAGTACGTGGGTGCCGCTAATACAATGATGGGCATTATTTTGCTCATCGTGGGTGGTATTTCTTCCGTCATTGCCCTCGCGGGGCCAGAGGCAGCGTTGATTTTCTTGGCGCTCGTTGGCTTTGTTGGCGTGTGGCGCGCGGGCAGCCTAAAGGAGGTTTCTCGCACATAGTTTAAATAGGGACTATATGATGAAGCCCGAAGAACTAATCAAACTCAACCCCCAGGAGTTTTGTTGACCGTGGAAGCAACTACCCCAAGTGCCGTCGTCGTCCTCGCGGCGGGCGCCGGCACGCGCATGAAATCCACAAAGCAAAAGACTTTGCACGAAATTGGCGGTCGCACGCTGCTTGGACACGCACTGCACGCCGCGGCGGGAATTAATCCAGACCACCTCGTGACCGTCGTGGGCCACCAGCGCGAGCAGGTCTCACCCGTCGTAGAAAAGATTTCGAATGAGCTGGACCGCGAGGTTGTGCAGGCCGTGCAGGAAGAACAGCGCGGTACCGGCCATGCCGTGTCCTGCGGGATTTCCCCGATTTCGGATTTTGAAGGCACCATCATCGTTACCAATGGTGACGTGCCGCTTTTGACCCCAGAAACCATCGAGGGCCTGCGCGATACCCACACCGTTCAAGGCAATGCGGTCACGGTATTATCCATGCGCCTTGCAGATCCCACCGGTTATGGCCGCATCATTCGCGACACGGACGGGTCTGTGTCCGCCATCGTGGAGCACAAGGATGCCACCGATGAACAGCGCTTGGTTGATGAGGTCAATTCCGGCGTTTTCGCTTTCGATGCGGCAGCATTGCGCGATGCCCTAACCAAGCTTGATACCAATAATGCGCAGGGCGAGCTCTACATTACCGATGTCCTCGAAATCGCCCGCACCGCTGGGCATGGCGTGGGTGCGCACGTGGCCGCGGATCCGCAGGAACTCGCCGGCGTCAATGACCGCGTGCAGCTGGCCGCCGCTGGCCGCGAGCTCAACCGCCGCATGGTGGAAAAGGCTATGCGCGGCGGCGCCACCATCATCGATCCAGAGACCACTTGGATCGGTGTCAATGTCACCATCGGCACCGATGTCACCATCCACCCCGGCACCCAGCTGTGGGGTGCAACGAGCATTGCCGATAATGCCGAGATCGGCCCAGATTCCACGTTGACGAATATGCAGATCGGTACCGGCGCGTCCGTCGTCCGCACCCACGGCAGCGATTCCGTCATCGGCGTCAACGCCAAGATCGGGCCTTTTACCTTTATTCGCCCGAATACCATCGTGGGCGAAGACGGCAAGCTCGGCGGCTTCGTGGAGGCGAAGAATGCCGAGCTCGGCCGCGGTACCAAGGTGCCGCACCTTACCTATATTGGTGATGCCACCGTGGGCGAGGAATCCAATATCGGGGCATCCTCGGTCTTCGTCAATTACGACGGTGTGAACAAGCACCACACCACCATTGGCAGCCACGTGCGCACCGGCTCGGATACGATGTTTATCGCTCCGGTCAATGTCGGTGATGGCGCGTACTCCGGTGCGGGTACAGTAATTAAAGACGATGTTCCCGCGGGAGCACTCGTAGTCTCCGGTGGCAAACAGCGCAATATCGAAGGCTGGGTTGAAAAGAAGCGTCCGGGCACCCCAGCGGCAGAAGCCGCAGCCCGTGCACAGGACAACGAAAAGTAAAGGGGCATATTCTCCTATGACTGGCAAGGTAACTGGTAGTAGCAAGAACATGAAGCTCTTTTCTGGGCGCGCACACCCAGAATTGGCAGAGGCAGTGGCAAAGGAACTTAACACCGATCTGGTTCCTACCACCGCCCGGGACTTCGCCAATGGCGAAATCTTTATCCGCTTCGAAGAGTCCGTGCGCGGCGCTGACTGCTTCGTCATGCAATCGCATTCCCAACCGCTCAATAAGTGGTTGATGGAACAGCTCATCATGATCGATGCATTGAAGCGTGGTTCCGCCAAGCGCATCACCGCAATCTTGCCGTTCTACCCATATGCGCGTCAGGATAAAAAGCACTTGGGCCGCGAACCCATCTCCGCCCGCCTGGTCGCAGACCTCCTGCAGGCAGCCGGCGCGGACCGCATCGTCTCGGTGGACCTGCACACGGACCAGATCCAGGGCTTCTTCGACGGCCCGGTGGACCACATGCACGCCCAGCCCATCTTGACTGACTACATCAAGTCCAAGTACGCCACCGATAACATCGCCGTCGTCTCCCCCGATGCTGGCCGCGTGAAGGTCGCCGAAAAGTGGGCCCACGACCTGGGCGATGCCCCGCTGGCCTTCGTGCACAAGACCCGCTCCAATACCGAGGCCAATAAGACGGTCTCCAACCGCGTGGTGGGCGAAGTTGAGGGCAAGGACTGCGTGCTTCTCGATGACATGATTGACACCGGCGGCACCATCGCCGGTGCTGTGCGCGTCCTCAAGGAAGCAGGTGCAAAGAAGGTCATCATCGCCTGCACCCACGGCGTCTTCTCTGACCCCGCCCGCGAGCGCCTGTCCGAGTGCGGTGCCGAGGAAGTCATCACCACCGATACCCTGCCGCAGTCCACCGAAGGCTGGTCCAACCTCAAGGTCCTGTCCATCGCCCCGCTTCTGGCTCGGACCATCCACGAGATCTTCGAAAACGGTTCCGTGACTACCCTTTTCGACCGCGCATAAGCGTTTAGCCGGTCGCACTACACCTCACACCCCGCCCTTCGCGCTCACCGTGAACGGCGGGGTGTTGGTGTTTTCCATCCCCGTGAGCGCCGAGGGCGGCGCAGGTACACGCAAGCACTACCGCACTACCGCACTACCGCCTGCTGTTCTCCCACCCGCCCTTCGCGCTCACTGCGTAACCCGAGCTACAGACATACGCGCCGCCGGTGAGCGCGAAGGGCGTAATCAGAGGAAAGGGCGCGAAGGAAGATTAGCGGGGCGGGTTTTGGTTTCATCGACCGAGAGATGCTAATCTAATTCAGTCTCGGCGAGGGCGACTCAAAAATTGGGAAGCCGTTATCGACGCGATTGAAGTTAGAGTATGTTGCTTTTATTGACGCCTGCGATGACTCGTCCAAGACGTTCATCGGCAGGCTTTCGTCGTTTTTATAACTTCGATAGCCTCGCCGCACTACACCAACAAAGGAGATTGCATCATGGCAGAGCGCCCAATTATTAAAGCAGAACCACGTACCGTCTTTGGCAAGGGCTACGCCCGCCGCCTGCGCCGCGACTGGAAGGTTCCCGGCGTAATCTACGGTAGCGACCAGGAGCCCGTACACTTCGCAGTGCCGCTGCTGGACATCCAGTCCCTCGTTCGCAACAACGGTGTCAACGCCGTTTTGGAGCTCGAGATCGAGGGCGAGCAGTACCTGACCATGGTCAAGAACGTTGACCAGAACGTGCTCACCATGGACATCGACCACGTTGACCTGCTGCTGATTAAGCGCGGCGAGAAGGTCGAGGTTGAGGTTCCGATTACCCTGACCGGCGAGTCCGCACCGGGCACCATGCACATCCAGGATGCAGACGTCCTCATGGTTGAGGCTGACGTACTGAACATTCCGGAAGAGATCGAGCTGTCCATCGAGGGCCTCGAGGACGGCGAGGTCATCACCGCCGCCGACATCACTATGCCGGAAGGCACCACCCTGGTGGCAGACCCAGAGACCGTTATCCTCTCCATCACCCTGCCTGAGGTTGACGAGGAGCTCGAGGAGGCCGCTGAGGCTGCCGAGGAAGGCGGCGCCGACGCTGGTGCCGACTCCGTCGACGAAGAGGGCGAAGGCGAGTCCTCCGAGTCCGACGACTCCGAGGAGTAATTTCCCACTCCCCAAACGCATATCGCCGTGAGCATTGCTGCTCACGGCGATATCGTGGTTTTATAGATGGTTTTATAAATCTTGTCCGGCAAGTTCACGAATTCTAGGCGTGATTTCGATCTTGCCTTTGCCTTCCTTAGCGCGTTTGATAATGAGCCGCGCAGCAGCAACTTTGCTACTAGGAATCTTTTCAGTTTCGCGATCATCTTCAGGTAGTTTTTCGGGCATGGGACGCACCTCCTTAATCACTACGATACTTCTCCAAGTCCACCGCTGTAAGAGGTATTTTTAGCAACCGAGCAGCAATGATACTCGGCGGCATATTCTATGGAGCATGGAAGTGTATTTCCAATAGAATTTCAATCTATGCGACAATAATGCAGTGACTCCACTACTCGTAGTAGGCCTTGGCAATCCTGGCCCGAAATATTCAGGCACGCGGCACAATATCGGCTTCGACGTTGCCGATGAGCTCGCCGGTGAATTAATGAGCAGCTTTTCGGTACATAAGAAGACTAATACCGAGGTTGCGGAAGGAATGCTATCCGGCCGCAAGGTAATCTGCGCTAAACCGCGGTCCTTTATGAATCTTTCTGGCGGGCCGATCAAGGCACTCGCCCAGTACTTCCATCTGGCGCCCGCGGATATTGTGGTGGTGCACGATGAATTAGAGTTCGACTTCGGGACCGTGAAATTGCGCCAAGGCGGTGGCGATCACGGGCACAACGGTCTGCGCTCTACTACGAAGTCGCTCGGTACTAAGGACTATCAGCGTCTTTCCATCGGCATCGGAAGGCCGCCAGGCCGGATGGATCCGGCATCGTTTGTGCTCAAGCCATGGTCCAAGCAAGAAAAGGTGGAAATCCCTATCCTCTGCGCTGACGCGGTAGCAGAAATAAGGAGTGCGCTAGACTAGCTGGCATGAAATTGGCTACTCTTCGCACCGCGTTCGGCACCTCCGCAATCCGCATTGAAGGCGATAATGTGGGAGTGGAGCTGGACTACGAAGACGTAGGAGCGCTGCTGCGCAGCGAAGATTGGCGCAAGGCCGCACAGCTATCCGGCGAGCCGATAGTCTTTGATCAGCATGATTTAGAAGCAGTCGTCCCAACGCCAGGAAAAATCATCTGCGTAGGCCTTAATTACGCCAAACATATCCGGGAAATGGGCCGCGACTTTCCCGAGCACCCCACGCTGTTTATCAAGTTCGCCGATGCCCTGACCGGCCCCTTCGATGACGTCTATATCCCCGAATACGCTACCCAGAAGCTGGACTATGAGGGTGAGCTAGCGGTGGTCATCGGCGAGCGCGCGCACCGCGTAACCCGCGCGGACGCATTGGATTACGTGGCGGGGTATTCCATCATGAATGACTACACCCTGCGCGATTTTCAGCGCCAGACCAGCCAATTCCACGCTGGCAAGTCTTTTTATCGCACCGCAGGGTTTGGGCCTTGGCTGACCACCCCTGATGAATGGGCGCCAGGTGGTAGCGCGCGGCTGACCACCACGGTTAATGGCGAGGTGCGCCAGCAAGACAATACCGATGACCTCATCTTTTCCATCGCTGAGCTCATCGAATTTTGCTCACAGCTCTATCCCCTCAACCCCGGTGACGTCATCGTGACCGGTACGCCCGAAGGCGTTGGGTTTGCCCGCGACCCGCAACAATTCCTCCAGGATGGCGATACGGTAGCCATCGATATCGAAGGGCTCGGCCATATTTCTAATACCACTCGCTACGGCGAGCCCGGCCTCTAAGCCTGTTGCACATACCCCGCACATGCTGTGGCTGGGTTCTCACTCCAACGAGGGCACACCAGTTTTCTAGATAGGGCTACCAAGCCGTTAAGCTGGAAGAATGAGCACCAAAAGCAGCAAATCCCCTAAGAAGCTGAATAAGAAGGCCTACGAAAAAGAGCTCGAGCGGTTGCAAGCAGAGCTCGTCGATATGCAGCAGTGGGTCGTTGAAACCGGCGCCCGCGTGGTCATCATCATGGAAGGCCGCGACGCCGCCGGCAAGGGTTCTGCCATTAAGCGCATCACGCAGTACCTCAACCCCCGTACCTGCCGCATCGAGGCACTACCGGCCCCGAACTCGCGCGAGCAGGGACAGTGGTATTTCCAGCGCTACGTGGAAAAGCTGCCCACCAAGGGCGAAATCGTCATCTTTGACCGCTCTTGGTACAACCGCGCCGGCGTTGAGCGCGTCATGGGCTTTTGCACCGACCAAGAATACGTCCGTTTCTTGCACCAGGCTCCCACCTTTGAGCAGATGCTTGTGGAAGACGGCATTATCCTGCGCAAGTACTGGTTCTCTGTCTCCGATGAAGAGCAGATTAAGCGCTTTGAATCCCGCCGCAATGATCCGCTGCGCCGCTGGAAGCTCTCCCCCATGGATCTGCAATCCATTACCCGCTGGGAGGACTACTCCCGCGCCAAGGATGCCATGTTCATCCACACCGATACCCCGACCGCGCCGTGGTACACCGTGGAGTCCGAGGATAAAAAACGCTCGCGCATCAACGTCATTTCGCACCTGCTCAACACGATCCCTTACGAGAAGATCGAGCGCGAGCTGCCGGAGATCCCACACCGTCCCGATTCCGATGGCAAGACCTACGAGCGCCCAGACCGCGAAGAGTTCCGTTACGTACCGGATGTAGCCGCCAAGCTAGAGGACTCGTCTAAAAAGAAAGGGAAGAAGAAAGGCAAGAAGAAGGACAAAAAGAAGTAGTCCCCCGAAGGCGTACTACTATGTCCGACTATGAGCACTGACACCGTGGCAAAAGCACGCTTAGGGGATAAAATCCTCACCGCGGTGGCAGCGCTCATCGCGCTGTTTTATCTCATCGGGGCTTGGGCGGCTCCAGGAGCTATCGAGCTCATCCAAGCAGCGCTTTCGCTTTTATTCTTGCCCTTCATCTGGGTCTGGCGTACCAAACCAGTACTCAGTGCAGCTGGCTTTATTGTCCTCCTTGGTGCGTGGGCCGCGGCGTGGATAAGCCAGCTACCAGCCAACCTCGGGGTTACTCCATGGGCATTGACCGCGCCGATGGCCGTCTACGCCACCTCCCGCTACGTGGAACGCCGCTCAATTCCCCGCGCGGTGCTTACCGCGGCGCTCTTGGGTTCCTTTATATCGCCCGCGATGTGGCGCATTGACCCCGAGTCCTTTCTCTTATCTTTCCAGCTCGATCGCCGCTACATCACCTTGCTGGTGGTGCATTGGGCGGTGCTCGGCAGCGCCTACTTCATCGCCGCACGCTATTTTGACCTGGATAGGCAACGCGAGCGCTTAGCTCAAGAACGGTTCCACCAAGCGCAGGAGGAAGAGCGCTTACTCATCGCGCGGGAATTGCACGATGTCTTGGCCCACTCCCTCACCTTGATCAAGGTTCAGGCTAATGCCGGGATTATCGCCGCGCGCACGGATACCACCGCTGCCGAGGACACCTTGCAGAGCATTCGCGATGGTGCGGATTCCGCGCTGGAGGAAGTGCGCGGCATCGTCACGGCACTACGCAGTACGGGGCCTGCAGCTTTGGAACCCGCGCAGCAGCTCGAGCATGTACAGGGCATCATCGACGGCTTTCGCACCGCTGGCCTGAAGATTGACGCGGAATTGCCTTCCTCCTTCGAGGTTTCCGCGCTGACTCAGCTTGCCCTGGTACGCATCATTTCTGAAGGGCTGACCAATGCCCTGCGCCACCAAGGCCCTGGTACGCACGTGCAGCTAAAACTCACGCTTTCCGATGCCGCACGGGTCACCCTCACCTCCACCGCTACGTCACCTACACCCAGTGAGGTATCCGGCAGCGGCGTGGGTTTGGTGGGAGTTAAGGAACGCGCCCAAGCCTTGGGCGGATACTTAACCAGCAGTGGCGATGCCCAGAAATTTACACTGGCTGCGGAACTCCCACTACACAAGGACAACCATGCCTAAGATTCGCGTCATGCTTGCAGATGATCAAGCAATGCTCGTCGCTGCCTTATCGACCATCTTGAACGCGCAGGAAGATATTGAGGTGGTGGCTACCGCAGCCTCCGGAGGCGACGCCGTCTCCTTGGCACTTCGCCACCGCATTGATGTGGCCATTTTGGATATACGAATGCCTGGCATGGATGGAATCGCCGCGGCCCAAGCCATTCTTTCCCGCACCCCTAACTGCCGGATTATCATGCTCACCACATTCAATGAAGAAGATCTGGTATCCCAATCTATTGCCGCCGGTGCGCATGGATTCTTGCTAAAAGACGCCGACCCAGAGGTTCTGGTACACGCCGTACGCGACGTCGCCAAGGGCGAGTCTGTCCTCGCCGCCCAGGTAACGGGCCCTGTTTTAGAGGGCTACCGCAAGGCGCTAACGCACAGCCAGCTCAGTCCGCACGAGCGCCAAGGACTGAGCCTAGTTACTCGGCGCGAGATGGAGGTGCTCACGCTCATCGCGCGCGGTGCTACAAATAGCGAGATTGCCGGCCACATGTCTATCGCAGATACCACGGTAAAAACGCATGTCTCCGCTCTGATGTCCAAGCTAGCTGCACGCGACCGCGTGGCTTTGGTACTGCTGGCGCACAAAGCCGGCATCGCCTAGCCTCCTGCTGTGGTAGGACTACCCCGGCGCGAAGACCGTCTCGAGGGCTGAAGATCAAGGCAGTAGCGCGGCTCATACTTTTCGTATGAGCTATGAGGTTTCTTTCGAACACATCACAGAGTCTTTCGGCTCCCAGGCAGTGCTGCGGGATATAAGTTTTCACGTTTCGCCTGGCCGCGTACACGCTGTGCTCGGGAGAAATGGCGCCGGCAAGTCCACCTTGTTTTCCATTTTCCTCGGTCTGCTGCCCGCCGATTCGGGAACGGTGCGCGTGGCCGGAGAACCATGGTCGCGGGAAGTTCTCGACCATGTCGGCGCCTCGGTTAACGGGCCGGCTTTCTATGGCCACCTTTCTGCCACAGATAACCTCCGCGTGCATACCCGCCTGCTCGGGTTGCCCGATACTGAAATCGACCGTGTCTTGCACATTGCTGGTCTAGCCGGGGCTGGTTCTAAGAAGGCAAAGTCTTTTTCCACCGGAATGAAAGCCCGCTTGGCCTTAGCCCAAGCCCTACTCGGTGATCCAGAAATCTTATTGCTCGATGAACCGCAAAATGGACTCGATCCACAGGGCATCGCGGAGCTCCGCAAACTCCTCCAGCAGCTCGCCGCCGCTGGGCACACAGTCGTGGTCAGCTCCCATCAACTCGGTGAGGCCCTTCACCTAGCCCACGACATCACTATTTTGTCCCAAGGCACTATCCGGTACTCCGGCTCCCTACAAGAACTGGCCCCCAGCGGTGAATTGGAAGCCGAATTCTTCCGCCTGACTTCTGCAGATGGTGAGACCGATGAGTAACCAGTATCGACGGTATCTTTCTGCAGAACTACTGCGTTGCCGCGGCAGCGCCCTGCAGTGGTTACCCTTGCTCGCCCTGCCCCTAGTGGTAATGACGGTATTCTTTTCTGCGTTCGCCTCCTCCGCCGAGGACGCTACCGGGGTTCTTGGCTGGCAATCCATGTTTATCACCGGCATGTACGCGCCGCTCATTGCGGTTTTTGCTGGGGTTCCAGAGCGCCGCGAGGTGCTCAGCCGCGGCGGCGGCACCCTATGGCGCCGGCTTCATCCTCGCTACGAGCACGCGTCCCGGTTCCTCTTCGTCGTGGTAAGCCTCGCAGTTTTTTCACCTTCTTAATTTCGGTCTGTCCTGGGCGGCGGTTGCAGCGCAAGGGCGTGCAGACCACCAGCTGCTTCTCATCGCTGGGGTTTATTCTTTCCTTGGAGCCATCGGCATCGCGGGGCTTGCGACCGCATGCGCCCGCAGGCTGGGCCTTGCCGTCACGCTTATCCTCGCGGTTATCTGGCAGGTCATTAGTGTGCTTCCTCGTGTTGTCGAGGGGCAGCTATGGTGGGCCTTTCCGCCCGCGTGGCCGCTGCGGTTACTGTTGCCTGCGCTGCGTATCCACCAAAATTCGGTTCCGCTCGAGCCTGGCGATCCACTCCTGCAGGAAAGCCCTCTTCCTGCACTGGCGTTATGCCTCATCCTCGCTGTAGCAGGCTCTTTGACCGTGACCATGACGCCTCGGCGAGTACGTCCGCTTTCCCGACGCCGGCGCGTAGCGATACCCACGACCAGTACCGCCGCCACGCCAGCTCAAGGGTGGCAGCCTGCGAGTGCCTCTCGTGCCGCTGCCTGCTCCCGCCTTTCCGATGCGCTCCGGGGCTTTCACCGGGCCATAATGACGCCAGCGGTCATTACGTGCTTGGTATTAAGCGCCTTAGCGCTGATCTTTATTGCCCTTTACTACCCACCACGCTATGTACAGGGATTCTTCGTATTTCTGCTTCTCCCCGTGGGTGCCGGTGTACTTCCTGTACTGGTCTGGCCGGGGTTCTCGGGCGCGTGGCCGATTGTCTATACAGAATCTCGCCACTGCTCTACTGCCCTTCTCCTGTGGTTACTGGGCATCATCGCAGCGGTGTGCACGTGTGCTTCGGTCGCAGTTATCTTCGCCGGTGAAGCCACCCTAGCTGTGCTCGCCCAACTGCCGCTGACCATCGGCGTCGGGTACGTGCTCGCGGTGGTCTCGCTCATCATGGTGATCCGCTTTGGTATCTGGAGCTCGCTAGTTCTCACCATCATCGGCACCATTGTCTCCGTGACGGTAGGCGGCGATGTCCTTGCAAAGACCGTCCTCTGGCTCGTTGCTTTCCCCGCCTGGCCGATGAATGCGGATTCTCCTGGCCGCTACGCCTGTGCTGCGATAATGACCCTGCTTTTCGCCGCCATTACTTCGTGGGCCGCCAGGCGGTTGCTGCGCACACGGGCACTTCGCCCTACCGATTAAATAACTAAGGCCCGCGGGGACTCCGCGGGCCTTAAACTATGCGAGCTTAAAGCTCAGAGGGAGATACGCGCTTGGGCAGGACCACCGGGCGGGCATTAGAAAGTCCTTCCACCACGCGGATGACCTGGTTGGAGTAACCAAACTCGTTGTCGTACCAGACATAGAGCACCAAGTGCTTGCCGGAGGCGATGGTGGCGATGCCATCGACGATGCCGGCATTGGTATTGCCCACGAAGTCGCTAGAGACGACCTCTGGGGAGGCGATGTAGGAAATCTGCTGGCGCAGATCCGAGTGCAGGGAGACGTTGCGCAGGAAGTCATTGACCTCATCGCGGTCGACTTCTTGCTCCAGCTCTAGGTTAAGCACCGCCATGGACACATCCGGGGTAGGAACGCGGATGGCGTTGCCGGTCAGCTTGCCTTCGAACTCCGGCAGGGCCTTGGCCACGGCCTTGGCGGCACCGGTGGCAGCAAGCACCATGTTCAGGCCGGCGGCGCGGCCGCGGCGCTCGCCCTTGTGGTAGTTATCAATGAGGTTTTGGTCATTGGTAAACGAGTGCGCTGTTTCCACGTGACCGTGGGCCACGCCGTAGCGGTCATTGATGACCTTGAGCACTGGGGTAATGCCATTGGTGGTGCACGATGCGGCGGAGAGGATCTTATCGTCATCGGTAATGGCGGAATCGTTGATGCCAAAGACGATGTTTTTAATATCGCCCTTGCCCGGCGCGGTCAGCAGCACGCGGGCCACGCCCTTGGCCTCCAGGTGCTGGGACAGGCCTTCCTTATCGCGCCAAACACCGGTGTTATCCACCAGCACGGCGTTGTTGATGCCGTACTCGGTGTAATCGATCGTGGCCGGGTCGTTGGCGTAGATCATCTGGATCTTCGTGCCATTGGCCCAGATAACCTGTTCTTCCTCGTCCACGCTGATGGTGCCGTTGAAGGCACCGTGGACGGAATCGCGGCGCAGGAGGCTGGCGCGCTTGATGATGTCCCCTTCGCCCTTATTGCGCACCACAATCGCGCGCAGGCGCACGCCGCCGTAAGCGGCTTCGCGAGCGACGAGGATGCGGGCAAGGAGGCGGCCGATGCGGCCAAATCCGTACAGCACGACATCGGTTGGGTCGATGTCCTCGCCGGCACCGACGATTTCCGTGAGTTCATCTTCGAGGTAGCGGCGCAGGTCATCTTCGCCCGACTCTTCAAAGCCCAAAAGGAGGCGTCCAACGTCGATGGACGCGGAGCTTAGGTTCATATCCGCTAACTCGGACAGGATGGGCAGGGTTTCTGCCGTGGAGAGCTGGCGCTGGGCAATGCGGCGTCCGTAGCGGTGGGACTTGATGATGTCGATATCGGTCTGCCCCACCAGCGGGCGGCCGAAGATGGTGGCGACGACGTTGTTATTGCGGTGCAGTTGGTGGATGAGGGGAATCATCTGTTGCGCCAATTCGAGGCGCTCGTTCCAGTCATCATGTCCAATATGTGCGTTCGCAGTCACGAGGCTCCATCCATTTCTATTTCGGGGGTGGCTAGCAATCTTCGCCCCAAATTTTAGCGTGTATCAGTGTTTGTTTTGGCATAGGGAGTCCAGAATGTCTGCGACACTACCCCCGCGGATTTTGGCGGCCGGCTCACCTACGAGGCAGTAGGCTACGGCGGCATCGTGCTGCGCTCGGCGTTCCTTGAGTACGGAATTAAGCATGGGATATACCGGGGGTATACCGGGGTGGGCGCGGGTGTAGTCGTTTTCCAAGCCGCGAGCATGGCGCCCCGAAAAAGCGCGGGTGGAGACGGTGGCCCCGCCGCGCTGGAGAAGCTTGCGGTTGTAGTCACTAGTTCCGGCTTCTTTACTCAGCAAAAAGGCAGAGCCGCACGATGCGGCGGCCACGCCGGGCAGGCTTAAAACCTGGGTTACGTCGCTTGCCGTGCGCAGCCCACCTGCGGCAATCAGCGGGATGTTTGGTGCGACCGCGTGGACGGCTTCGTGGACGGCGGCAATGAGCTCTGCCAGGGGTCGATCATCGGGAAGCGCGGTACGGTCCCACGTGCCGCGGTGCCCACCGGCAGCGGGCCCTTGTACGCACAGCGCGTCCACTCCCAGCGTGGCGGCGGCGCGGGCCTCGTCGGGCGTGGTGACGGTGGTCCAAGCTTCGGCACCAGCGGCGTGGATGCGGGCAAGCTGCTCAGAGTCAAAGGTGCCGAACATAGACCACACGACGCGCGCGCCGCCCTGGAGCGCCAGCTCGAGCTTGTCATGGAAGCCGAAGGAATAATCGGGATCCGGCAGCGTGGCACCTTCGGCCGCAGCCAATTCCGCGGCGGCGGCCAACTGCTCGGGTGTTAACGGATCCTGCGGGCAAAACAGGTTCACCCCAAAGGGGATGCCGGCGCAGGCATCAATCTGGCTGCGGGTAGAGTCCACGCTGGCAGACCCGAGTCCCAGGGTGCCAAAGGAACCGGCCTGATGCGCGGCGCGCACCAGATCCACGGTGGTAGGCCCGCCCGCCATGGGCGCTGGTATTACGGTTCGTCGCAAAGATTGAATAACCTGGCTCATAGGAAACTACTGTACCGAGCTAGAAAGGCGCATTCGTGGCAGCTTTGACAGATTTTATTGCCCGGATTTTCTGCGGTCCCTCGCCAGTGCAGCAGGGGCTGGATCCGGCCGAGTTGGAGGCAGACTGGCTCATCATTGGCCTGGGAAATCCCGGCGCGAAGTACGCCGCCACGCGCCATAACGTGGGATATATGGCCGTGGACGATGTGCTTGCCCAAGGCGGCGACGTGCTCGAGCCGGTGCGCGGGATGGACCTCGAGGTAGCCCCGCTGCGCTGGGGCGATACCCGCGTACTGGCGGTGCGCACGATAACGTTTATGAATCTCTCTGGCGATCCGATTGCCCCGCTGGCGCGGGCTTTGGGTGTTGCGGCAGACCACATCATCGTCATTCACGATGAGCTAGACCTGCCTGCCAATAAGATTCGGCTAAAGCAAGGTGGCAATGAAAATGGGCACAACGGGCTGAAATCGCTCACGCACAACCTGGGCACGCGGGACTACCTGCGCGTACGCATTGGCATTGCGCGCCCGCCCAAGGGCTCGTCGATTCCGAATTATGTCTTAGCGCCTGTCGATGCCGGCCCCGGCTTCGATACCGCCATCGCCACCGCCGCCGAAGCCGCCCAACTCATCGCAACGCAAGGGCTCGTACAAGCCCAAAACCGCATTCACTCGCGCTAGGACTGGGAAAATTTCTCCAGCGCCTGCGGGCTGCCGGCGGCGACGATGAAGTCGGTGGGGGCGAGCTGGGTGGCATCGGCAAGCGGGGCCCAAGCACCCTCCGCCTGGCAGACCGAGACCAATTGCACGTGGTGGGTGCGCCAAACCTCGCCCAAATCGAGCGGGCGGCCCGTGACCGAGGAGGGCGCGGCCATCTGCGTCACGCCGTAGTACGGAGCGATCTCAGCAAAATCGCGGAAGCGCCCGCCCAAGAGGTAGGCCACGCGGCGGCCGGTATCGCGCTCCGGGCGGATGACGTGGTGGGCGCCAATCTGGCGCAGGATGCGCTCGTGGGCCTCCGAATTGGCCTTGGCCCAAATATCCTTGACGCCCAGCTCCACCAGGTTAGACACGGTGAGGATGGATGCCTCTAGGTGCGAGCCGATGCCCACGATGACCCGCTCCACCTCGTCGATGCCTAGTTGGCGGAGCGCCGCCGGATCGGTGGTATCCGCGGAAATGGCCTCGGTTAAGTGCGGTGCTCGTTCGCGCACGATCTTTTCATCGGAATCGATTCCAAGGACCTCTACCCCATGGCCCATTAGTTCGCTTGCCAGGGAGCAACCAAACCGCCCCAAGCCAATGACGACGACCGGGGCGATGTCGAGGGTGGCGCGGGAGTGGCCCAACGCCTTAAAAATGCTAGCCAATGAAGGGCCTTTCTTCGGGGTAGCTGTAGCGGCGGCTTAAATTCTTTGCTGCCAACGCTGCTACCAGGGTGGTTGGGCCAACGCGGCCCAGGTACATGATGAAGCACAGCACGATTTGTGAGGGCGCGGACAAACTGGCGGTAATCCCGGTGGATAGGCCCACGGTGGCAAAGGCGGACATGACCTCGAAGGAAACCTGATCGCCGCTAAATTGCGGGTCGAAAAAGCGCAGCGCCGCCACGCCGAGGGTCACCACCAGCACGCCGGCAAAGCTCAATGCTAGCGCCTGCCGGGTAACACTGTGGGGAAGGCTGCGGTGGTAGATGGAGGTCTTTTCCTTGCCCAAAAACTCCGCCGCCATGGCGGCCAATAGCACGCACGCGGTGGTGACCTTGATGCCGCCAGCAGTACCGGCCGAGCCGCCGCCGATAAACATCAAGGTATCGGTGCCCATGAGCGTTACCGGGTGAACCTCACCGTAGTCGAAGGTATTAAACCCGGCCGTGCGCGGAGAAACGCTGGCAAAGAACGAGTTGAGGAGCTTCTCGCCCCACGACATCGGCGCCAGCACGCCATTCCACTCCGTCAAGGCAAAAAATATCGTGCCTGCCGCAATGAGCACGCCGGTGGCCGCCAGCGTCATCCGCGCAGTAATTGAGATGCGACGCGTCGCCTCCGAACCGCGCCGCACGTGGCGTACCAATTCCGCCCAGACCGGAAAACCCAGCCCACCACCGATGACCGCTCCGGCCAGCGGCAAAAGGATCCAGGCATCGCCGACAAAGGGCACGAGGTTATCGCTATTGGTGCTAAACCCAGCGTTATTAAAGGCCGAAATGGCGTGGAAGATGCCCTCCCATAACGCCCGTGGGAAGGAATGCCCGTAGCCCACCATAAGCCGCGCGGTGACCGCCGTGGCGATAATGCTTTCTACCACCGCGGTAAAGGCGAAGGTGAAAATCAGGGTGCGGCGAATGCCACCGGCGAGGATGGGCCGGTTTTCATAGGCGCCGGTCTTGCGGGCCTTAAAACTAATCCGGCCGGTCAAGAGCAGGCCGGATAACGAGGCCAGCGACATAATGCCCAAACCGCCCAGTTGTATAAGGGCCAAGATGACCACTTGCCCCGCTGGGCTCCAAAAGCTACCGGTATCGACCACAACCAGCCCGGTCAATGAGACCGCGGAGGTCGCGGTGAAAAGGGCGGATAAAAACGAGGCGCGGGAATCTCCGGCCTCGGCGAACGGCAGCAATAACAATACCGTTCCTATCAGGATGAGCAGTAGAAACCCGGTGGCGGTTAGCCGCGCTGGTCCCCACTGCCGCAGAAAAAGCAGGCGCTTCACAAGCCGGAAGTATAGACCTGTCCAGACCCAAGCGGAACTGCACGGCGGGATGCCGCGGATAAATATCACGGAAGGATATCGCGGACGGATGTCACGGCCGTGGCTAGAATCAGGCCCATGACTTCGCCGTACTCAGCAGCTAGGACAATCGTGATTACCGGGGCTTCGTCAGGCATTGGTGCCGCGGCCGCCCGGCAGATTCACCGCACCCGCCCGCAGGATAACCTCGTCATCATTGGCCGCAATCCGGACAAGACTAAGGCCGTTGCGCAAGAGGTAGGCGGGCAGTATTTCCTCGCCGATTTCGAGTCACTGGCTCAGGTCCGCCAGCTGGCCGATGACCTGCAGCAGCTAGAGCGCATCGATGCCTTGGGCAATAATGCCGGCGGTATTTTCGATGGACCCACCATGACCGCCGATGGATTCGAGTGCACGTGGCAGGTCAACGTGGTCGCGCCGTTCCTGTTGACGTCCCTGCTACAAGACAAGCTGCGCGAGAGTAACGCCACCGTGGTCAACACGGCGTCGTTGGCCAATATGGTGATGTCGAATTTCGATCCGGCAGATCCCAATACGCTGGAGCATTTCAGCCCAGAGCGCGCCTACGGCAATGCCAAGCTGGCGGATATCTTGCTCGCCCGCTTTATCGATGCCCACGGCATCAACGCGGTGTCCTTTCACCCGGGCGTTTTAGCTACCGAGTTTGGCAAGTCCTCCACGGGGCTTACGGGCAAGTTGTACTCCGGGGTCATCGGCAAGGCCTTTGGCACCGCAGAGGCCGGCGGCGAGAACTTGGCCTACTTCCTTACCGGCACCGAGGGCATCCATTTCCAGTCCGGGGAGTATTACAATAATAGGCGCACGCTGGGCGTGCAGCGCCCGATTGCGAAGAATACCTCCGTGGCCCACCGCGTCTTTGAGGATCTGGGCCGCCGCCTCAATGTGGAGTGGTAGCGCTCAAGCATTAGACTATGGCGCATGAGTTCTGTCGCTTTTGAGGCCTCGCGCCGCCGCACGTTCGCCGTTATCGCCCACCCGGATGCCGGTAAGTCCACGCTGACGGAGGCGCTGGCGCTGCATGCGCACGTGATTAATGAGGCCGGCGCGGTCCACGGCAAGGGCAACCGCAAGTCCACCGTGTCTGACTGGATGGATATGGAGAAAAACCGCGGTATCTCCGTGGCTTCGTCTGCGCTGCAGTTTGAATACGCCCCGGAGGGACACGAGGGCGAGCCTTATATGATCAACCTGGTCGATACCCCAGGTCACGCGGACTTTTCGGAGGATACCTACCGCGTGCTCACCGCGGTAGATGCCGCAGTGATGCTTATCGATGCCGCCAAGGGCCTCGAGCCGCAGACCCTCAAGCTCTTCCGCGTCTGTAAGGCACGCGGGCTGCCCATCGTCACGGTGATCAACAAGTGGGACCGCGTGGGCCGCGAGCCACTCGAGCTCGTCGATGAGATCGTGAACGAAATCCAGCTGCAGCCCACCCCGCTGTACTGGCCGGTGGGCATCGCGGGCGATTTCCGCGGCCTGGCCCACATCAATGATGACGGCGAGGCCGATAATTACATCCACTTCATCCGCACCGCCGGCGGTTCCACCATCGCACCGGAAGAGCACTACGATCCCGCGGCCGCAGAAGAAAAGGAAGAGGATGTGTGGGAGACCGCGGTAGAGGAAGCCGAGCTCCTTGCCGCCGATGGCGCCCTGCACGATCAAGAGCTCTTTGAGCAGTGCGTGACCTCCCCGCTCATCTTCGCCTCGGCCATGCTGAACTTCGGCGTCCACCAGATCCTGGATACCTTGTGCGCCATCGCCCCAGCCCCGCACTCCCGCGAATCCGATCCCAAGGCCGTGGAGGCGGCCACCAGCGCCATCGATGAGGTGCGCGAGGTAGCCGATGACTTTTCCGGCGTCGTTTTCAAGGTGCAGGCGGGCATGGACCAAAAGCACCGCGATAACCTGGCGTTTATGCGCGTGGTTTCCGGCGAATTCGAGCGCGGCATGCAGGTCAACCACGCCCAATCCGGGCGCAGCTTTTCCACCAAGTATGCACTGACGGTCTTTGGCCGCACCCGCGATACCGTGGATACCGCGTACCCGGGCGATATCGTGGGCCTCGTCAACGCGGGCGCGCTGGCACCGGGCGACACCATCTACTCCGGCAAAAAGGTCCAGTTCAAGCCCATGCCCCAATTCGCCCCGGAGGCCTTCCGCATCCTGCGGGCGAAGTCGCTGGGCAAGTATAAGGCCTTCCGCAAGGGCTTGGAGCAGCTCTCGGCCGAGGGCGTGGTGCAGATCCTGCGCAACGATGCGCGCGGCGATGCCTCCCCGGTCATGGCTGCGGTCGGCCCCATGCAGTTCGAGGTCATGCAGGCCCGCATGGAATTCGAGTACAACGTCGAAACCGTCACCGAGCCCATCCCCTACTCCGTGGCGCGTCGCACCGATGCCGAATCTGCACCGGAACTCGGCCGCCAGCGCGGCGTAGAGATCTTCACTCGCCAAGATGGCGAGCTCATTGCCCTCTTTGGCGATAAGTGGAAGCTCGCCTTCATTGAAAAGGAACACCCAGAGCTCACCATGGAGACCTTGGTCGCGGATTAATCGAGCGGCTGCCCCCCCGTCAGAGCAGCATGACCGGGATGACCACGATCTTCATGAACTGCGCCACCACAATGGTGGAGGTATAGCCGGTAAGGATGCGCGAATCCGAGCTGGCGCCCGTGGCGTAATTGACCACCGCGGGCTGGCCAAAAAGCCCGGAAATGCCGCCTGAGGTGCGGGTTTCGGATTGCCCCATAAACCGACTGGCCGCCGCGAAAATCCCGATGATGATAACGGCGATGATCGCGGCCAGCACCATGGATTTCAGGCCCATCCAGGAAAAGGCGGTGGAGACAAAGGCCTCTCCGGAGGACAGGCCCACCGAGGCCAAGAAGATGGCAAGGCCCCACTGCTGGAATGCCGTATTGATCGGGGAGGGAATCTGCCACGGAATGCGGCTGGTGCGGTGCAAGGCACCGAGGACCAGTCCGGTGATCAGTGGGCCCAGCGCGAACCCGAGCTCGAAGGACGCGCCACCGGGCAGCGGAACCACGATAAGCGAAATAAGGTAGCCGATGGTCAGCCCACCGCCGAGTGCTACCCAGTTAAGCTGCGAGTATGCGGTCACGGAATCGCCAAAGTAATCGCGAACATCACCCAGGCGGTCATGCTTGACCACGATTTCTAGGTCATCACCAGATTCCAAGTGGGTTTCATTGGTGGCAAGGAATTCCTCATCGCCGCGGCGCACCCGCACAATCCGCGCGCCGTAGCGCGAAAAGAGGTTGAGCTCCTTGACCTTGCGGCCCTCGATATCCTCATTGGAAATGGCCACGGTCTCATTGACCAGACGCTTATCCACAAACGGGGTTTGGGGCTGGCGCTTTCCCAGGGCATCGGTAAGCTCCTTGGCCTTTGCCTTGGTCACCAACACGCGCAAGACATCACCGCGGTGCAGCTCCGGGTTATCGCCCGGCACGTCGATGTCACGGCCGCGGCGGATGGTGGCGATGATGAAATGATCCGCGAATTTCTCGCGCAGCTCAGCATAGGAAATATCGCGGGTGACCTTAATCGTTCGCGAGCGGAAAATCTTTTCCGCCGAGTGGTCTTGGTCCTTCTGCGCTGGCCAGCTATGCCGCAGGACGAATGCCACAAGGAGGATGGCCACGGCCACGCCGACCGGATAGGCCAAGGAGTATCCCACGGCGGGCAGCTCCTCGCCGGATTGCTGCTGGGCCACGGCAAGCGACGCCGTGGACGTCGTTGCACCGGAGAATACGCCGGTCACCGCCAGCGGCGATAACCCCATGAGGCTGCCGATGCCCAGCGCCGCGGCCGCCGCGGCTATTACCGCCACAGTGGCGAGCAGCATGTGTTTTAGCTGGGTGGAAAAGCCCTTGAAGAAGGCCTCGCCGGCAGACAGGCCTTGCATATAGATAAAGAGTCCCAAGCCCAGCTCCTGCAAGGAACTGAGGATATTGTCATCTAGCTCAATAAAGGATCCGAAGGCTAAGGCGACAAAAAGGGTACCCGCCGCGCCGAAGCGCAGCGGGCCAAAGGGAATCATGCCAAATAGCGTGCCGAGCACGATCATGAAGAAAATGCTCAGCCAAATATTGCCATCAAAAATCGCTAACACGCTGTGCAATCTTAGGAGCTTGGCGCGATTTAGCTAGCTGAAAATGCTTGGCACCGTGCACCGAATACCACCATTAGTGCAGCGCACGCGATTATCCCTCCTGCTGCCACAAAGAATCAGGAGGGCGATCTCACACCACCATGCAGAGGTGAGCTAGTCCAGCAGGAATTCCTTCCACTTTGGCCACTCGGCGTGGGTTTGTGCCTTGCCAGCCTGGTAATTCGCGCGCAGCTTATCCACGTTGCGCTCGGTGGAGGCCACCTGCATATCTTCTGGGAAAAACAGCTGCGCCTTGCCCTGGCGCTCTAGCTCGAGGAGACGGTCCTTGGCCGCGTTATAGATGGGTGGGCGACCAATGAGGGCATCGGCAATAGCGGGGTATTTACGGAAGATGCGGCGGGTAATCGCCGGGCGCGCCACCTCGGGGCGGACGTACCCGCGCGGCTTGGAGCCGATGAACAGGAATTTCTCATAGCCGGCCTCTTCCGCCCGTTCGATGGTTATGCCGCCGGACGAGCCCAGGGCACCGTCCACATAGGGCGAGCCATCGATGATGCGAATCGGCATGAGTAGCGGCAGCGTGGACGAGGCGCGCACCCGCACATACAGATCTTCCGGTTCTGTCACATCATCGCGGGTCCAATACACGGATTCGCCGGTATCGGCCCGCGCGGCGGCAAGCACCATATCCGCTGGGTGCTGGCGGTAGGCATCCCAGTCAAAGGGCATATCCTTATCCGCGGAGCGCTCATAAATATATTCCGCATTGAAATAGCCATTGCCGCGCACCAGCGAGCCCACGCCACCGAAGCTGGGGTTATTGACAAAATCCGTGAAGGATTCTTCCGCGCGCTTGGCATCGTGCGAGAGGTAATTGACCGTGTGGGAGGCGCCAGCAGAGACACCGCCTACCCATCCAAAGGTGACGTTTTCTTGGATGAGTTTGACTATGCAGGCGGCGGTATAGGAATTGCGCATTCCGCCGCCTTCGATCACTAGGGCGGTGTTGCTGGCATCAATCATGGTCTCCCATAGTACGCGCGGCGATGTTACGGCGGTCAACCCGCTACCTGACTGCGCGGCTAGACTTGAACGCTATGGGATTATTGGATGCTCTTGCCAAGCTCACCGGGAATGGGGCGCCGCAGTTGGCGCGGCCCGATTCCGCGGCGACCACCATGCAGGTGGACCGGCTGGATATTAGGACCGCCGGCCAGCTCATCATCATTATCACCGGCCAGCAGGGCGCCCGGGCCCTTGCTGAGCGCGCCGCCTCGCGCGAGTCCGCAACCCTCATCTCCCCCACCACCACGGCGCATTTCCCCGCCGTAAAGAAGGATGTGCTGCCGGTCAAAGATCCCAAGCACGGCTGGATTATCCCCATCACGCCCTCACTGGCGAGCGCGCTTTCCCAGGCAGAGCTTGCGGGTACTCCGCTTGCCGATGCCCCCACTTCCAGCGAGTACGAGCTATCCCCCAGCCTCGCGGTGGTGGTGGAATAATGCCTATCTACCCCTTCCAAGGAAAACGCCCGCGCATCCACCGCAGCGCGTGGATCGCGCCGAATGCCACCATCATTGGTGATGTGGAAATCGGCCCGGATTCTTCCGTCTTTTATGGATGCGTGCTGCGCGGCGATGTTGGCCCCATCCGCATTGGCCGCCGGTGCAATATTCAGGACAATAGCGTTATCCACGTGGAACGGGAGGCACCGTGCATCCTTGAAGACGATGTCACGGTAGGCCACATGGCCATGCTCCACGGCACCCACGTGGGTGCCGGCAGCCTAGTGGGCATGTCCGCTACCCTGCTATCTCGCTCCACCATCGGGCCCGGTTCGCTCATCGCCGCCGGCGCGCTGGTGCGCGAGGGCGCGGAAATCCCGGCGCGCTCTTTGGCCGCCGGCGTCCCAGCCACCGTGCGCCGCGAGCTTTTCGCCGAGCAGTCCGCGGCGTTTATCCCACACGCCGCGCGTTATGTGGACCTTGCTCAGCAGCAGTCTGCCGCTGAGCTCGCACTTGATGATGTCTACTTTGACTAGCGCATCCCTATAGGTTCACGACACCCATGATGATGAGGAAGACGGCGACGATATAGCCGCCGATGAGCGTGACCCGCGTGCTGTTTTCGCGCGCCGCCGCAAAGACTCGCCCCGCAGCTGAGTCTGGGTGGGCGCGCACCACGGCGATGAAAAGCCCGCAGATCACCGGCAGGGACAGCGCCAGGGTGGCGTACCACAAGAGGCCGCCGTATTGGGCGGCGAGCGATAGATCCTGGGTGGCCAAGAACATGAGGCCGAAATAAAACGGCACGGAGGTCAGCGATTGGACCACGCCCATCACGAAGCCGATCAGCACGGTGGTGATGGAAGGCGTGCGCAGCGGCTGCAGCATGCGCCCGATCAAGGCATTGGGTTTGCCTTGGGAGTGCCAGGCGCCAAAGGCCAGTGCGATGCCGACGATAATGAGGATGCCGCCGGCAATCGGTGACTCCAAGATGGCCGCGATCTGTTCGCGCACGCCCAAAAGGACGAACATCACCACGGCCGCAGCGGCGAGAACGCCCAGCCAGTCGCCCAGGATGACCAGGCCTGCGATCCAGCGGTACTTCCCGCGCGGGAGCATGATGCCGATGGCTACAAGGATGCCAATGAGCAAGGCATTGACCGAATCCAAGAGGGCGAAACTTACCGCGTGAATCATGCGCGATAGTCTACCTATCCTTCCCGCCGCCCTGTGCTTTCTGGCCGCGCGTGGGTTATAGGTCACATTAAAGAGCTACTATGCCCACCTGCACCTTATTTTGCACCACATGTGCAGGATTGCATAGACTATGCACGATTTTAGAAGCAGCGCCCACCTCTCTCACTCATAAAGGAGCTCGCCCATGTCCAAATTCCTCTACCGGCTGGGAAGCTGGTCCTACCGCACGGTATGGCCCTTCCTCGCCTTCTGGCTCATCGTCTTAGTGGCGATGGTTGGCCTCACCGCCGGCTTTGCCAAAACCCCGAACCCCAACTTCGCCATGCCGGAGATGGACTCCACCACCACTCAAGAAGAGATGATGGAGCACTTCGATCAAGATACCGATGCCATGAGCGCCCCGGAGGGCACCGTGGTCATCCAAGCCCCTGCGGGCAAGGAGCTAAGCGATGACGCTGTTGCCGGGGGCATCGACAAGCTGCTCCAAGACCTCAAAGACACCGGTGCGCTAAAGAATGAGGATGAGTTGGTCAGCCCGGTCCTCGCCGCCGCCGGCATGGAAAAGCAGATGGGCGAGCAGATGCGGGCACAGGGCATGCCCGAAGAGCAGGTTGCGAAGAACCTGCAGCAACTGTCTCCGCTCAGCGAGGACAAGACCACCGGCTCCGTCACCATCGCCTTCGATGCCGCTGATGTCATGGACATCAATGATGACGATATGGCTGCGGTCACGGATGTCCTGCACCAGCACGACGGCGAAGGCCTTTCCGTTAAGTACCAGGGCAATGCCTTCGCGATGGCCGATGCCGGCATGAATGGCAGCGCCGAACTCATCGGCATGGTGGTCGCCGCCATCGTGCTGCTGGTGACCTTCGGCTCCTTCGTAGCTGCCGGCATGCCGCTGATTTCCGCCGTCATCGGCGTGGGCATTGGCATCCTCGGCGTGCAGCTGGCCACCATCTTTACCGATACCGTCTCCGATATGACCCCGACGCTGGCCTCCATGATCGGCCTGGCCGTGGGCATCGACTACGCCCTCTTCATTGTCAACCGCTTCCGCAATGAGCTCATCACCTCCTCGGGCTTAAATAACCTGACGCCAAAGGAACTGGCTAAGCAACTGAAGAAGATGGATAAGGGCACCCGCGCCCACGCCATGGGCATGGCGCTGGGCACCGCCGGCGGCTCCGTTGTCTTTGCCGGTACCACCGTGGTCATCGCGCTGGCGGCCCTGACCATTATCGGCATTCCGTTCCTGTCCACCATGGCTATCGCCGCCGCCGGAACCGTGGTCATCGCCGTGCTTGTGGCCAATACCTTTATCCCCGCCGTGCTGGGCCTGCTGGGCACCAAGATCTTCGCCGGGCGCGTGCCCGGCCCCAAGGTTCCAGACCCCGAGGACGAGAAGCCCACCATGGGTCTGCGCTGGGTCCGCCGCGTGCGCGCCCACCCGTGGCTGCACCTGGGCGTGGGCGTTATCATGCTGGCCATCCTGGCCATCCCGTTTGCGAATATGCGCCTGGCCATGCCTACCGATGGCTCCGCTCAACCCGGCACCCCGCAGCGCGAGGCCTACGAGATGTCTGAAGAGGCCTTTGGCCCCGGCCGCAATGCCCCGATGATCGCCTTTGTGAATGTGGAAGACGTCTCCGAGCAAGACCGCATGCCGGCCTTCCAGGATCTGCTCCACAAGTTCAATGACACCGAGGGCGTGGATAACGCCCAGATCGTGCAAACCACGGACAACGGCGATGCCGCCCAGATCATGATCACGCCGACGACAGGTGCGACCGATGAGGAAACCACCGAGACCTTGGAGCGCCTGCGCGAGTATCAGGGCGAATTTTCTAAGACCGGCGGTTCCTACGGCATTACCGGCATCACCCCGATCTTCGACGATATTTCTGAGCGGCTCAATAGCGTGCTTGTTCCCTATGTGGCCATCGTCTTGGGCCTTGCCTTCATCGTGTTGATGCTGGTCTTCCGCTCCATCTGGGTCCCGCTCATCGCCGCCGCAGGCTACGGGCTGTCCGTGGCCGCCACCTTCGGTATTACCGTCTGCATCTGGCAAGAGGGCATGTTCGGCCTCGTCAACGACCCGCAGCCGCTGCTATCCTTCCTGCCCATCATGCTCATCGGCCTGACCTTTGGCCTGGCCATGGACTATCAGGTCTTCTTGGTCACCCGCATGCGCGAGGGCTACGTCAGCGGCAAGACCGCTGCCAACGCGACCTCGAATGGCTTTAAGCACGGCGCGCGCGTGGTCACGGCAGCAGCACTCATCATGATTTCGGTCTTCGCAGCCTTCATCTTGATGGACGAGCCATTCATCAAGACCATGGGCTTTGTCCTGGCTATGGGCGTGCTTATCGATGCCTTCGTTATCCGCATGATGGTCATCCCCGCCACCATGTTCCTTCTAGGAGACAAGGCGTGGTGGTTGCCCAAGTGGTTGAATAAGATCGTGCCTAATATGGATATCGAGGGCGAAGCCCTGCACAAGGAGCGCGAGGCGCTTCTGCACTTTCAGCACGACAAGGTAGGAAAGGTTCATCGTGACTAGTTTGCGCGAATCCAAGAAGCGAGCAACGCGCCAGGCCATGTCTGATGCCGCGGCCCGCCTCGCCTTGGACGGCGGCGCTGAGGCGGTCACGGTCTCAGGTATCACCAGCGCCGTCGGGGTCTCCCCGCGCACATTCCACAATTATTTTTCTTCGGTGGCGGATTCCCTCTTGCACTACACCGCGGATGTCCTCGAGGCATTCGCGGCGGATATTCCCACCGCCTTTCCCGGCGAGCCCATCTCTTCGGTCTTGGAATTAACGCTCATTGATGCCCTCGACAACGAATACATGGAGCTGCGCTCGCTGCACAGCCTGTTCAAAATCGGTGAGGCGATGGAAAACCTCAGCCACACCGCCGAGGAAAAGAAGAAATTCGATAGCGTCACCCACAGGATCATCGCTGCTTTTCAAGAGCGCTACCCCGAATATTCGACCTTCGAGCTCACCGTCATCTTGAACGCGTGCGGCAGCACCGGCAATGCCTGCCAGCAAGAGCTGAAAAGGCGCTGCGAAGGCGGCAAGCCCCCTAGCAAGCAGGAACGCGACGAGTTGGTGCACCACGCCTTTGCCACCCTGCGCGGCCTTGCCTGAGGTTTCAGTATCCTCGTAAGCAATTATGGATACTTCAAATTCACTTGCCCAGGCCACCCGCGATGCCTGCTTTATTCAGGCGGGCCTTGACGCCGCCTTCCGGGCCCGCTTGGGCGATACCACCGATGTGGAATTTAATTTCCTCACCCCCTCAACGGATGCCGAGGGCCACCTCACCCGCAATCAGCCCGTGGAAATCCGCTGCAGCTCGTCCTCCAGCGTCAAAGACTTCCGGGGCACACGCATCGCCGTCATCGATCGCGCCGGCTCGCCGGCCTGGCGGTGGGCGATGCAGGCGGAGGCTGACCTGCCGCAGGGCGGGGATGATCCGGCGAAGTTTATCCCCCTCGCCCGCCTCCTGGCCGGCAATGCCCCGGTGCTGCGGGCACGGCAAGGCGATCATGAGGCGATCATCGCCGTGGATTTCCATCCGCGCCTCGACTTTCCCACCAGCATTGCAGCAGGCATTCGCCGCAGCGCGCCGGACATTGATGAGCAGCGCGCGGTGCACGAACTCGCCCACCACTTGGGCATTACGCTCGCAGAGACTGGCGCGGGCTCCCCTGCGGAGTCTGCCGAGCATTATTCCGATGGAACGACGCTGCATTTTTCTAGAGCACTGGGTGCGCCGCAGATCACGGCAATCGAGCCGGGCATGAAGGATACCCGCATTATCGAGGATGCTTTCTATTACGGCATGGAGCACCAGCTGTATTTCCAGGGCAATTTCCCGGAGGCCACGGTGCACCTCAACGCGGACGCGGCCACGGCGGAGATTCGCTACTCTGGCGGCAAGGCCGAGGCCACGGCGGTACTCATCGCCACCATTTCGGAGGAACGATTCCTGTGGGCGTGGGCCGATCCCGCGGTCAAGGACACCGCAGCCGCGCAGGCTGCCGCGAACCTGTACCGCTTCGGCATCGATCACCGGGTACCGGCGCTGATCCGGCCCGCGCTGCCACTGGACTACGCGCGCGCCCGGCAGGTACCGCAGCTAGCCCTGCCCATCCTGGGCATGTGGACGCTGGTGGGCGCCACGCTTGCCGATGGCCGCGTCGGCCTCGTCCTCCTCGATTCCGAAGCGCTGCATTTGCCCCAGCCCACGTCCGCGGCCACGGAAGCAACGCTGGCGGCTACCCCACCCCGAGAGATCAATGAGGCGCAGGCTCGATCGGCCTACGCCTCCTTTCGCGGGATTAACCTTTAGCTAATACGCCGCGGATGGCGTCTACATCCACCTCCGCGACGCTTGCGGGGTTAAAGGCCGCGTCATTGGATTTATCTACCAATACCGCGCGCACGCCATCGGAAAAGTCATCGCGGCGATACATATAAGCGCCCAGTTTCTTTTCCAGCTCGAGGGCATCGCGAATGCTCGAGCACTGCGCCTCTGCCCGGTAGAGCTCCAGCGCGGCCACGATGGAGGTCGGGCAGGCCTGCGCGGTGAGCTTATCCACCAGCTCCTTCAGCTCCGGGTATTCCTTAGCGGCCGCGGTGATGTCCTGCCAGGAATCGTGGCAGAAGCTGGCCTCGATCCCCTCGATGAGCTCTGCAAGCGGGGCCTCATCTTCTGGCTGCACGGAGTGCTGTTCCAGCGCGGCATCAATGCCCTTATCAATGACGTCGCTGGCAAACGCATCGCCGTCTTTTACGTAGTCAGTGGCCAGCCCGCTCCACACGAGGTCTGCGGCGTACATGCGGTAGCCGGTAATACCCCAGAACTTTGCGAGCTCTGGCGAGGCCTTACCGCGCGTGCCCACCGCGTTTTGGGAGGCATAGGCCATGCCCACATCCGTGACATAGCCAATATTCATCTCCGGCATGGAGGCGAAGGTCTTGTCCGTGACCACGCAGTGCGAGCCGTGCGCGGAGACACCAAGGCCGCCACCCATAGCGATGCCATCCACCAGCGCGATGACCGGCTTAGGGTATTCCGCAATATCCCCGTTGAGGGTGTACTCCGAGGCGAAGAAGTCATCGACCTCGTCGTACTTGCCGTCGACGATGCCATCGCGAGCCATACGGACATCGCCACCCGCGCAATAGGCCTTAGGATTGGTAGAGGTCAAAAGGACCTGCTCTACCTCGTCATCACCCCGCCACTTATCCAAGGCAGCGGCGATGAGATCGATCATTTCTGGGCTGAGAGAGTTGAGAGCCTTTGGGCGGTTGAGCTCAATGACTCCGGTATGGTTGCGGATTGAGGACACGATAGGTGCATCATTAGTCATATCCTCTATTGTGACACACAACTCATGCACCTAGCTACCGTTTGCGACTTCACAGATAGGTCTTAATTTTGCTTCCACAGCTTATCGCCCTAGACATGGACGGCACCCTGCTCGATGGAAACGGCGACTTGCCGCCAGGATTCGCGGCGACCAGCCAGCGCGCAACCGAGCTCGGCGTCACCCTCGTTCCGGCATCTGGGCGCCAGCTCGCCACCCTGCAACAGATGTTTCCTCATGAGGAGACCTTTATTGCAGAAAATGGCTCCGTGGTCGTGCACAATAACGAGCTGCTGAGCACCACTCCCCTGCCGTCATCGGCCGTCCGCGCTGCGGTAGCGGCGCTCGACGCGGTGTCCCAACCCCACACCGTGGTGCTGTGTACGCCAGCTACGGCGTTTGTGGAAAGGGGCATCGACAGCCAAGCCTCCGCCGAGATCTCCAAATACTATAAATCCATCAGCTGGGTAGATGATCTCCATGATCTGCTCGATGAGGAGATCATCAAAATCGCCGCCTTCTGCGCCGATGGCAGCGAAAGGCACCTCCACGAACCGCTGCGTGAGGCCGTGCCTGAGCACAATATCGCGGTATCTGGGGCGGTGTGGCTCGATGTCATGGCGGCCGGGGTAAATAAGGGCGTGGCGCTAGAAACCATGGCGTCGCTGCTGGATATCTCCCAATCTCGCACCGCGGCTTTTGGAGACTTCCTCAACGATTTCGAACTCCTCCAAGCCGCCGGAACCGCCATTGCCATGGACAATGCGCATCCTAAGCTCAAGGCGATTGCCGATACCATCGCCCCGCCCAATACCGAGTATGGGGTGCTGACAGTGCTGAATCAGCTTTTTGACAGCCAACAGGATTAGACTCTCTTCTTTCACCATCTATCCGCCAAAACATTGCCAATTTCCCGCGCCACGCCGTGCTCTCTACTTTGGGTAATGGCGCTTCTCGCGGTCTAAAATTGGCCGACTAGTACATTTTCGTAGTGCAATGGGAGTTCACGTGAATCGTTTTCTGCGCTCGCTGCTGGGGAAGAAAGATTCCGAGCGTAATGAGGCCACGCCGCCCACGACGCGGCAATCAGATGGGCCTACAGGTGATTCCTCCACTGGGGCTTCCACGCCTAATTCCGGTATCCCTACCGGGCCGGATCCACATGCCCGCAATAATCACGAGGCGCGCACGGAACACCAGCCGCCCACCTCGAATGCACAGGATGGCACTAAATCCTCGCACGCACAGCCCACGGATCCCACCCGTGGGTTCGCTCGTCAATCTCGCCAGGTAGGTAACCCCACGCCTCAAGACAAAAAGCCTTCCCGAAACCAGGGTGCACAGACCCCCAAATCCGCTACGGCCAAAGGCTCTGCCCAAGACAAGCAGAATAATTCTGCCCAGAAGAAAACCGGAGCAAAGCCACACCAGCAGGTAAAGCCTGCCACGCCCAAGAATCCACAGAAACCGCAGCAACCAGCCGCCGAAACGAAGGAATTTCCCGCAAGCCCCTCCGGCACTTCCCGCGCGTCCGGGACCTCTGGCACCTCTCGAACTTCCACATCCGCCGGTTCCAAGAATTCTTCCCGCTCCAATAACTCCGCTGGCACTCCTCGGCCTTCCGACGCCAATCGGTCCACCGGCACCGGCACCGGCACCGCGAAGCCTTCCGACGATGCGAAGAACTCCGCGCAGGGAACCACGGAATTTCCCGCCCAGCAGTCGTGGCCTGCCCAAAGGCCAGAGCAGCGCAAGCCTGAACAGCGCAAAACTGAGCAAAGCAAAGCCGAGCCGCGCAAGCCGGAGCAGCGTAAGCCAGGGCAGCGCACATCTGGGCAGCAACAGCCTGTTCAGCGCGAGCAGGAGCAGCGCGAGCAGGAGCAGCGCCAGCAGGAGCAGCGCCCGCCAGAACAGCGTAAGTCTGCACCGCACCAACCGGAGCAGCAGGCATCCGGATCCGGGCGTCCGCAAGCAGAGCAGCGCAAGCCTGCGCACAAGCCTGCCTCTGCGCAAGAGCAAGAATCAGGGATTCCTGCTGGAGAAAAGGCCGCCGCAATGGGGGCTTCTCAACCACAGCGCATTCCTGCCGAACAGACTGCACGGGAGCACCAGCCCGCGGCCGTTCAGGCTGGCAAGCAGTCTTCTCCGCACGACACACAAGACGCCAATAAATCGAAATATCCCTTGCAGAACCAGCAGAACGACTCCGAAGTACTCGCAGTCCCGCCAGAGGATAAGAACGTGCGCAAGAAGCGGCACGCACGGCTGCGCCAAGTCAAGGGCCTTGACGGCCTGCGCGGCCTCGCCGTTATTGCCGTGGTCTTATACCACTTCTTCGGCGATGCCCTACCCGGCGGTTACCTGGGCGTGGACATGTTCTTCGTCCTCTCCGGCTTCCTTATTACCTCGCTCCTCGTGCGCGAGTACCGCACGTCCGGAACGATTAGCCTGAAGGACTTTTGGGTGCGCCGCTTTAGGCGCATCTTGCCCGCCGCCGTCGCCGTACTCGTTTTCTGTACCGCAATCGTCGCGTGGATTGGCGGCGATTTGGCCGTTGGCCTGCGCCAGCAATTCTTCGGCACCCTGTTCTTTGTCAATAACTGGACGCAGATTGCTACTTCGCAGTCCTATTTTGCCGATAACGAAGTACAGGTCTTTGCCCACTACTGGTCGCTCGCGGTTGAAGAGCAGTTCTACCTCATCTGGCCGCTGCTCATCCTGGTTATCTTCCGCGCCTCGTCGCGCCAGCCGCGCCGCCTTCCGGCCGTGGTCGCCAGCGTGCTGGGCTTGGCCTCCTTTGCGGCCATGTGGTTCATCTTCACTCCAGGCGAAGACCCCACCCGCGTCTACTACGGCACGGATACCCACGCATTCGGCTTGTTGACCGGCGCGGTCCTCTCCTTGTTGATGACCTCTACGAAGTCCGATCCCCACGCGGATTCCTGGGCCGCCTCCGGCAAGGTAGAAACCCGCGCCGCCGGCATCATCGGCTTCTTGGCGCTTATCGGCTATGTCGCGCAGCTATTTCTCATGCCTGACGATGCCGAATTTACCTACCGCGGCGGCCTTTTCCTCACCAGCATCCTTGGTGCCCTCATGGTGTGGGGCGTCATCCACGAGTACGGCCCGATGACGCCGCTGTTTAGGACGAAGGTCATGCGCTGGTTCGGTCAGCGTTCCTTCTCGCTGTACCTGTGGCACTGGCCGGTCATCATGATCTTGGAGGCGCTATTCCACGGCAATCAGAATTCTGAGAACACCTGGATTCTGGGCATTGTCGCCGTCCCCATCTCCTTGATCCTTTCGGAGATTTCTTATCAGTTCATCGAGAACCCATTCCGCCGCGGCGGGTACAAGAAGACATGGAAGAACTACTGGGCTGCGCGCCCAAGCTTCAGCGAGCTCAAGGATGGCTTTGGCAAGGCCATGTGGCCAGTGGTCCCGTTCTTGGTTGTCGCTTCTTTGATTGGTGTTGTCTACGGCGTGGTCAATTCCAGCGATAAGACCGAATTGGAGCAGCAGCTCGACCAGCTCCAGCAGCAAAACCAGAATAATAATCCTGTCCCGCCAGAGGCGGCCGCACCCTCCACGCCGCCTGCCGAAGATAAGGAAGACGACGCAAAGAAAGAGGACGATACTAAGACCCGTCCGATGCCACAGGGCACGAATATCACCGCAATCGGCGACTCGGTAATGCTGGCGGCCAGCGATGCCTTAAGCCAACGCTTCCCCGGCATTTATATCGATGCCGAAGAATCCCGCCACTACGCGTCAGGTATCCAAATCCTCCAACAGATGAAGAACGCCGGCACGCTGCGCGATACCGTCTTCTTGGGCTTTGGTACCAACGGCGCCGCCCAGCCGAACCAAATCAGCCAGGCCATGGATATCATCGGCGAGGATCACACCGTGGTCATGGTGGTTCCCTATGGCGACCGCGAGTGGATGGCGCAGTCCCAGAAGGACGTCATTGACGCCGCCAAGGAGTACGACAACGCCTATATCGCGGACTGGTGTGGCTATGCCAAAAACAATCCGGAGATGCTCTACTCCGATGGCGTGCACCCGCTTCCCGAAGGCGCCAGCGGCTACTCCGATGCCTTCTATAACGCCCTGAAGCAGTACTCCAAATACGACAAGAGCGTCTCTTCGCAATGCCAGGCTTAGTGAAGTCCACGAGGGCAGACAGCTAACCCCAACTCGGCTAGCCTGCTGCCCCGGCTCCTCACCTCGGCCCCGGCGCCAAACCCGGCCTCAGCTCCAGCGCGCCCTTCACGCTCACGGGGTCCGTTCTCACGAGCGGGTACCCCGCTCCCTGTGAGCGCGAAGGGCGGGTTCGCAAAGCACGGGCCTGTAGATCCCGGCTCGAAGTAGTCGCAAAAATAAAGACCGCACTCATGGTTCACATGAGTGCGGTCTTTGGTTTTAAGCGGCGAGATTAGTCGACGGCGAACTCGCCCATCTTGTCCCAACCGGTGCGGCCATCGATGTGGACATTGATGATGTCTGGGGTCTCTACGAGGTACTTGGGGAATTCGTCGCAGGCGCGCTTGAAGTGCTCGCCCTGAACGTGCTCTACGTCCTTGCCATCAGCGTAGGACTCGAGCAGCAGGAAGCGCTGAGAGTCTTCCGGATCGCGGTACCACTTGAAGTCGATGCAGCCAGGCTCTGCGTTGCAAGCCTCGGTGTACCAGTTGATCTCATCAAGGAAGGTATCGGCGTATTCAGGCTTTACGTGGAACTGAACGTTAATCAAAATCATGCCCCCGATTCTACCAATGATGTGTCCACTACGTCATGGCTACTCTGCCATGCGCGCGGGCCTCGGAAGAATCGGGGGCAGGTTCCGCGGAAGCTAAGAACTAGTTGAGGAAGTACTCCGCGATGTAGATGAACTCGCCGTCGAAGGCGGTGGCGACGCCATAACCGTACTCAGGTCCCGGGGTCACCTCGAGGCCCCGGTTAAACCAGTTGAGGCGCTCTTGAGCTTGTTCTTCGGACAGACGGTAAACGTTGCCCTGCCCTTCCTCGGTGTGGGTAACGCCGCTTGCGACGTCACCGTAGTACGTAAGCTTACCGTTTGCGCCCTGGTTTGCCCATTCCTGCGCGATGGCGGCAGCGTTCTCATCTGGGTGGTGACCGGCCTGAGCCAAGTGGTCCGCGGTGGCCGCCTGCAAGTCAGCGGCAACCTGTGGAGCCTCGGGCGCCTGTGCCTCAGGGGCGGCTTCAGCCGTGGCCGCTTCTTCCGCGGCCACCTCCGGCTCGGCATCGGGTGCAGCTTGGAGGAAGCTGGGCAAAGTAACGTTGTACTTTTCAGCAAGGGTGGACACCTGCTGTACCTGCGGGGCCGCGGTGAGCTCCGCAGAAGCCGCTGCCGTGGTACCGGACAGGGCGAGTACGGTGGTCAGGACTGCTGCGGTGGCGCTTCGAATCGGCTTCATGTTTTTCAGCTTGTCATAACTTTTCAGAGGGCGAAAGGTTATTACCGGATACGCTCCACTTCGATATGGCTTTGTTATATAAACGGCATTCTGAGTGATCTGGGTTACTGCGCGAGAGGTATAACGTCCCAAGAAGTCTAATAAATACCTACATCGAGTTCATCGAATTGCCGCTGCAGTTCTTCCGAGTCAATGGAACGCGCAACGTCGGGCCCGGCGATGGCCGCAAAGCCATCGAGGACAGAGGTCCCGTAATTATGGCCCACACCGTCGGGCACATCCTTGGCCCCAGGCAGGTCTGCGGCAACTTGCAGGTAGGTAATAATAGGCATCCACTGCATCACGCGCTCACGGGAATAGGAGGTATCTTCCTTCATCCAATCGGGCTCTTTGAAGGCCAATTCGGGCGACCACCAGCTCACCGGATCGGATGGGTGCTGGATATACAGCATACGGGTCCTGCCCCACTCTTCTTCCGGCACGCGTCCCCAGCGGCGAACTTGGTCCACGTCGTTGGCAAAGCGGACCACGAGGCCGCCGGCGTAGACCGGCGAGATTTCCGTGGACCCGGGATCGCGGCGCTCCACAAACTGCGAGCGCAACCGATTAAAGTGCGGCGGGCCAGTCAATAAGATGCCATCGACGGAATTGGCGATATCGCGCACACCAGAAAAGGCTGCCTCGATGCCGGTTGTGCCTAAGGACTCGCCGTAGAGGTAGAGCTTGGGCCGGTCATCTTCTGGCAGTGAATTCCACCAGTCCACGATGGGGTTGATGAATTCTTCCCCGGCGCGCTCTACTTGGCTACCGCCGCCAAAGAAGTGAAAGACGGACGGCATGGCGGAATACTGTGCGGCGGCGATGGCGGTATCCCCGCCATAGAGCAATTCGAAGGCTTGCGCGGAATAGGACGATACCCAGCCGGTGCCGGTGGTCATGGTCAATAGGAGGGCCTTGCGGTCTTGGGCGTGGGTGCGCTCGAGTTCATCGATAAGCAGCTGCGCCCGCCCCTCATTGGAGTCGCGGTTGCCCAGGCCGGCGTAGGCACGGATGGGCTCCTTGGCGGGTTTGCCGGTCACCTGCTCTAGCTCGTCCTTATGCGCACCGGAGCTTAGGAAGCGGGAGCCTTGCAAGCCCACGCCGTCCCAGTCGACATCGGAAGTAGGCGATCCGGAGCGCTCGCTGAGGGTGGGGCGCTGGGTGTCCGGATCGGGGTCGGCGTTTTGGGCGGTAAATACCCTATCGCCCAAGCTCACGATAGCACCGGGAATGATGTTTTCAACGGTGTAGATGGCAATGACCGCAACGATTATTACCGCCCCTAGGCGGCGGTAGGTGGAGCGAAACCGCTGCGGGAAGCGCCGCGCCAACCAGCGGACCAGAAAGATAATGGAGCGCAGGATCAGCAGGAAGAGGGTAAATACCGCCAGCGCCAAGGGCACCACCAGCAGGTAGCTGGACATGGATGGCGCGGGCACGGAATATACGCTCGCGAGCTCACGCTGCCAGCGCACGGCGATAATAACGAAACCGACCAGCCAGGCAATGAACGCACCTGTGGCGATGCGCGCGAGCAGCCTGTAGCGCTTTGGCTCCCAGGCGGAGGCGGCAAGCCAGGGATACTTATCCGCCCATTTACTCACGACGAAGCGGTACCACACCAGCTTCACGCCGATGCCCACCACGTAGCCGAAACCGGCGGCAAGGCCCGATATCAGGCCTTGATAGGGCCAATCACGGGGCAAAATGGACGGAGTAAGGCCCAGCGTAGACAAAATGGCGGCGCCGATAACGCCCCACGGATCGAGGTGGCGGACGATATCGGCGATGCGAGCTTCTACTGCTCGAGCTTCTCCCCTAACTCCAGCCATTCCATCTCCAAATCCTCATAGGCGCTGCGGTTGTCCTTTAATTCCGTATCAAGCCGGGTCATCGCTTCGGTATCGACTTCTTCTGCCGCCGCGGCCAATTTCTCATTGATCTGCGCAGCGGATTTCTCCAGCTTCTGCATCTTCCGCTCAAGCGCATTCATCTTCTTGGTGATTTCGCGCTCTTGCTGGGAAGAAAGCTTCTTTTCCGGCTTCGGCGCCGGCGCGTCCGTCTTCTTTTCTCCCAGGTTTATAACCCCAGTGTTCTTGCCGGCCTCGATTTCTTCGCGCTTGCGCAGGTACTCGTCGATGCCACCGGGAAGGTTCGTCAGCTTGCCATCGCCAAAAAGCGCGTACGTATTATCCGCAATGCGCTCGATGAGGTAGCGATCGTGCGAGATGACCACCAGGGTGCCCGGCCATGAATCGAGCAGGGATTCCAGCTCCTGGAGGGTATCGATGTCCAGGTCGTTAGTGGGCTCGTCGAGCAGCAAAACATTGGGTTCTGCCATAAGAACGCGGGTGAGCTGGAGGCGGCGGCGCTCGCCACCGGAAAGATCACCGACCGGGGTACGCTGGCGCTTGGCGGAAAAGCCGAGGCGCTCGGCCAGCTGGGAGGCGCTGAGTTCCTTTTTGCCTAGCTGCACGTAGGTGGCAACGTCCTCGACGGCATCGAGAAGCCGGCGCTGCGGATCCAAGTCATCGAGTTCCTGGCGCAGCCAGCCCAAGCGCACGGTTTGGCCCTCGATGCGCTTTCCGGCCGCGAGCTCGTATTCGCCGGCGAGCGTGCGCAGTAGCGTGGTCTTTCCGGAGCCATTCACGCCAACGAGGCCGATGCGCTCGCCCGGGGCTAGGCGCCAGGTGAGGTGATCGACCAAGGTGCGGCCATCCGGGGACTTCACGGTGGCATCTTCTAGCTCGATGACCACGCGGCCCTGGCGCTGCTTGGAAAAGGACATGAGCTCGACTTTGTTGCGCGGCTCGGGAACATCAGAAATAAGCGCTTCCGCAGCCTCAATCCGGTAGCGCGGTTTCGAGGTACGCGCCGGTGCCCCGCGGCGCAGCCACGCCAATTCCTTGCGGGCCAGGTTTTTGCGGCGTTGCTCCATCGCATCGGCCTGGCGAGCGCGCTCGGCGCGGGCGAACGTCCAGTCGTTGTAGCCACCCTCGTAGGCATCAACGGTGCCGTCGTGCACCTCCCACGTCCAGGTGGCGATGGTATCGAGGAACCAGCGATCGTGGGTGACCACGATGACGGCGAGGTTGCGCTTGAGCAGGTGATCCGCCAGCCACTGCACGCCTTCCACGTCAAGGTGGTTCGTGGGCTCATCGAGCACCACGAGGTCTAAATCCTGCACCAGCGCGGCGGCAAGGTTGACGCGGCGGCGCTCACCGCCGGACAGGGAGCTCACGGGAGTCTCCAGCCCCAGGTCCACGATGCCAAGGCCGCCGAGCACGTCGCGCACCTTGGCATTAGAGGCCCATTCGTAGGTCTCGAGCTCGAGGGGCTCAATGATCGCCTGAGCGATGGTGAGCTCTTCGGGCAGATCAAAGCGCTGCGTCACCACGGCCATGCGCAGATCCGAGGTATGGGATACGCGGCCGGAATCCGGCGGCTCGATACCGGTGAGCACTTCCAGCAGGGTGGTTTTGCCGCCGCCGTTCACGCCCACGATGCCGATGCGGTCCCCGGTTTGCACGCCGAGGGATACCCCATCAAGGAGAGTTTTTAAGCCATAGGATTTGGTGACTTGCTCGAGGTTAATCAGGTTTGCCATAACAGGGACTCATCTTAATACCTCCCCACCGCTACCCCCGCATTCCCAATCATCTTGCTACCGAAATTCACTTGCAATACCCTGCGCATGTATGAAGAAGCACACACTTACCCTCTGCACTATCCTCTCTGCCACAGCTCTCACCATCGCTGCCTGCTCGGCGCCTGAAGAAGACACCGACGCCCAAAACACCAGCGAATCCACCACTGCGGAAAGCCACGAACACGACCATGACCACGATCATGATCACGAGGGCCACTCCCACGACGGCATGGAGGCCGAAGAAGGCCAGACCGAGGTAGCCCAGCTTCCCACGCGCATCGTTTTCTCCCACGCTGGGGGCCTGACCACCTACGATGCCAAATCCGGCGACGTTCTCGATGAAGAGGACATGAACGCCTTCCTCCGCCTTAACGATGCCGGCAATGACCGCCACGTCATGGTGACCAAGGGCGATAACTTCCTTACCTACGATACCGGCCGCATCACCAAGGAACACGGCGACCACAACCACTACTACACCGCGGATCCGAAGCTGGGCGATGACAAGATTAAGGCGCCCCACGCCGGCCACGTGGTCCACCACGATGGTTTTACCGCCCTGTTTTCTGATGGCGATGGCGTAGCCAAGATTTATAAGACCGAGGACATCGGTTCCAAGGACGCCAAGCCCGTCAACACCGTCAAGACGGGCGAGGGTCACCACGGCGTGGCCGTCCCGCTTGAGGATGGCTCCGTGGTCATCACCAAGGGCACCGAGGACGAGCGCCACACCATCCAGCACCTGGATAAGGACGGCAAGGTCCTGGATGAGACCACCGAATGCCCCGGCGTCCACGGCGAAGCGGCCGCTGGAAACGGTAAGCTCTTCTTCGGCTGCGAAGACGGCCCCGTAGTCTTTGACGGCTCCAAGTTCCACAAGGTGGACGTCTCCGATTACGCCGGCGCCGAAGGCTACCAGCGCTCCGGAAACGCCGCGGGTTCTGAGGAATCGAACGTCATTCTGGCCGATAATAAGACCGACAAGGACGCCGAGCACGAGCACCCCACCTCCGTGACGCTGATCAATACCGAGGACTACTCCGCCAAGAAGGTGGACTTGGACGGTTCCTACTGGTTCCGCTCGCTGGCGCGCGGCCCAATGGGCGAGGCACTGGTGCTGACCACCGACGGCAAGCTCAACATCATCGATCCAGACTCCGGGGAAATCACCAAGCAGATCGACGCGATTTCCAAGTGGAAAGAAAACGAGGAGTGGCAGCAGCCGGGCCCGATCCTGAAGGCCGCCAATGGCTATGCCTACATCACGGACGCGCAGAAGAAGGAGCTCGTCGTCATCGACCTCTTGCGCGGTAAGGAAACCGACCGCTACGAGCTGGACTTTGAGCCCACCGAAATGGCCGTGCTCTAAATATCCAGCGCTCTAGCGCTTGTGCTTGGCGATGCCCCTCCTCCATCGCCCTAAGCTAGAGCACTTCCGCACCCGCAGCCGGGCCCTGGGCGACAACGCCCTTGGTGCCCGGTATTTCTATGCTGACCTGCGCTGCGATTTCCTCCGCATCTTCCTGCGAAGCACATAAGAAGGCGCAGGTAGGCCCGCTGCCGGAGACGATGCCATTGAGCGCGCCCGCATCCATGCCTGCCTCCAAGGTTTTGCGGAGATCTGGGCGCAGGGATAGCGCGGCGGGCTGCAAGTCATTGTGCAGGTGCGCCGCCACGCGCTGGGCATCGCCGGAAATAAGTGCCTGGGAAATCTCCGTGGTATCGAGGGCCGGTGCACTAGCCCGCCCCGCATCGCGCAATTCATCGAGCTTGCGGAATACGCTAGGCGTAGAAAGGCCGCGATCAGAGGCGATCAGCGCCCAGTGATAGGTGCCCCTTGTCATCATGGAAGTCAATTGCTCCCCGCGCCCAGTCCCTAACGCCGTACCGCCCAGCAGGGTAAAGGGAACATCGGAGCCAAGGGCGGCACCCAAGGCATCCAGAATGTGATCGCCTACCGAATCGATCCCGTAATAACGGCCGTAACAGCGCTCGGCAAGGCGCAGCGCAGCCGCAGCATCCGCGGAACCGCCCGCCATGCCACCGGCGGTAGGAATCGCCTTGTGGATCTCGAGTCCGACCTCCGGAATCTTGATGCCCCCGCGGGTGACATACAAGTGCTGCATGATGCGGTCCACCGCAGTCCAGGCCAGGTTCGTATCGTCCTCGGGCACGCCCGCCTCGTGCGGACCGGATACCTTGAGGTATTGCACGCGTGGCTTATCCACTTCGGCATTGCCTAAATCAGTCAGCGTTACCGTATCGTGCAGGCTCAAAGACTGAAAGACCGTGACCAGCTCGTGAAAGCCATCCTCCCGCGGCTCGGCCACGCCAAGGTGCACATTGACCTTGGCGTGCGCATGCGCGGTATAGGTAATCGGCTCGTTTCCGTGCGATGCGTTCACTGTAGTCCTGCCAATCGTACAAAGTCTGCAACAGCGAGCTTCTCCCCGCGCTGCTTCGGATCGATTCCGGCCGCGCGCAAGGCCTCCTCGGCGGCTGCGCCGGAGCCGTAGTGGCCCGATAGCGCGGCGCGGAGGGTTTTGCGGCGTTGGGCAAAGGCGGCATCGACAAGCGGCCATACCGCAGCGCGCGCGGCATCGTCGACCGGCCAAGGCGGGGTATCGAAGACATCGATGCGCACCAAGCCGGAGGCGATATTGGGCGCGGGCCAAAAGACATTCTTGCCAATGGTCCCAGCCTGGCTCACCGCGCCATAAAAGCCAGCCTTCACGGAAGGCACGCCGTAGATCTTGCTGCCGGGCTCCGCAGCGAGGCGCTGCGCCACCTCCAGCTGCACCATAACGAGCACGCGGCGGATGGAGGGAAAGGTTTCCAAAAAGTGCAGGAGCACCGGCACCGCCACGTTATAAGGCAGGTTGGCCACCAGCGCCGTAGGTGCAGCGACATCTTCGCTGGTCACGCGCAGCGCGTCCTTTTCCACCACGCGCAGGCGCTTAGCGTAGTCCTCCGCGCGCTCGCCCACCGTTTCCGGCAGCTGCGCGGCCAAGCGCGGATCGATCTCCACCGCGGTGAGATCCTGGACGGTCTCCACCAACCCGAGGGTCAGCGACCCCAACCCAGGGCCGACCTCCACGACGTGGTCTGTGGGGTCCAGGTCCGCCGCCGCGATGATGCGGCGGATGGTATTGGGGTCGTGGAGAAAATTCTGCCCCAACTTCTTGGTGGGCGTGATATCCAGTTTCTCCGCTAAAGCTCGGATTTCTACTGGGCCTAAAAACGCGGCGCCCGGGGAATCAGTCATGTTTTCTAACCTAGTAGAAGAATGCAGAAAGTCGCACCCCGCGTCGTGGTGACGCGGAATGCGGTGACGCGAGGTGCGGTGCAGAATGCGCGGTGTGGCGCGTGCTTTTTAGCGCAGTCCCAACTTGGCGGTACATGCAGGCCATGCGCCCCAACCCTGGGCGGCCTGCACCTTTTGTGCCACGGCAATTTGTTGCTCGCGGGTGGCCTGCCAAGCCTCAGGGGCGTATTCGGTACCGCCGAGACCAGCCCAGGTGGACGGCGCGAACTGCAGGCCCCCGGAGAAACCATTGCCGGTATTAATGGACCAGTTACCGTTGGACTCACACTGCGCGATGGCATCCCATACGGAGCCATCAGCCACGGCAGGGGCAGCCGCGCCCGAGTTACCGCCTTGCGGTTCCGGCTCCGCCTGCTTGGTGCCTCGGGCGATGGTCGCAGGCTTTGGTCCTACAACGACCTCATCCTTGATGACCTCTTCGGATTCCTTCTTGCCGTTTTTCAGCACCACCTTGCGGGTGATCTCGCGCTTACCCTTTTCGCCCTGCTCGCGCACCTCTTCGGCGCCGGCTTCCAGCTCAGGGTCATCCACGAAATTCGGCTCGGCGTCGAATTCCTCGGTGACATCTTCGGTCTGGATGTCTATCCGCTCTACCTTGATAGACATGCCCTCGGTGACCTTTTCTTCCTTGGCCGGGAAGACGCGGTCATCCTCACCGAGCTTGATACCGCGCTCCTTGAGCACATCGCCCACGGTCTTGGCGGCAATCTTGGTGTAGGTATTCTTGCCGCCATCGTTGATCTTGATGATCTTCGGGGAGACGACTTCTAGATCCATGCCGTCTTTTAGCTGGGCATCCTTATCCACGTCATCCTCGCCAGACTTCACGGCAGCTCCTGGGTTTACACCCTGCAGGTTATTGAGCAGATCAGAAACGGTGAGATCGGTGGTAGAAAGCTGCTGCTGTTCACCATCGATGGACACGGCAACCGGCTTGGCGGTGCGCACGGAAATCTCATCACCATCGGCCACGGACTCAGACGGTGCGGGCGAGACGATATCCTCTTCTCCCACCTGGACGCCGGCGGCCTGCAGTACACCGTCTACGTCCTTGGCAAAGGTAGCCAGCTCAACCTTGTCGCCGTTGACGTCTACGACCAGGTCCTTCTGCGCGGCAACCGCCACGACACCGCCGACGGCGAGGGTGCTCAAGACGCCACCCGTTGCCAGGCGCAGCGGCAGGGAACGTGAATTATTGATGCGCTTAATGTGGTGAGGTGCCATGTGTAGTTAATCTCCGGTGGTGCTGTCTATCCAGTATCACAATTGTTGCCGCTGGCCTAGGGAAACCAGCGGCGGTACCGCGACTGCCCCACTGTGGAGCAACGCTGCGGGAAGGTAGAGGCATAAAGCCTCAACGAACAATCAATAACAATACGATAACGGGTGGGGAAAGTCGAGAAGCGCTGCGCCACAGCTATAACGGGCGAAAACAGTTGTCACATCCAGCACCCATGCCACCAGCGACCAGCGGATTTAATTTTGTGACGATCCTCACTACTGCTCTGTATTGAGCCCATATACGCGGTCAAAAGTCTCATTGACCTCCGCCGCCAAGGCCTGCGTGGTCTGGTGGCGCGCCCGGGCGATGCAGTCATAGGTGTGCCCGATGAGGGATGGCTCGTTGCGCTGCCCGCGGAAGGGCTCCGGGGTCATAAATGGCGCATCGGTTTCCACGAGCAATTGCCCCGCCGGGGCCAGCGCCGCCGCCTGACGCAGCTCCGCATTGCGCTTGAAGGTGACATTGCCAGCAAAGGACAAGACGTAGCCGCGCTCGAGCGCCTCTTCTGCCACGCGCAGCGGCGAGGAGAAGCAGTGGAGCATGACGGTGGTGGGCGTGGGGGCATCGGCAAGAATGCGCAGCAGGTCTTGGTCCGCCTCGCGGTTGTGGATCATAAGCGTCTTGCCGGTGCGCACCGCCAGATCGATATGCCAGCGCAGGGATTCCTCCTGCTGGACCAAGCTCGCGGTCGTCTCCGGTTCGTGGTGGACCCAATAGGCATCCATGCCGGTCTCCCCCACCGCCACGCACCGCGGATCCGCCACCATCTCCTCCAACGCGGCTTTGGTGGGCGCGTCTAGTTCATTCGCCCGCACCGGGTGGATGGCGCAGGCGGCATACACATTGGGAAAAGCGCGCGCGGTCGCAAGGGCCGCCTCGGACTCGCGGCGGTCATCGCCAACCGTAACCAGGCGGGATACCCCTGCGGCGCGGGCGCGGTTGACCAGCACCTCATCGGTGTCTTTATGCGAGAAAAGGTGGGTATGCGCATCGCTGAGGCCGCTGAGCCCTGGGGCCGGAATGGGAGTAGGACGTGGCTTCTTTTTAGACATACCCGCAATTGTAATATTGGCAGCTATGTTGATCAGACCAGCGGACCTGAGCGATGTCCCCGCCATGACCGATACCCTCAACTGGGCCATCGAGCATACCGACGTCATCTTTGACTCCACCCCAGTTACCGTGGCAGAGCGCGAAGAACACCTGCGTCATATTCAGGAATTGGGATGTCCCTTCCTCGTTGCCGAAACCAATGCTGGCGAATACCTAGGCTGGGCGCTCTATCACCCCTACCGCGATCCCCGCATCTGGCAGGGCTGCTATGAAACCACGATTTATCTTTCCCCCAATGCCCAAGGCCAAGGCGTAGGCACCGCGCTTATGAGTGAGCTAGTAGACCGCGCCCGGGCAGATGACAAGGTGCATGCGCTGCTCGCCTTAATCGTGTCTACTAATACAGCATCATTAAAGTTGCACGAAAAGTTCGGGTTTGAAAACGTGGGAACTCTCAAAGAGGTAACCTACAAATTCGATCACTGGCTTAGCCTCACCCACTTAGAACTTCTGGTGTAAAGGACTTTTTGATGCATATTCGCCCCGCCGAGCTTGCCGATGCCCCCTCCATTTCCGCCATCTACAACGCCGCCTCCGCGGCTAAACCGGCCAATAACCTCATTACCTGGCAAGAAGAGGTTTCTGAGCGCGAGGATTGGCTAAAAGAATTGTCCAAGGCCGGCTCGCCCGTGCTCGTTGCCGTGGACGATGATGAAATCATCGGCTGGGCCGCCTACTTTCAATTCGTCACGCCCGCCATCTATTACGGCACCGTCGAAGATTCCGTGTATATCTCCCCCGCAGCCCAGGGCAAGGGCGTGGGCTCTGAGCTTCTCGATGCCCTCATGGATATCGCCGCCGACGATTCCTATATCGAGACCATGATTACCTACATCGTCGATACCAATGCCGGTTCCATTGCGCTACACAAGAAGTTTGGGTTCATAGAAACCGGCCGCATGCCCAATATCCACACCAAGGACGGCGTGCGCCTAGGCCTAGTTCACCTGCAGCGCGATTTCACGCATTAGGTAAGACTTTTAAGGACACAACAAAAGCGTGGTGGCTTCCCCCGCACTCATGGGGGAGACTGGCCACCGCGCTTGTGTATCTACGCGGGGTTATCCGTATTAGTTCATCACTGGTGCCCACTCCGGGCCGGTTTCACCAAGCTCTGGATCCAGCTTGGAAATCAGCGGCTTCGGCTTTGCCAAGGTCGTACCCGGTGCCACCTGGATGCGCTCCCACTTGGCCTGCTGCTGGGTGTAGTCACCCATAATCACCGGATATTCGTGGTTTTCTGGGGGAAGCCCCGCACCCACGAGCTCAACCAGGATATCGTCCTTGACCTCGCGCACCTCAGGCTGCGCGGCCCATTCGCCGGTGCGGCCCAGGGTCTCGTGCACCTTTTGTGCGGTAAACGGTAGGAACGGGGTGAGCATGACGTTGCAGTCAGACACGACCTGCAGGGCGGTCCACAACACGGTGGCCAGGCGCTCACGCTGGGTTTCATCCTTGGCGAGCTTCCACGGCTCCTGGGAGGCGATATACGCATTCGCCTCGCCCACCACGTGCATGATGGAGACAATGGCCTGCTTGAACTTGGATTGCTCCAGCAGGTTACCGGCGGTGGTAAAGGTCTCCTCCGCCAGCTGCAAAATGGCCTCGTCGCGCTCCTCTAGGGCCGCCGGGACCGGAACCTCGCCGAAGTTCTTGTGCGCCATGGACACGGTGCGGTTGACCAGGTTGCCCCAGCCATTGGCCAGCTCATTATTGACGCGGCGCACGAATTCATCCCACGTAAAGTCCGCGTCGTTGTTTTCCGGGCCAGCCACGGCAATGAAGTAACGCAGCGGATCCGGGCCGAACTCCGCCAGGAAGTCCTTAACGTAGATCACCACGCCCTTGGACGAGGAGAACTTGGAGCCGGACATCGTCAAGTATTCCGAGGAGACGATTTCCGTGGGCAGGTCCAGCTCGCCGTACTGGTGCAGCTCGCCGCCCTTCGAGCCCTTGCCCGCATAGCCCAGCAATTCCGCCGGCCAGATCTGCGAGTGGAAGGTGATATTGTCCTTGCCCTGGAAGTAATAGTGGCGGGTTTCTGGGTCCTGCCAGAATTCCTTCCACGCCTCCGGCTGGCCGGTGCGGTGCGCCCACTCGATGGAGGCGGACAGGTAGCCCACGACGGCATCGAACCACACGTACAGTTTCTTCGCGTTATTGTCCTGCCAGCCGTCCACCGGAATGGGAATGCCCCAGTCGATATCGCGGGTCATGGTGCGCGGGCGCATATCCTCCAGCAGGTTGAGGGAGAACTTCAGCACGTTCGGGCGCCAATCCTCGCGGGTAGAAAGCCACTTTTGCAACTCGTCCTTCAGCGATGGCAGATCTAATAGGAAGTGCTCGGTTTCTACGAACTGCGGCGTTTCGCCGTTGATCTTGGATACCGGGTCAATGAGGTCCACCGGATCCAGCTGGTTGCCGCAGTTATCGCACTGGTCACCGCGTGCGCCGTCGGCGTCGCAGATGGGGCACGTGCCCTCGATATAGCGGTCCGGCAGCGTGCGGCCGGTGGACGGCGAGATTGCCCCCTTGGTGGTCTCTTTAAGCATGTAGCCATTCTCATTGAGACCCTTGAACAGCTCCTGTACCACCGAGTAGTGGTTGCGGGTGGTAGTGCGGGTAAAAAGATCATACGACAAGCCGAGGTTGGCCAGATCGTTGACGATCTGGCGGTTATAGCGGTCCGCGAGTTCGCGGACGGATACGCCTTCCTTATCGGCCTGGACCAGCAACGGGGTGCCGTGCTCATCCGTGCCGGAGACCATGAGTACGTTGCGGCCGCGCATTCGCTGGAAGCGGGCGAATACGTCAGAGGGAACGCCAAAGCCAGCCACGTGACCGATGTGGCGCGGGCCATTGGCATATGGCCAGGCAACATTTACTACTAAAGACTCAGTCATGGAGTCCAGTTTATCGAAGCACCTGCACGAACACACGTTGAGGGCACATAACCTCTACAGTCGAAAAGCGCCCGCCTCCTTCCCTCGTGCGGGAAAGCGGCGGGCGCTGCTACCAAAGGCGGTAGATGCTTTATCTACTTGCGCTTCATCGGGTTCTTCAAACGCTCGTTGCGACGCTTCTTGAGTTCCTGCGTGCGCTGGTAGTCGCGGTGCAAGCGGCGCTCGCGGGCCATCTTGCGCTGGAACTGCTGCGCCTCGCGGTACTCGAGGTAAATAATGTCATTGCTCAAGTCCTTGTAGATGGCGAACATCAAGCCAATGACGATGAACAAGAACGGCAGCGCCGCCACGATGGTGACGTTCTGCAGGTTGGACAGCGCGTCCTCATTGACCAAGAGCAGGGTCAGGCCAACGGCTGCGGTCAGGGCACCCCACAGGGCGGAGAGCCACGGCTTCGCGGTTGCCGCACCGTTTTGGGTCATCGAACCCATCACGGTGGAAGCGGAGTCCGCGGAGGTAATGAAGAAGGTGGACAGCAAGATGACGGCGACGACGCCGGCAATGAAGCCACCAGGCAGGTTGTGCAGGAGGTTAAACAGCTCTACCTCGGCGGATTCGCCGGTGATGGATTCGCCGTTTTGCTCCATGTGGATTGCGGTGCCACCGAAGATGGCGAACCACAGGGTGGAAACGCCGGCTGGGATAAGCAGGACGCCTAGGCAGAACTCGCGGACGGAACGGCCGCGGGAAATGCGTGCCAAGAACATGCCCACGAATGGGGACCAGGAGACCCACCATGCCCAGTAGAAGATGGTGTAGCTAGACAGCCACTCGCCGGCGGTGCCGTTTTCGGATTCTGCGGTACGGCCGATCATCTCGGTGAAGTAGTTGAAGTAGTTACCGATGGATCCCGGAACCTGGTTCAGGATGGTCACGGTTGGACCCAAGATGAAGACGAAGATGGCCAGCACCGCAGCCAAGACCATGTTGGCATTGGACACGTACTGAATGCCCTTGCCCACACCGGAGAGTGCGGAGAGCAAGAAGGCCAGGGTCAGGACCAAAACAATGCCGATAACCACGGACTGGGTTGGGTTATCGATGATGCCGGAGGCTTCCAGGCCGGCCTGGATCTGCAGCGCACCAAGACCCAGGGAGCAGGCGGTGCCGAAGACGGTGGCGAAGATGGACAGGATGTCAATGAACTTGCCCAATCCACCATTGGCCCGGCGCTCGCCGATGAGCGGCACGAAGGCCTGGCTCAACAGCTGCTTGCGGCCGATACGGTAGGTCGAGTACGCGATGGCCAAACCAACAATGGCGTAAACAGCCCAGGGGTGCAGCGTCCAGTGGAACATGGCATAGGCCATGGACGAGCCCACGTTTTCCGTTCCCCGGCCAGGCGTACCGTCGCGGTAGTTCGCCAGCGGCTCGGAAGCGCCATAGAACATCAGGCCGATGCCCATACCGGCAGCGAACATCATGGCAATCCACGAAGGCGTGGAAAACTCCGGTTCCTCATTAATGTGGCCCAACTTGATGGTGCCAAATTTAGAGGAAGCGATGAAGATAACGAAGGCCACGAAGACGGTGCCAAAAAGCACGTAAGCCCAACCGAACTTATCGACGACCCACGTCAGGGCCGCGGAAGAAAAGTCCGCGAAGTTATCCGGCGCGGCAAGGCCCCAAATAACGATGGCGGCAACAAGCACACCGGCGATACCCATGATGGTCCAGTCAATCGGGATATTATCGCGGTCTGCGGCGATTTCGATTTCCGGATCGTCATACTCTTCGGGGTGGAACCCCTCAGAGTTGATCATGTCCTGGATTTGGCTCGTCGCCGTCTGCTCATCCAGCGTCTCTTCTACCGTTTGATAATCCTCAATCGGCTGATCGCTCGAAGCAGTAGAAGTGGCCCCAGCAGGAGATTCGCCGGGCCCCTTCCCTTCTTCGGGCACACCAGCGCCGTTATTTTCAGTATTAGTCATGCTTTCTACATTGGTGGCGTGACCCCAATTTTTCAAACCACTTTTCTATCAAAACCCCAGCTTACGCACATTTTTGAGCGTTTCCTTAAGGTTTCCTGCATGACTATAGGTGGCATATCCCCACGTAGACGGCTTTTAGGCGCCACACGCCCGGAAAGTATAACGATTCGATAACTTATACAGAAGCGTGAAACTACCTGCTAGCACGGTTAATTGTGACCTTTTATACACTGCATAGAAATAAGCTGCTGTCACCTCAACAAGTGCTCAGCTAACGGGCACTCAGCGGGCCTCTAGTGCGGCATCATAAAGCTCCCGATTGGATACCCCACTCCCCTTGGCGGCCTGCTTGCACGCGTCCTTCAAGCGCATGCCAGCCTCGGCCAACTCCAAGGCCTGTGGGACGAGATCCGCGGCGGTCACGGCAGCGCCGGTTCCGCCTTCAATGACCACGGTAATCTCGCCCTTGACTCCCTCGCTCGCCCATTCGGCCAGCTCAGCTAGCGAGCCGCGGCGCACTTCCTCGTATGTCTTGGTCAGCTCGCGGCACACCGCGGCGGGGCGATCGCCGCCGAGGACCTGGGCGGCATCGGCAAGCGTATCGGCGATGCGGTGGGGCGATTCAAAAAATACGATGGCACGCTTTTCATTGCGCAGCGATTCCAGCCACGCCTTTCGCGGACCGGGCTTGCGCGGAGGGAATGCATCGAAGAGGAAGTGGCCCACGCCCAGACCAGAGAGGGCGAGCGCCGTGGGCACCGCCGAGGGGCCTGGAAAACACGTCACGGGAATATCTCTTTCGGCGGCCGCGGCCACCAGTGACAGGCCGGGATCGGAGATGATCGGCATGCCGGCATCGGTGACCACGAGGACGGTGCCGTGCTGGGCGGCATCGATAAGCTGCTGCGCACGCGCCTGCTCATTGTGGTCAAAGTTGGATACCACGGACCCGGAAATTTCGATGCCCAGGGCCTGCGCCAGGTTGCGCACGCGGCGGGTATCTTCGGCGGCGATGACATCAGCATGCGCCAATGCCTGCATCAGGCGCGCCGAGGCATCACCGACATTTCCCAAGGGCGTGGCGGCAAGGATAACGCCGCGCGGAAGTGGTTCCAGACCTAAAGCTGACATGCCTCTAGCATTCCACATTCTCCTATGCGCCCGCGCGCAGGCTCGTGGCCTAAACTCTTCTTCGTGACTATTGCTACCGCTGCCCCCGCTAGCTCACCGCGCACCCCGCATAACCGCGTGATGCCGTCGGCACCGCGTACCTATACGTGGGGCAAGGCCGATTGGATTAGCACCGGCATCATCGCGGTTCTCGCGCTCATTACCCGGTTCGTGGGCCTTACCGCGCCGGTGTCCCAGGGCACGCCCGTCTTCGATGAAAAGCACTATGTGCCGCAGGCCTGGGACATGGTCAAAAGCTGGGATAACTTATTCATCGGCGGCATTGAGACCAACCCGGGCTTTGGACTCGTCGTTCACCCGCCGCTGGGCAAGCAGATCATTGCCCTTTCGGAATGGGTCTTTGGTTATACCCCGCTGGGCTGGCGCTTGATGACGGCCCTCTTCGGCGTCGCCACCGTGCTGATGACCATGGCGCTGGCCCGCCGGCTGTCCTTTTCCTGGCAGGTGGCCACCTTTGCCGGCATTTTGGCCGTCTGCGATGGCGTACTCTTGGTATCCGCGAAGTTTGGCATGCTGGATATCTTCCAGGTCTTTTTCATCGTCGCCGCCGCGTGGGCGCTAGCCCGCGATCATCAACAAATGCGCGAGCGCCTGCACGACGCCCTGCTGAGCGGCGGAATGGGCACCTCCCCCTTCGGCCCGCGTTTTGGCTTCCGGTGGTGGCGCTTTACCGCTGGAGTCTTCCTAGGACTATCGCTCGCCGTGAAGTGGTCCGGGCTGTACTACATCATGTTCTTCGGCCTGCTCTGCGTCTTTAGCGACCTCGCATTGCGCCGCAAGTACGGCATTCGCCGCTACATCGTGGGTACGCTCATTCGCGATACTCCCGCGGCACTTGCCTCCCTAGTAGCCGTGCCAATAATGATTTATGTGTGGAGCTGGCGCGCGTGGTTCGCCTCAGAAACCGCGGTCTACCGGCACGCCAAGGTGGATGGGACCATCGGGGAAGACTCGTGGCTCATGCACTTACCGGAACCTATGGCCGGCTGGTTTTATTACCACTCTTCTGTGTTAGATTTTCACGCGAGCTTGACCTCTTCCGGTGGCCACCACCACCCGTGGGATTCCAAGCCGTGGGCATGGCTGGCCGGCGCTCGGCCCATCTTGTACTACTCCAGTACGGATCTGGAATGCAGCGGCGGTGGCGAATGCCGCAAGATGCTCTACCTCTTTGGCACCCCGGCTATCTGGTGGCTGGTGGTCCCCGCGGTGCTTTGGGGGCTGTGGTCACTTATTATCCGCCGCAACCGCGCCTTCCTTATTCCCCTCGTGGGCTTCGCGGCCGGATTCCTGCCGTGGCTAGCGGCCTTTGACCGGCAGATGTACTTCTTTTATGCCACCGCGTTTATCCCCTTTGTCATCGTGCTTCTTGCCCTCGCGCTGGGCCAAATGGTCGGGCACGGTAAGCCCATCAGGTGGCGGTGGGTAACGCGCATCGCTGGTGGAACGATGCGGCGGGGAACATTTGCCGCCGCCTGCTACCTCGCGCTGGTGGTCGCGATGTTCTTCTACTTCGCGCCCATCTTATACGGCTTCATCATCCCGGAATCTTGGTACCAGTCCATGATGTGGCTGCCCAGCTGGAAATAGGTGGCAGAGGCCCGTTCGCCTTAGTGTGGCTGCGCGTTCAGGGATTTCCACCACGCGCGCACCAGGTAGCCCTTCTCGGCCGCCCATGCCCAGGCCAGGCTGATGGTCGATAGCGCGGTGGCAATAAGCAAATAAACCTGCTCCATGGTGACGGTCCCCAGCGCAATATCGCGCACGCCAAAACCAAAAAGAAACGCAAACATCGTGGCTGATACCGGGAACAACCCGGTCACAGAGGCTGGGCGCCACGCGCTCCACAGCAGTCCGCACGCCATGCCAAAGCGCACGGCCGCGCCCTCCATCAGGAGGTTGGCGCGCTCCGGATCGGCTGCCGGATCCAGCACCGCCCCCTCTGCGCCCATCGGTACCAGGCCGGAGGCGCGTACCACCTGCACGATGGCCCACACCGCAAAGACCAGACCCATAACCACCAAGGCGATGCGCGCCACCGTGAGGTTGGCCTGCCTAGCACTCGATGCCCGCTTCCACTCCGGTTCAACCCCGGCGAGGATCACCTCTGACAGGTCCGTCGGCGGTGCCATGCCGGAATCCGCCGGTTCCACGAAGCTTAAGGAGCGCGATAGCGCCGCTGCCTTATCGCGAAAGGCCCGGCACTCCGCGCAGTGTTCTAGGTGGGCGTCGATAACATCGGCGGAAAGCTCCGCTTCTTCCCCATCCAGCTGGGCAGAAATCGCCGCTTGTACTTGGCTATGCGTCAACATTGCTTAACGCCCTATCCAAGCTCGCCCGGCCAGAACCAAAAATAACGATCATTATGAGCGACATGCACAGCACCAACGGGTACTCGATGCCGCCGTCGCCAGCAAAAAGGCCGTTGCCCCAGTGCACGAAGTACAGCGCGCCCACCATATCCACGGCCAGCGCCGCCGCGGCGAAGGTGGTCAATAAACCAATGACGAGGAAGGCGCCGCCTACCATCTCCCCGATTGCGGCGGCATAACCGGCAATCTGTGGCTGCGGGATGCCGAGGGCAGAAAACTGCCCTACCGTCTCATCCATTCCGTCCATGAACATCTTGTCCACGCCGTGCGCGATAAAAATGAGTCCGAGGACCAACCGAAAAAGCAGCAATGCGGCATCGCGAACGGCAGGTCTATTCATGGTCAATAGACTACATCGAATGCCCACCCCAACGCGAAGATGCCACCGCCCCACCCGCCTAGCTTGCAATTTCACCATCTAGCAAGACTCACGCTGCGCCTCACCCGCCATCGCTGCTTCAATGGGCAAGACAAGGACAATAGGCACGACATACCAACAGGAGAACCTCCCATGGACACTGAAACCACCACCGAAGAACGCACCCCGCTGGCCTACGATGAGCACGGGGTAGCCCGCACGCCGTGGGCCGTGACATCGTCGCTGCTGACGAATTATTACGATACCGAATGGGGCCTTCCCATTAGGGACGAGGCCGGCCTTTTTGAGCGCCTGAGCTTGGAGTCCTTCCAGTCTGGGTTGTCCTGGGCCGTGGTATTAAAAAAGCGCCCCGCCTTCCGCGAGGCCTTTTGCCATTTTGATCCGGACAAGGTTGCGGAATTCGGTGAGGCCGAGGTGGAGCACTTGCTTGCCGATGCCTCCATTATCCGCAACGAAACCAAGATCCGCGCCACCATCAATAACGCGAAGGCCACCATTAAACTGCGCGAAAATGGCGGCCTAGCGGATTTCATTTGGAGCTTTCAGCCCGCAGAAAATATCTATCCCGAGGTTATGGAGGATATCCCGAAAAAGAGCCCCGAGTCGCAGGCAATGTCGCGGGAATTGAAGAAGGCCGGTTTTAAGTTCGTGGGGCCGGTGACCTGCTTTGCGCTCATGGAGGCCATCGGCATGGTCGATACCCATCTCTTGGGCTCCCACCGCCGGGCAACCTCCGGCGTATGGCCGGAGGAAACCGAAAAACTGCACGGAAGCGAGGCGCAGCGGGCTAATTAGCCTGCGCGGCGAGCGGCCAAGTCATCGCGGCGCCCTACCCCATCGGGCCCGGCGTGTGGGCCATCAAAGTCACCGTCTTCATCGTCGCTGTAGCTTAAGGGAAGGTGCTCAAAGTCGGGGCTTTCATCGTCGATTTCGACGACGACCGCACCCGGACGGCGCAGGTTGCGGGGGATCTTCAATGCTTCATCATCGGTATTGTGAACGCCCAACCGCGCCCGGCGCAGGTGCTTTACGCGACGGCGCAATAGCGCCTGCTCTTGGCGGACTTGCGCGCGCAGCGCCACAAGATAGGTACCGGTCAGAACGCCGACGATGCCTGCCAGCCACCAAGTCCATCCACCGGCCACAATGCCCAAGGCCACGGTGAGGACCACGGCGATGGCTAGGCCAATGAGCGTGCGCTGGCGGCGTTGATAGCGAGTGGCGGACTTTTCCTTATCCGCCACTGGGTCCCATCCACCGCGGCCAAGGCGGCGCTGGGCAAATGCCACCTCGTCCTCAGAAAGGTCGGTATTCAGCGCCGCGTCCTCAGCACCACGGGCGCCGTACTCATCTGCTTCCGCGGATTCCTCGAATGCACCGTCATTCTCCGGCTCTTCCGAGTCGGTCTCTGCGGTGTCTGCCTCTTCGGCATCGATAACAGGAGCAGGATCGACCGCACCTGGGTACATCAGGTCTACTGGGGAGGTATAGGTCTCGTCATAGTCGTACGCATCCTCGGCAATGTCTGCTGCCACCGGCGCGGTGAAAGACTCGGTGGAATTGGCAACCACATCGCCGCGGCGGGGCTTGCGCTTTACATCGCCTTCTTCCCCGGCGGCGCGCTCGTCATCATCAAGCAAGACATCATCGGCATCGTCAACGTCCGCATCTGCATCGTCGGAATCATTGGACGTGCGTGCGCTATCGGCTGCTTCTGTGGAATCGGTCGCGTCGGGTGAGTCAGCAGCTGCTGGAACCGCGAATTCCTCAATGACTTCACCCTCGATGGTCTCTGCCGGCCCATCAGCCTGGGTGGCCTGCTCGTCGCGCGCGTCAGCCTCATCCTCGTCTGCGGCGGAGCGGTATGCGCGGCCACCTACGCCAAAGGGGTGCGCCCGAGCGCGGCGGGCAGCGCCAGCAATGGTCCGCGACTGCGCGTGGGAAGAACGGTCTTCTGCGTCCTCATCGATCAGCACGTCATCGACGTCTGCCTCGCTGTCCGGGTCCTCAGCGGCAGCGGATACGACCTCGTAGTCGTAATCCTCATCCGAGCCGCTGCGGTGGACATCATCGGCCCGCAAGCGCGGGCGGCGGCGGCCGGCGACATTGCCGGAATCACCGGAAAAGAGCACGCGGGTATCCTCAAAGGCCTCTCCGGTGTGGCTCATCGGGCGATTGCTCCTGCCCAGGAGCCACGGCGCGAGCACGAAGAGCCACACCACGATGATTGCAATAACTGGCACAGCTGTGGACACGACTTAAGGACCTTCCCTTGGGGTGCAGATGATTACTCCACTCTAATCGCCAAAACCGCACTTTAGGGGCCACAGAAGCCGCAAATTACAATGTTGTTACTTATGTGAAAATTGTGAAAGCAATACCCGGATTTAGGGATACTTTTTACACCAAACGCCCAGCTTGACGCAGCCGCTCAACCGCCGTGGATGAGAAGTCTTCCTTGACTAGGGCCACGAAATGATGATCCCGCCAGGCGCCATCGATATGCAGGTTGCGGCGCAAATACCCCTCGGAGCGAAAGCCGTTGGCGCCGAGCACGCGCCCGGAAGCGGGATTTTGCTGCAAGTAGGTGGCAGTCACCCGGTGCAGGCCCACTCGTCCAAAGGCATGATCCACTCCCAAGGCGGTAGCTGCGGTGGCAACGCCTGCGCCTTGCACGGCGGAATACACCCAATAGCCAATCCAACAGTCCCGGATGCTGCCATGCTGAATATTGCCAAGTGTTACCTGGCCGACGAATTTTCCCTCGAGTTCAATGGCCAAGGGGATCACCTGCGCATCGCGCGCGGAGTTGCGCAGAAAAATGAGGTAATTCCACCAGGCCTGCGAGCTGTGGGCCTCTGTCCAAGTGGTCGCTTGGGTCGGCTCCACCGGCCGGAGCAATGGTTCATCCTCAATGCGCTGGCGCCGCCACTCGGGACCATCCGAGCGCAGCAAGGGGCGCAGCCGCATTCGCCCGCCAGACGGCAGTGTCCCCGAGGAAGGAAGCTGCACCGTCGGCGTCGCTTCCGGCCAACCGGGATGCAGATCATCAGTGGGCCCGGTGACTGGATGGCGCAGCTTGGCTGAGGCGGTACCGAAAGGGTCAAGCATTAGCTGCGCTGGGTCAGAAATAAGACGTCAACAACATCGCCCGGGCGGATCTCGGTGACTTCCTCTGGCACGCGGATCATGGCATTGGCCTCGGAAAGTCCGGCCAGAAGGTGCGCCGGCGCACCGCTAGCCCCGCCAAGGCCTTCGACCAAGTAATCGGCGGTTTCGGCATCGCGCATCAAGCGGGCACGGATGAAACCACGGCGCCCGGGGCGGGAATCAATGTGGTTGAGCGCGCGGGCACGCACCACCCGGCGGTGGGCGTTGCGCTTGCCCAAGGCCAGGCGAATCAAGGGGCGAATGTAGATTTCGAAAATAACCAGCGACGATACCGGGTTCGAGGGAAGGAGGAAGGTGGGGATGCGCTCATCTCCTACCAGCCCAAAGCCTTGCACGGATCCTGGGTGCATAGCCACGCGGGAGGTATCGATATCGCCGATTTCCGCCAAAATCTCGCGGATCTGTTCGGCACCGGCGCCACCAACGGCACCGGTAATCACGAGGGCCTCGCTGCGCGTGATGTGTGTTTCGAGCACTTCCCGGATGCGACGGGGCTCGCCTTCGGCAATGCCCACGCGGACCACGTCCGCCCCCGCTTCTTTTGCAGCGGCAGCCAAGGAGTAAGAGTTCACATCAAAGACTTGGCCTAGGCCCGGTTCCTTGTCCACATCAACGAGCTCGCGGCCAAAGGACACGATGGTCACACGGGGTCGCGGATAAACCAGCACCTTGGAGCGCCCCACGGCGGCCAGCAGGCCAATCTGCGCCGGACCAAGGACGGTGCCGGAGGACACAGCGACATCGCCGGGCTGAATATCGTCGCCCACGCGGCGGACGAAGTCGCCCGAGCGCACCGTCCGGTGCGCCGTGATGCGCTTGCGGCCGCGATCGGTCCACTCGAGGGGCAAGACGGCATCGGCAAGCGTGGGCAAGGGAGCACCCGTATAGACCCGCACGGCTTGCTTGGGCTGCAGGCGCAGCGGCTGCTTCGAACCGGCCGGAACCTCGCCCACGACGGGCAAGGAGCGCTCGACCTCGGGTGGGGCGGGCTGCGCGGCGGCGTCATCGGCCTGCTCAGCCGACTCCTCCCCCTCGCTGCCGTCTTGGTCCTGATTCTTCGGGCGCCGGACCTTCAGCCCGCGCTCGCCGCCGATATCAACGGCGCGTACCGCATAACCATCGATGGCCGCCTGGGGAAAGCCCGGTAAGGGCTGATTGGCCTGCACCTGCTCGGCGCACATTAACCCCAGCGCATTAGAAATGCTCATCCGCACCGGCTCCGGGGTCGTCGCCGCATCAGTAATCAGAGCCAACTGGTCATCAACTGAACGCATACGGTCTCTGCCCGCCCTTTCTTCTTGCCCTTTTACCTTGCTTCCCTCAACGCACGTGCGCGCGGCAAGATAATTAGTTAAGGCCTTGCTCCGCCTCGAAATCGGACATGATTTGTTTAATAGCTTTATACAGCGCTGGGCCGTATTTTTCATCGTGCAAGCCAAAGTCCACGTTGGCCGGAATATAGCCGCCGGGGTTGCCCAAATCGTGGCGCTTGCCCTCGTGGACCACTACGTGGACGGGCTCGCCTTCCTCAATGAGCAGCTCGATGGCATCGGTAAGCTGCAATTCCCCGCCCTTGCCCGGTTCGATCCGGCGCAGCGCATCAAAGATCTTCCGGTCCAACAGGTAGCGCCCGGTAGCCACCAGGTTGGACGGTGCGTCCTCCGGGTCCGGCTTTTCCACCATGCCGACGACCTTTTTCACGCCCGGCGCGTCAGTATCTTCTACGTCGAATACGCCGTAGTTAAACGTCTGCTCCTGCGGCACCGCAAAGGCACACAGCACGCTGCCGCCGAGCTCGGCGCGAACGCGCGCCATATCCGCCATGACGGTGGCCGGCAATACGATGTCATCCGGCAGCATGACGGCAAAGGAGTCCTCGTCTTCTGCCAAGACTTCTTCCGCCAGCCCCACGGCATGGCCCAAGCCCAAGGGCTTTTCTTGCTCTACCGCGATGGGCTCAATGAGCTGGTGGGCGCGGTTGACCTTGGCTACCTGCTCATCCTTGCCGCGGGAATCTAGGGTTTCTACCAGATCCGGAAATTCCGCAAAATGGCGCATTACTTCTTGCTTTTCGGGTGCAGTAATAACCGCAAGCCGGCGCGCGCCCACAGAGGCTGCCTCCTCAGCAATCAATTCAATGCCGGGAGTATCCACAACGGGCAGCAATTCTTTGGGGACGGTTTTCGTGGCGGGCAGAAAGCGGGTGCCCATGCCAGCCGCTGGAACTACAACCGTGGTGATTCCGGTGGCGGAATCTTCGCGTTCATTAGCCATGGATCTTAGGGTACAACGGCGCACTATTTTCCTGTGTAGCGCTACGCCACGGACGCTATTATTTATTTATGCCTTCTTCCAGCGATATCAAAGAGCAACTGCGCACCCGCCTGCTTCGCGCGCGCCGCGGCCTCACCGCCGATAAGCGCGCGGAATGGACCACTGCCTTGCGCGAGCAGTTAGAACCTGAGCTCGCCGGCGTATCTAGCGTCGCCGCCTATTGGCCGCTGGGCTCAGAGCCAGGCGGGGCGGACTTCATCCTCTGGCTTTCCCGCCGCGTCGACCGCGTATTATTGCCCATCACCTGCGGTAACGGCGTCTTGAACTGGGCAGAATACAAGGGCCCGCACAGCATGCAGCCCGGCCAGTTGGGCATTTCTGAGCCGGCCGGCCCGCGTTTTGATAGCCGCGTGCTGTGCGGTTGCGATCTGATTTTGGCCCCAGCCATGGCCATCGATGCCGCCGGAAACCGCCTGGGCAAAGGCGGCGGGTACTACGACCGCGCGCTTTCCATGGTGCCGCGCAACCACCCCGCGGTACTCGCCATGGTCTACCCCACCGAGTTCCTTGACTCTATCCCAGCCGGGTCGCACGATCGCCGCGTCGAGGCCGTGGTTACCGCCGCAGGAATCCACCGCTTTTCTTCCTAAACCGAGGGAACCGCGCAGGCGGTAGCGCAGTCTAATTATGCATGGCTCATTCCCCGTCCCCGCGAATCTCACAGTTCTTCCGCACCCTGCGCACCCCTGGCCACCGCCGCGGCGTGCTCGTGCGCCGCGCCATCGCACTGGTCTTGCTCATCGCCGCGCTGGCCTCCGCAGTCTCTCGCGCGAAGGAACTGCCGCAGGTACTGGTCTTTAGCCACGATTTACCCGCCGGCGCGGAGCTTTCCGCCGCCGATGTCTCGCTCGAGCGCCTGCCTTCTTCTTCCATTCCTAGCAGCGCGCTTGCCGATGCCCCCTCCGATCTCGCCGGCCGCATCATCACCGCCGCCGCGGGCAAGGGCGAGGTGGTCACCAGCCAGAGACTCCTAGGCCAAGAGTTGGTCTCTAGCCTCGTCGCGAACTCGGGGTCTGCCGATTCTAAGGAAGGAGGCTCCGGCCGCATGATCCCAGTAAAACTTGCCGATCCTGACATCATCCCCCACCTTCACCACGGCGATACCGTCGATATCGTCACGGCAAACGATGCCACCGATTCAGAGCCCGCGACCGCCCGCGTCATTGCCTCCGGCGCCCGGGTGGTCTCCACCACCACCGCGGAGGGCGAAGTTTCTTCTGCCACCGTCCTGCTCGCGCTGCCAAATGAGCATGCCAATGACGTGGCCGCCGCCTCATTGAACCAACCGCTGACCGTGGTTATCGTCGGCGATCGCGCCCAGCCTCAAACGCCTGTTGACGCAGATCCTGCTTCATAAGGCCCGTGAGAACCTTATGTGTACTGGCGGTATTTATTCCTGCGCCGATTCCGCGATTTCAACGGCTTGGCCAATGTAATTAGCTGGATTTGTCAGGGACTCAAAGTCCAACTTTTCCTTAAGGCCCGCGAGCTTCGGGTGGGCTGCGCAAAACTCTTCCAGGCAGGTGCCTTTTTCTCTATTTTCTCGGGCGAATTCCTGAAGAACATCGTGTGCGGCGCTGTGGCCAATATGCGGCGCCAGCTCCATCATGATTCCCTCAGTCATCAACGACACACCGGCGCTTTTTACGTTGTCTTCTAATGTCTGGACATCAAAACGCAAGCGAGGAAAGAGCTGGTCCAATTTTTCTAGCGCTCCATCGACTGCGACGAAGATTTGTGGAATCAGGTTGCGATGGACCTCGGATAGGCGATGATCGCGTTCAAAGGTAGCCGGAGCTTGTGTCAGCATGTTCGCCGCCATGCCGCTAGCCATGCTGGCTCCCACGGAAATTTTCATTGTGGCAAAGGGATTAAGTTTTTGCGGCATGGTGGACGAACCGGAAGTATGTGCATCCATATCCTCGCGAGCCTCGACCAGATCGGATTGCTGCATAGCAAAGAGATCTTCTGCAATCTTGGCCAGACTTTGCCCCAAGGTAGCCACTGTCGTCGCAAGCTCTGTCATGGTATCCGAGCTCGCATGCCATGAAATCGGCTGATAGAACAGTTCCAGTTCTTTGGCAAGGCGCTGGCTTAGCTCGGGGCCCTGTTCTCCAAAAGACGCCAGCGTACCTACAGCACCAGTAAATTGAATCTGTTCCGTGCGCTCACGCATCGCTTCCAAGCGTTCCCTGCTCCGGCGCAGTTCTGCATTCCACCGAGAAAAACGCGTACCCAAGGTCGTCGGCAATGCATACTGCCCATTGGTGCGCGCGACCATTAGCGTCCGGGCATGCTCGTGAGCAAGTTTTGCGGTAGCTGCAATAACGGCGTTCAAGCGTTCCAGCATTAGGTCAGTCGCTGCCTTGATCTGCAGGGCCCGCGCGGTATCCAAAATATCTTGAGTCGTCGCCCCGAAATGGACCCAACCGCGCTGGTCTTCCGGAATCGCCTCCCGCAACGCATCGAGAACAGCAACCGAAGGATTGCCAACCCCGCCGCTTTGGGCTTTTTCTATCAGCGTATTACTGGCGACTGCATTTTCTGAGATTGCCTCGGCAGCTTCCTGCGGGATGATTCCCATGTGTCCCTGCGTCCGCGCCATTGCCGCTTCAACAGCGAAAATCTTCCGTATAAGTTGCGCTTCTTCCCAGTGGGCTTCCATGTCCGCTGTGGCATAGCCTTTCTTCTGAAAAGACGAGTTCAGTGCGCCGATTCCCATGATAAATTCCTTACTTTTACAGATGTAGGTTGTGGCCCCAGAACTTGCTTAGAGCAAGACCAGGCTGGATACGATCATCACGACAAAGCCAACTCCCATTGGAAGCAGCGTGCGGCGAATAAGCTCGGTGGTAGAAATCCCTACGCCACCGGCAACGGAAATGATTACCCCGGAGACCGGGGACACCGCGCGGAATAGGCCGCTGGCAAACTCCATTGGGGTAATAACTGCTGCTGCCGAAGCGCCGAGTCCGCGGCTGACGTCAGGCACCAGGCTGGTAAAGGAAGAGAATGCGCCGACACCGGAACCGGTCAGGAACGTCACCAAACCCACAATCAAGGTGAATAGGAGGGTGATGACGATTGCGCCTGCACCGAGTTGCTGTCCTCCATCGATCAGCATGGAAATGGCGCCTGTGGCCGTTAAACCGGTGGCAAAGATTTGTGCCGCGATAATCAATGCGACGATGCCACCGAACATCTTTCCCATGCCCGTAAAAAAGGATGTAGCTTGTTCGGTCGCGGTGGAAAAAGAACGGTGGCGAATGATTTCGCACAGCAAGGCTATGAGCCACACTATTACGAATGCTCCAACCGTGGTTAGCTCGATGCTGTCATTCACCAAGGGGCTAAAGATCACCAACAAGATAATGGGCAGTGCGAGAAATACCCCGTACCACTTCGGGCCAGCCTCGCCAGAACCATCGCCCAAGGTGTCGGTTTCTTTGTAGTCTTCCAAATCCCGCTTGTCGTAGTGCTGCTGCACGAAGTAGTGAGTTATAGCAATCGCAATGGCAGTGGGAATGGCCACGATCAGCTGATATTGGACGAAGTAGACGACAGGGGATAGATCAATGGTCCGCGCCGCCAGCACCGAGGTTCCCGAAGCTGGCCCCATAGGCAATGCCGAGGCGGATACGATGACCGCGCCTGCCGCCGCGGGGCTGACTCCTACCGCTTTTAATACCGGAAGCAAAAGCACCAGAAGCAAGATAGCGAGCCCAGCAGCGCTGGGGATAAACATGAAAAGCACCACGCCAAGGAAATACGTAAGAATGAGCGTGATGTAGGGGTGCTTGAATTTTGAGATTGGGGCGGCAAGCACCTCGACCAGTGCCTGCGAGGCGCCGATCTTATTCATATATGCCGAAAAGCCGCCGGCGGCCATGATGATGAGGCCGACGCCTGTTAATTGGCTACCAGCAACTTGTTCGAATATTCCGATGATGTCCAACCACCGGGAGCCGGTGGAGTCTTCCTCATCTAACACTCCGTAGCCTGCTTTGGCCGCGGTTGAAACTGCAATGAGAATAAACCCGGCGAGCAATAAAATGATGACAGGCTTATGACCTTTAACGAGGAAGTAGCCTGCCCCAATTGTGACTGCCAAGGCAAATAAAGCGAGTGCGATATTCATGCTGGGTTCCCTTCTGCCCACGCATTAGAATACTGTTATTTTTACAAACAATATTTTTTATATTCCACTTTCACACTAACACTAAATACCTATACCGCAACCGATGTCCATTAGTTATCCAGGTAACATTGTCTCCTGTTTTAATCCCTCAGGTTGTGATGACTTTTAGCTTGAACTAAACTCCCAGCGTGCTCATGGATCGCACCCACCCTTACCTATCCCCAGAAAGGTCCGTTTTCTCCCATGCTCAAGGGCTTTAAAGACTTCATTATGCGCGGCAACGTCGTCGAACTTGCCACCGCAGTCATCATCGGTTCCGCATTCACGGCGATCGTTACTTCCGTGACGGATTCCATCATTCAGCCGATCATTAACTCCTTCGGCTCCGCAGAGGTCGACGGTTTAGGCTTCCAAATCACCGATAATAAGTCCACCCTCGTAGACTTTGGCGCCGTCATTACCGCCGCGATTAACTTCCTGATCATCGCCGCAGTGGTCTACTTCCTCATCGTGATGCCGCTCAACAAGCTCACTGAAGCATCCAAGCGCCGCCAGGGTGTGGACCCAGAGGCACCGGCACCGACCTCGGAAGAACTCTTGGCAGAAATCCGCGATCTCTTGCAGGCTCAGAACGCGGACGCTGTCACCGCCGCAGATAAGGCACTTGGGGATGCCACTGCAACAGATGCGATCGAAAACTCCACCGCGTCTGAGGGCAAGCACAGCCGCCACGACGACTAGTTCTTACTAAGCGCAGTTAAGCCCGTGTCCACCTTCGCAATGAGGGAGGACACGGGCTTTTGTTAAGACTGCTTCAGAATTTCCGGGCTCGGGACAAGGATGTGCGGGCTACCCGCCGTGGTGCGGCGGCTGATTCTCCCGGTAAAACTCTTCGCCGCGCTCGGCGGTTTGGGCGCCGTCGCCTTCCACTGCAGCATCATCGAGGGTAACGATGCGCTGGGCATCGGTGCCTTCTCCGCTTGCTAAGTCCTGCCCTACTGGGCGATCCGCGCTGCGGTCATATTCCGGCGCATCTGACTGCCGGAATACGCGCCTGCGCTGGCGACGTGGTTGAGAGGTCATGGCAGTATCTCCACCCCTTTTCCTTCGCGTTATTGCACGCTGGATTCTTGCAATTGATCCACAAGGTGGTGGACCAGCGGGGTCAACGTGGCCATGCCATCGCGCACGGCAGCGCGCGATGGTGCGAGGTTGACCACGACGGTGGAACCAGAAACGCCCGAAATGCCGCGGGATGCGCACGCATCGACCGCGCCGCACGCCTGACCAGAAGAGCGCAGAGCTTGGGCCACGCCTGGCACCATCTTGTCGATGACCCCAGTGGTAGCCTCTGGGGTCTTATCGCGCGGGCTCACTCCGGTGCCGCCGACGGTGAGAACGAGGTCTACACCGCCGACGACGCCAGTCTCAATGGCCTGCCGGATCTTGGATTTCTTCGAGCGCACGACCACCGAACCATCGATGCGGAAATTCGCCTCTGCCAAAAGTTCAGTAACCAATTTGGAGGTGCTATCTGAATTTTCGCCGGGGTGATCCGTGACTATCACGACGAGCGCGCGGCGCGGTGCCGCCACCCGGTCCTCTTTCTCGCTGGCCAAAAGGTAGGCATCATCCGGCTCCGCCACATCCCGCAAAGCGTCTGTGGAAGCCGAATCCTCCAACCTGGTGGAGTCGGTCAAGTCTTGCTGGGAGTCTGCCATTTTTCTCCTTCAAAGAAACGTCGGGGGCGCAATGCGGACACGGCGCGGGCTGCGTTTTAATCTACTCGCCTGTCAGGGTTACCTCTACCTGACGAGTGTCATCCGAATGTCCATCGGATACTTCCAAGGTGACGGTCGCACCGAAGTCCTGGGAACGCGCGGCAGCGATAAGCGCATCGGCATTTTCAATCAGCCGGTCATTGACGCGGGTGACGATATCGCCCTGCTTCAAACCTGCTTGATCCGCTGGTCCCCCTGGCTCGACCTCTGCAATGCGCGCGCCATTTCCGTCATCGCGCGCCAGGACCTTAACCCCCAAGGTGGGGTGGGTTACGTGGCCTTTATTGATGAGCTCATCAGCCATGCGCTTGGCAAAGTTGGAAGGAATGGCAAACCCGAGGCCGATAGATCCACCCTCACCCGAGGTTTTATCGGACAACGACGCAATCATCGAGTTCATACCAACGATATTGCCTTCCATATCCACCAAGGGACCACCGGAGTTGCCGGGGTTGACGGCGGCGTCGGTCTGGATGGCATCGATAAGCGAGGACTCGCCACCCTGCTGAGACGCGCGCACCGGGCGGTTCTTCGCGGATACGATGCCGGAGGTCACCGTGGCATTGAGGCCGAGCGGCGAGCCGACGGCGACTACTTCCTGGCCAACCGCTACCGCATCCGAGTCACCGAATTGCAGGTGCGGCAAGTCGTGCACGTCCTTGATCTTGATGATGGCGACATCCGTATTGGCATCGGAAGCCACGAGATCGGCTTCGTGCTTGCTGCCATCATTCAAGGTCACCTGCATGATGCCGCCCTGCTCTGCGCCGGCGATGACGTGGTGGTTGGTCAACACGTAACCATCAGGAGAAATGATGGAACCGGAACCTTCCGCAGCCGAGGTCCGGGTAGCAGTCTGAATAGATACCACGGCCGGCAAAACCTTGGCAGAAACTGCTTCCACCGAGCCTTCCTCCGGCTCCTTGCCCATGCTATTGGCGGCCGGTTTACTATTGAGCGCCTCATTGACCACAGACGTGCCGCTGCTGGATTGGTTCTTGCCCACGACCACGCCGGTAATGGAGCCTGCAGCGATTGCCGCTACTGCTGCAATTGCCGTCGCGGCACCCAGCCCGATCTTCCTTTTCTCCTTTGACTGCGGCGGCAAAGGCGTTACCCCAGGCACGGGCGGCTGGCCAGGCTGGTTATTCGCAGGCCCCTGCTGGGAGTAATCGCCCTGCTGGGTAGCGAAGCTAGATGTTTCCTCCTGCCCGCGGGTAGCACCCGGCTGAGTGCCACCAAAAAGGCGATTGCTGGGCGGGGTGTGCTGCGCGTGCCACGGTGCCTCGCTCCCGTGCGCGGAGGCTTGTGCCTCCTGCTCGTTGATGCGCGGCTGGTTCCAGCCTTGGGAATAGGTTCCGTTGGAATACGCGGATCCAGAATCCTGTTGGCCGCCGCGCGGCTGGTTATATGGCGTCTGCCCGTTACTCGTGCCGTAGGGATCCTGCGGGACACCGTGCGACCCACCATTATTGCCGCGGTTGTCATCATTCCTCATGTTCATAGGAACACTATGCCTCGCTTCGCTTGGTCATGACTTAAACTACTCTGCCAACCTACTAGAAGTTCCTGTGAAGTTACTGTAGGCGATAAGCTGGTCAAACTCACCACATTTGACGCCCTCTTGGCACTCGCACGCGACTGCACCATCACCCCTATTAAGCATTCTTCCATCCTTCAGCGCGCACTGCTGTAAACAGAATCACCGGGGCATAAAATCGATCCACCATCAGGTTAGTGTACCTTTATATTTAACTTAGGGTTAGCTTAGTTTTAACTTTAAGTTAATTTCGTTGAACCTTTTACGACCCAAGGAGTAGGCAGTGCTGACATGGCTCAAATCTCCCCGCCCACGCCCTCAATTACCTAAAGAGGACGTTGACAAGAAATTCCCCCGGCTTCGTTTCCAGGTCTTTATGGGAATCTTCCTGGGTTACGCGGGCTTTTACCTCATCCGCAATAACATCTCCACCATCGCGCCGCTGCTGCTGGAAGATAACGGGACCATCGACAAGCCTGCAATCGGCATCATTAGTAATGCCGTGCTGATTTCTTATGGCTTATCCAAATTCTTTTCCGCCATGCTCGCGGACCAATCCAATGCGCGTTACTTCCTGCCCATCGGACTGAGTCTATCCGCACTGATGAACCTGATAGTCGGCTTCGTCCCGTGGGTCTCTGCATCCGTAGGCGTCTTTGCCACCGTCATGTTCCTCAATGGTTGGTTCCAAGGCATGGGGCACCCACCATGCGGCCGCGTCATCGTGCAATGGTTCTCTACATCCGAGCGCGGCTGGAAGGGATCACTGTGGAATACCTCGCACAATGTGGGTGCAGGCGTATTACCGCTGCTGGTAGGCGTCGGCTTGGCGATGACCGGCAATCAATGGCAGGTAGCCTTTTGGCTCCCCGCAGTCGCGGCCCTGATCATCGCGGCCTTAGCTTTCTTACTCATCCGCGATAACCCGCCTTCAGAAGGACTGCCGACGGTCGATGAATAGCGCAATGATCCCGCCAAGGTTGCAGATATCCAGCGGCAAGAAGGCGATGGAATCTCCACCAAGGATCTCATTTTCAAATACGTCCTGCGCAACCGCATCATTGTCCTCTTGGCCATCGCCAACGTATTTGTCTATGCACTGCGCTACGGCGTGCTCAACTGGATTACGACGTACCTCGCTGAAGTCCACCACATGAACATCAATTCCGGCCTGGTCGCCTTCGGCGCCTTCGAGCTCGCAGGCCTGCTGGGCACCATTCTCTGCGGCTGGATGTCCGATAAGCTCTTCCACGGCAACCGCTCTAAGGTCATCTTGATCTTTATCTTGGCTACGGGCCTGTCCATCGCCGGCTACTGGCTGGCCCCCGTAGGCACCCCGTTCGCGATCATGGTTATCTTCATCGCGCTCATCGGTGCCTTCATCTACGGTCCGGTTGGCCTCATCGGTTTGCAGGCCCTCGACCTCTCCCCACGCAATGTGGCAAGTACCGCCTCCGGCTTTACAGGCCTTTTCGGTTACCTGCTTGGTGCCACGCTCGCCTCGACCGGCGTAGGCTACTTGGTCAAGTACGCCGGCTGGAATGTCACCTTCATGGTCTTCCTGCTCTTTACCATCCTCGTTCTGGCCATCTTCCTCTTTATTAATAAGGAAGAAGTGCGCCTCACCGAAGAACGCAAGGCCGCGCTTGAAGCATAAGCCTTCAACTTAGGAGCACGCACTATTACTGCGCACTCTCCTTACACCGCCTGCCACCCACCCGGGATGGCAGGCGCTCTTTATTGCCCATCACCGGTGCCTAAAAAGGGCCTAAAACATCACAACCCCTCGCAGTTGCCAATAAGCAACTGGGAGGGGTGAGACTGAAAGCAGGCTTAGAACTGCTCTACGTCAACCAGGCCGAGCTTAGCGGCCTTGACCAGGCGGCGCGGGATGCGCACGGTCTGACCATCGATGGTGACTTCCTGGAGAGCGACGTTGTCAGCCTTCCACTGGGAACGACGTGCGTGGGTGTTCGCACGGGACTTCTTAAACTTAGGAGTTGCCATTTTCTCTTCTTCTCCTTACGCGTTCTTCTTCTTGCGGCGAGCCATGGCACCGAAGCGCTGGTTGAAGCGCTCGACACGGCCAGCGGTATCCATAACGCGCTGTGCACCAGTCCAGAACGGGTGGGACTCAGCAGTAACGTCAACGACGATGAGCGGGTACTCGTTGCCGTCTTCCCACTCAACGGTGCGAGAAGAGGTAGCGGTGGACTTGGTCAAAAAGGAGTGACCGGTACCAGCATCACGGAAGACCACTGGGTGGTAATCCGGGTGGATGTCTTTCTTCATAGATATTCCCTCAGGGTTGGACTACGGGTCGGTTCCGCACACTGAATAATGACGGTACGGATCGTGCCCGAGTTGGGATGTACAGTTACAGCTCGCCCGGCGCCACTAAGCGCGCCGACCGATAACCTGAATTATCCTACATTCCACCGCCATATATACGAAATTGCTCACCTGCGGCAACCACAGTCGCCACAGGCGCACATATGCGCCCCATTCGTTATAGTAACCATTAAAACCTCCCCAATGCGTTAGGCAGTGCTGCTTGATCATCGACGCAAAGCCGACGGCTTAATGCGCGAGGCTATCGCGGCAGCGATTAGGTATATCGCGAGTAAGGCTGTAAGATTTGCTCTTGCTGTTGTCAAAATATACGTATTACGCCCCGTCTACTGGTTTTTGACGACGATGCCGCACCTGCTCACACCTCACTTTTTGAGCACTGCCACCCTCACACGGCAGTCGGCACGTAGTCGTTTATAGCCACGATGTGGGCGGCTAGGAGAAAGAAGACCCATGTCGGCTATTTGCCAGGTAACGGGCCGCAAGCCGGAATTCGGCAAGCAGGTCTCGCACTCGCACCGCCGCACTTCGCGCCGTTGGAACCCCAACGTGCAGCGTCGTCGCTACTACCTGCCCTCTGAGGGCCGTACCATTACTCTGAATGTTTCCACCAAGGGTATGAAGATCATTGACCGCGACGGCATCGAGTCCGTTGTTGCCAAGATCCGCGCACGTGGGGAGAAGATTTAAGTATGGCACGTAACGATATTCGCCCAATCATCAAGCTGAAGTCCACTGCGGGCACCGGTTACACCTACGTGACCCGTAAGAACAAGCGCAATAACCCGGATCGCATCACCCTGAAGAAGTTCGATCCGATCGCCCGCAAGCACGTCGAATTCCGCGAGGAGCGATAATTCATGGCTAAGAAGTCCAAGATCGCTAAGAACGAGCAGCGCAAGGAAATCGTCGCCCGCTACGCGGAGCGTCGCGCTGAGCTCAAGAAGATCATCAAGAACCCGAACACCCCGGATGAGGAGCGTTTGGAGGCTCAGTTCGAGCTGAACCGCCAGCCTCGTGACGCTTCCCCAGCCCGCGTTCGTAACCGCGACGCAGCCGATGGCCGCCCGCGCGGTTACCTCCGCAAGTTCGGCCTGTCCCGTGTCCGTATGCGCGGCATGGCTCACCGTGGTGAGCTGCCGGGCGTTCGCAAGTCCAGCTGGTAAAGGGGTAATTGCACAATGGCTAATAAGCGCAATAACCAAAAGAAGTTCCGTATGGAGCAGAGCCGTCGCCCGAAGAAGAACCCTTTGAAGGCTGAGGGCATTGAGAAGGTGGACTACAAGGACACCAAGACTCTGCGTCTATTCATCTCGGATCGCCACAAGATCCGTTCCCGTCGCGTCACCGGCTTGACCCCGCAGCAGCAGCGTCAGGTTGCTACCGCAGTCAAGAACGCACGCGAAATGGCTCTCCTGCCGTTCACCACCCGCTAAACAGTAGCTGGGTATCAACAGCGCACTTTTGCCGCTGGCAAGTGTGACACGGTAAAAGAACCATAAACTTTCGCCGCCTACCTTTCGAGGTGAGGCGGCGAAAGTCGTTTTCGGGGTATTCTTTGGCGCTACGCCGCAAACGCCAGTTCCCACGGCAACACCAGCCGCAAAGCTCCTCCGCGAACGCCCATAGGCACGGACGCGACGAACCCGCTGCACACTCCCCCAAACGCTACTGCGCAATTGCATAAGTGTTACATTTATAGCAATCCTGCGCCGCACAACTTTTAGATGCGCACCGCTTTGCAATGAGTGAAAGGCAGTGACTGTATGGCCCTGCATCAATCCCTTCTCGATCTTTCGGAGCTTGCTCCCCATTGCCAGTCTCGGGCAACCGCTCGCGGCTTATTGGCGGAAGCACAAGATGTCTTGCGCAATGCGGTAGCGCACCAGGACGATGAGATTGAATTAGCCAACTGGTTTTCGCGGCTGCTGACAGATATCGTGCGCGCACCAGGCGTGGATGCGGATATCCGCTTAACCGGCGCGGCGGCGCGCGGGGATCAGCTACCCAGCATGCCCATCGAGTGGATGGGAGAAGACAGCGACTTGGAGTCCGTCTTTCGCGATGTCGGGCTAGAGGTACATCAAGCGGCCGATTCCATGGCAGCGCGCGTCGATGCCGGCCTGCCTTTAGGCCGCGGCGGTGAACAAGCTTTGTTGGAGGAGGCGTTGTCCCAGCGTCCGCCTCTGCTCCAGCGCGTTGGGGGTTTGCCCGATCGCAGCGCGGCCGTGGACATTAAGTCCATGCTGTTATCCCCCATCGCCGCCATTGCGCGCTGGGCGGCACCGGGCCCGCGTCCCACGGTCGATCGCCTCGCCATTGGCCAAGAGCGCGGGATGCTCACCGCGGAGGACGCAGAGACCCTCGACCTTGCGTGGCGCACTGGGTATTCGGTAGAAATGCGCCGCTGGTACGACAATGTGCACGGCCGTGAATCCGTCCTGCAAGACCTGCCACCACTGGAGCGCACGGCCTACGGCACGGCCTGCCGCATGGTGTCTGCGACCTTCGAGTCCATCTCCCAACGCACCGCGGATGGCGCGAATTAGAATCGCCACAAAGTTTTTGTGGCTACGCATGCGGTCCGCGCCGGCGGGCTGCAGGGCTGTAGAGTTGTTGAGTAAAAGCATTTTCTGCTGAGAGAAAGGAGGCGTCCGCCGCATGTCAGGAAACGTCGGTAGGCCGCGTAAACATAGCCCCCGCCGCAGAGGCAATAGCGCCCGGGAAGAGATTTTGGACGCCTCCTCAGAGTTATTTACCACCCAGGGCTTTGCCACTACCTCGACCCACCAAATCGCGGATGCGGTTGGCATCCGGCAGGCATCGCTGTACTACCATTTTCCCTCCAAGACGGAGATTTTCCTCGCGCTGCTTAATTCCACCATCGAGCCCTCGCTAGAACTCGCGGATGAGCTGGTGGATTCCGATGCCGAGCCGGAGCAGCGCCTGTGGTCCCTAGTCGCCGCGGAATCGCGCCTTTTGCTCACCAGCGGTTGGAATGTCGGCCGGTTGTACCAGTTGCCGGTGGCCAATTCGCCGGAGTTTTCGGAGTACCACAGCTCCCGCGAGCGGCTGCAGAGCCACTTCCGCACCACCGCCGCCGCCATTGTGGGCGATGCGGATCCGCGCATCGAGTTGCCTTTCCACATCGCGCTGTCCGTCATCGAGATGCGCCCCAATAACGGCACGCCCCCGTATGCCGCGGCCCAGTCGGTTCCGGAGACTGCCGCCATGCTTGCCGATGCCGCCCTTGCCGTCCTCGGAGCCACCGTCCCCGAGGACGCCGAGGCGATGACACTTGAGCTGCTAAAGAATCGCAATGACTCGATCTCTGCGGCTGCGGCGGCTGCAGCAGACCGCAAGAAGAAAAAGTCTCGCTAACCTATTCCTTGTGGCATCGTTAACCGCTTCTTTGCGGTTAACGTTAACCACTTCCTTGTAGCGTCGCTAACCACTTACTAGTGGTTAGCGTTGCCAGGATTGAGTGAAGTCCGCGGTGGCAGCCAAGCCGCCGCCCTCGCGCACGCTAATCCCGCTGGGGGTTACGACGATGGTCGAGGGCGAGGCGTCCACGTAGTAGTTACCGCCGTCTTGGCCAATGATTGACCCAGTAAATTCGCCACCAAAGATGGTCGAGCGGTACGTCAGGACGTTTCCCTGGTTCTCACAGATAATGGCCCTGCCGTCAGGGCCTTTGCCGGCAAAGACGACGCGTTCATAACGGTGGCAATTGGCGTAGGTATTGGTATCGGTCCACCCGTATTCACCTAGGCCGTCGATGAGTTCATTTCCGCCGCCATTATTGTTCTTCGGTGGCTGCGCCTGTTCCTGTTCGGTTTCGGTCACCGTCACCACGGGTGGTTCTTTCTTTTGGGTTTCCGGGGACTTTGTCGCCGTAGAGGTTTCTTCGGTGGAAGTCTCCGTCGTACTTTCGACGGTGGTCATGCCGCCATCGCCGGAAAAGTCGGGCTGATCCCCATCCGTGCTACTGCTGCAGGCGCTTAAAACGATGCCCGCGGTCGCTACCGCGCCGAGGTGCAGCCCCCAACGCAAACGTGGAGTTAGATGAAAGTGCGGCATGAAAAGTCCTTTCTCATAAGCCGGAAGTGGGGCTAACAAGCTGGGGTGGGCCAAGCTATTTCGGCCTTGGAGAGATCGAGCGCCATGCCCGAAAGTAATGGTTGGGCGGAGGCGTACTGACCATCCGGGGCCGAGGCGATGAGTGCTACCGCCACCTCGCGGCCGCCGATGGTGGCAAGACCCATCTGCCGCACATCATAGCCGCCGGCGATATCTGGGCCCCAGCCGCCTTTGAGGGCGGCACCCTCTAGGTTACGCAGGCCATAGCTTTGGGCGGGGTCGGGCGTAGACATCGCGGTGAGGATGGGTTCGGCACCGTTGACGCAGCGCAGCTTTGCCATGAACGCGGCCTGGTCGCCCACGCTCCACTGCGTTTGCCCGAAGGCGCTAAATTCCGGGCGGGTGACCTGGCTTTGTACCTGGGTGGTGGTATCGCCGGCCTCGGCAAGCACTTGTTGCGCGGCCTGGGCGGCTTGTGCGCCGCCACCGAGTGCGTCCCAGGCGGATTGCGCCGCCTCATTATTGGAATAGGTAATCGCAGATGTCACCACGTCGGGGCCGATGAGCCCTGCGCGATGGGGCGCGATGAGCACCGGAACCTTGGAGGTGGACCAGGCGGTTTCGGGCGCGGTGCGCCCGGCGGCAATGGTGGTGGTGCCATCCGATACCGCGATGCCTACATTCCCGTAGTTGGCGGCGATGCGGTCGAGTTCGCGCTGCAGGTCACCAACCACAGCCGCCCCGTCGGCACCGGCTGAGTTCGCGGCATCGGATTGGGCATCAGCCGGCGCAGCCTCATCCTGCGCTGCGGCATCGCGAGGGCTATCCTTCGTATCCGCCGCGCTCTCCGCGGGGCGCGACGTTTCCTGCTTGGCGATGCCCGGCTCGGATCCCGTCTCCTGCTCGCCCTGCCCGCACGCGCTAAGACACAGCGCCCCCGCCACAAGTAGGCCGCCGAGCGCCATGCGCTTCGGTGCAGTACGCCTCGGCGCGGTGCGGGTGGGTGCGGGCATAACGAGGATCCTTAGGTTTCAGGCGCTATCGCTAGTGCGCGAAGTGGCGCGTTCCAGTGAGATACATCGTAACACCAGCGGCCTTAGCTGCCTCGATAACTTCTTCATCGCGGATGGAGCCGCCGGGCTGGACAACGGCTTTGACGCCGGCATCGAGAAGCACCTGCAAGCCATCGGCAAAGGGGAAAAAGGCATCGGAGGCGGCGAAGGAGCCTTGGGTGCGGTTGGTGGCATCGGCAAGCGTATTGGCGCGCTCGACCGCAAGCTTGGCGGAATCCACGCGGTTGACTTGGCCCATGCCCACGCCCACGGTCGCGTTGTCCTTAGCCAGCAAAATCGCATTGGACTTGACCGCGCGCACAGTGCGCCAGGCGAATTCGAGCTGGGCCAAGTCCTCGTCGCTCAGGGCCTCGCCCGCTGCCAGGGTCCAGTTTTCGGGCTTATCGCCCTCTGCCTGGTAGGTATCCGGCTCTTGGCGCAGCACGCCGCCGGAGATGTACTTGCGCTCCTCGCCCTGCTTTTCTGGCTCGGCCAAAAGCACGCGCAGGTTCTTCTTGCTCTGCAGGATCTCCAGCGCCTTATCCTCATAGGCGGGCGCGACGATGACCTCGGTGAAAATGCCCTTGACCTGCTCAGCCATCTCCTCGCTAACCGCGCGGTTAACGGCGATGACGCCGCCAAATGCGGACATTGGGTCACAGGCATGCGCCGCGCGGTGGGCCGCAGCGATGGACTCATCCGATACGGCGATGCCGCACGGGTTGGTGTGCTTGATAATCGCCACGCAGGGGCGCTCGTGATCCCAGGCCGCACGCCAAGCAGCATCGGCGTCCTGGTAGTTGTTGTAGCTCATCTCCTTACCGTTGAGCTGCTGGGCGTTGGCCAGGCCCTTGGTGCCAATCCGGGTGACGGTGGCGGCCTGGTGGGAATTCTCGCCGTAGCGCAGCGAGGTGGTCTCCTCGCCATCGCTGAGCTGGTCAACGAACCATGCGGAAACCGCCGCATCATAGTTAGCGGTGTGAAGGAAGGCATCGCGAGCGAGGCCACGGCGCTGGTCAAGGCTAAATCCACCCTCTTCAACGGCCTGGGTTACCTCGCCATAGCGCGCCGGATCTACGACCACGGCAACGGACGGGTGATTCTTGGCCGCCGCGCGCACCATGGAAGGCCCACCGATATCGATCTGCTCCACGCATCCATCGAAGTCCGCGCCGGAGGCGACCGTTTCCTGGAAGGGGTACAGGTTCACCACGACGAGCTGGAAGGGCTCTACCTCAAGCTCGTTGAGCTGCGCCAGGTGGTCTTCCTTGCGGGTATCCGCCAGGATTCCGGCGTGCACGCGCGGGTGGAGCGTCTTGACGCGGCCTTCCAGGCACTCGGGGAAACCGGTGAGCTTTTCTACCGGGGTGACCTCGATTCCCAGGTCAGCAATCTTCTTGGCGGTGGAGCCGGTAGAGACGATCTCTACGCCTGCCTTATCAAGTGCGCGGGCCAGATCCTCCAGCCCCGTCTTGTCGTACACGCTAATGAGTGCGCGCTTTACCTGCTTGCGGTCTTCGCTCATGAGGAGGATTAAGCCTTTCGAAAAGTCTTAGTCTGCGAGTTGAATAAAAAGTTCCTCGCCGCGGGGCTGCGCCGCGCGCAGCACATCGACGATGAGTTCGCGCTCTACCTTTTTAATGCGTTCGTGGAGGCTGGCCTCATCATCATCTGCCCGCACGGCCACCGGCCGCTGCGCAATGATGGAACCGGTATCCACGCCCGCGTCCACGAAATGGACGGTAGAGCCTGTGACCTTCACGCCGTATTCCAACGCATCGCGCACCCCGTGCGCGCCCTTAAACGCAGGCAATAACGCCGGGTGGGTATTGATGGTGCGGCCTTCGAAGCGGCGGAGGAAGCCTTCCCCCAAAATCTTCATAAAGCCTGCAGAAACAACAATGTCTGGCTGGGCAGCATCTACTGCATCAGCCAGACATGTATTCCATTCGGCACGGTCCGCACCCATTTCCACGATCTCGGTATCGATACCGCGTTCTCGGGCGCGTTCAATACCTCGACACGGTTTATCCGCAACCACCTTCACCACTTGGTATCGCTCATCCTGGGCTTCCAAGATGGCTTGCAAAAGCGAGCCCGTCCCAGAGACAAGCACGACAACTCGTAGGCGGTCAGTAGCTGCAGTAGCGCGTGGTGGCATCGGTGAAGTCACGCGCTATAGCCTAGTCCCTCTTCCCGCTTTCAGTAGAATCTGCCGCGTCAGGCTTGCCCTCATTTGCGTCCTCTTCCACGAGCTCGCCTTCCAGGATCTCGGGGTCTTCAGCCGCTTCGCGCTCGCTGCTTTCCGATGCCCCTTCTTCCCCACCATCTCCCGCAGTACTCTCCGCGTCATCGCCGTCGTCGCTGTCTTCAACGACCTCCCCTTCGATGACCTCGTCGACGGTGTCTGCGGTGTCCGTGGATTCTGCGGCAGCGTCATCGTCGTCGGCTGCGTCGTCCGCGTCATTCGCTGCTGACTCGGAGTCCTCACCGTCGCCAGATTCTGATTCGTCCTCGTCCGTTTCGCTCTCGTCCAAATCGGCATCAGCATCGTCGCCGTCAGCCTCGTCGGCCTCGGCCTTGTCCGCGTCAGATTGTTCTGCGTCAGTGGTGTCCTCAGAAGCGGTATCTTCTGCCGACTCTGCAGTGTCTTCTGAATCCTCTTCAGAGGCCTCCGCCGCCGAAGAATCCGCTTCAACTGCGCGGGCGTCCCGCCAGTTCATAAGCGCAAAGGCTGCCGCGACGGCCAAGCCCACGACGGCGATCCATAGCGCGGCAAGGCCAGCAGCCGTCCACAGGTGTGGTCCGGTGTGGCCGTAGTAGCCAAGCGTGCCGCTGACCAAATAGCACGCGAAGAACATGATGACCGCGGTAGCCACCGTGGCCGCGAGCACCTTTTGGAAGGACGGGCGCTTCTTATACAAGGACATCGTCGCCGCGATGAGGGGAACCACCATGAACACGACCGCCCAGCCGGGTGAGGACGCTGGGATGCCGCCGGTAATGGGCAGTGGCGGCAGCGGAACAAGGTGGGTGCTAAAGAGGCTTACCTGCGCCTCCCCTGCTGAAAACTCCGAGCCCACCAGCACTGCCCCGGTGCTGACGATGGCGTTGGGGATATACAGCAGGCTCAACAGGATGAGGGTGAAAACGCCCAGCCCAGAGATGGAAGGGTACTCATCCATCATCTCCCCCTGGCGCGAGAAGTTCACGATGAAGATGAGCACGAAGACCACGGTCGCGCCAATGGCGAGGTAGGCGAGGTAGCGCAGGGCGATAAGGGCGGCATCGACAAGCAGCGGCGGGGCACCATAGCGCTTGGCCAAGGCGCGCCACAGGCGGGTACCCATGCCGGCTGCCATCGCCGCTAGGTGCACGACGATGACGCGAGCAAGCGCAGCAGCGAGGTTCGGCGGGGATACGTCGAAAACCTTGCCGGCATCCCACAACATCACCCAGGCAATGCAGGTCAGTACCACCGGCACGCCCATCACGCAGGCGACAAGAATAGCCAGATCCTTCACGCTGACTTTGTGTTTTACCGCGGCGCGCACGCGCACCGCCACCACCGTGGCGAGGATGAGGGCGGGCAAGGCGGGGAGGAACGACAGGTCCACCCCGGCCGCAGATACCGGCGCGAGGTTAAAGACCATCCACGCTTCCGCCACGATGGTGGGCAGCCACGCAAGGGGCGAGCCAAAAAGCAAAAGCGCGCCGAATGCGAGCGCCACAATAATAAGGACGACAATAATATTCGGCAGCGCCGCCGACATGAATAATTGGCGGATGCGCCCCGCCTTCGTCAGCGGGGCCGGCGTGCGACGGGCCTTCGCCTTCGACCCAGCTTTGCGGGCGACGCGTTCTGCGGAATTATGCGGCTTCTGCGTCGCGGTGGCATGCGGTGCACGAGGGGCGCGCTCTGTCTGCACTGTCCGGCCCCGCGCCTGGCTACGCGGGCGGGGCGTTGACCGAGATTGGGGGCTGGTGTTTTTGTTCATCGGCGTCCACTTTGCCACCTTTTGCGCGCGGTATCGGGGTGGCGCGACGAGGCACCTCCAAAATCACCGTGGACTTGTTCAGTAACTACTGTAGACATATATATAAGGAATAAAGTTTTAACTCTTATCCCCCACTGGTCACAGTAATTACATGCCATTGCATTTCCACGGCAGGACGTTACAGTGCACCATTACAGCTTCGGGGTTACCGCGGGGGCTTGGTTTTAAGAGATTTATATCGCACTATGCGCCACAACTTTCCATAACGTGCCTGCATGTAGGCTTATTCCAGACTGGCGCGAGAAAAAATTCATTTTTGGCTTGCTGTTATCTTTTTGAGACGCTACTGTTACATCTCGTTGGTAACAAGAAGGTCACAATCTCGTAACTAACCCAGAGACGGTGTAACGCTCTTTTTGAAGATTGTGAAAGACACGAAAGAAGATTTAATGCGAAGCAAAGTTCAGCGTGGCGCCGGCCGCCATCGCAAGATTGTCACCTCGCAGACCACCAAGGGCCGTATCGCTGTCATGACCGTTGCAGCCGGTGCCGTGTCCACCGCCGGCGTAGGCGGCGCAGCTGCCGCTAACGTTGAATCCAACAACGCTGCACCTTCCACCACCACGACGCAGTCTGTTGACTACAAGCTTGCCGCTGATACTTCCGAGGTCAACAACACCCCAGCCGGCTCCTCTGATGCTGCACCACAGATCCTCAACGTGGCTGAGGCAAAGCCGGTTACCAATCTGGTTGACCAGCTGAGCAAGTCCATCCAGGCTTCCGCTGACCGCGCCGCCGAGGACCTTGCCGCTCGCGCTCCTTCCATTGCTCGCCCCGCTGAAGGCGCCTTCACCTCTGGCTTCGGCCCGCGCTGGGGCTCCTTCCACTCCGGCGTGGACATCGCCAACGCCGTTGGCACCCCCATCCTTTCCGTCATGGACGGCACCGTTATCGATTCCGGCCCGGCCTCCGGCTACGGCCAGTGGATCCGCATTCTCCACGATGACGGCACCATGACCGTCTACGGCCACATGCAGACCCTCGATGTTGCCGTGGGCGAGCACGTGCACGCTGGCCAGAAGATCGCCGGCATGGGTTCCCTGGGCTTCTCCACCGGTTCCCACCTCCACTTCGAGGTGCACCCGAACTCCGGTGACGCCGTTGACCCACAGGCATGGCTGGCCGAGCGAGGCATTCAGCTCTAAGAGCCTTCTTTCCTTCTTGTTAAAGCGCCGCAGATAACCTCTGCGGCGCTTTTGCTATGCCTAGACCCCAATAAGCTCCACTCGCCCGCAGTCCCCACGACAAGCCCCCTCGTGCGGAGCCACAGCTCCACCTTCGCCCGCCAGAGGCGATCTCCGCGATGGAGATAGTTCTACCCCGCCCAGAGGGCGGATTGCGGTCCAAAGAGCGCTAGAAAGCCGCATAGCCGCCCTCCAGGGCCCATATGAGCCCCCTAGGGTCCCCATAGCCACCCAAGCCTCCACATCGCGGGATTAGGGCCCCTCCATTCGCCCTGAGCGCCGTTGAACCGCACGAGAGCACATACACGCGGTACCGGGAATTATCACCGGGCGCGCGCCGCCATAAAAGAGCCGCCAATGCAGCCCTCAAAATATCCCCACCGACTGCCAGTTAAGTCCAGCATCCAGCCTTGTCGCAGGTAGATGGCAGTTTTCTAGCTTGGTGCCAGTAACCCCCCTCTCCCCACCCCCGGCAGTCACCCCCAGAGCTTAAACCAGTACTTCAAACCCGCAACTTTGGCCACTTTCGTAACACGCGCAACAAGCTGGCATGTTCGAAACTTTTCGAATTAACGCCTTTTCTACCAGCATTTTTACAGATTGCGCGGCCTCTATGGGCAGGCTAACTTTTAACTCGTTGCCACAAGCGAACGCTAAATGGGGTATTTCCATTCCTCGGCGTGTCGCAGAGGGCAGTTGAAAGACGCCAAACCTTTAAGGTTTGCGCGCCTCGAGACCATGCACAGCCATGAAAAGGACTTAAACTATGAAGCGCATGAACCGCGCACGCAGGAATGTAGCGCTAAGCATCGTTACGCTTGGCACCGTTTTTGCTACCGGCACCTCCGCTTTTGCTGCTGATCCAGTGGCCAGCGTGGACGTTTCCAATGGCTCCTCTGAGCCGCAAGCAACCAACGTTGATAACGCGGGCGTTATCGACGCCGCCGTCGGCTTCGCAAACGCCGCCGCCGGTGTACTAACCGGCAAAGACGTCCCGGAATTTAGCCCGAACGAATCCGGCGGGATCAACATCATCTTGGACCCCTCCTCCGTTCCTGGTCTACGGGAAGCCTTCGCTCCCGAGGGCGACCGCTCTGGACTGACCCCTCAGCGCAGCCGCGATGCTGCCGGCAATACGGTGGTCTTTCCCACCTCCGGCACGTTGACCTCCGGATTCGGTATGCGCTGGGGCGCGATGCACAACGGCATCGACGTGGCTAACCCAGTCGGCACCCCGATCTACTCCGTCATGGACGGCACGGTCATTAACTCCGGTCCGGCACAGGGCTTCGGCAACTGGATTCGCATCCAGCACGTCGATGGCAGCATCTCTGTCTACGGCCACATGTCCGCCAGCTCGCTGCGCGTGAACGTGGGCGACCACGTTTCTGCGGGCGACCACATCGCGGACATCGGCAACGAGGGCCGCTCCACCGGCCCACACTTACACTTCGAAATCCACCCAGGTGGCGGCGCGGCCGTTGACCCAGTGGGCTGGTTCAACGAGCGCGGGATCTCGGTCTAGAGCTTTTCCATCGGCACACCACCGATGAGCATGAGCCGCACCTTGCCGGAGGAACCAAAGTCCACGGTCACCGTGGCGCGGGCACCGGAACCGGCCGTTTCAATTACGGTTCCGAGCCCGTACTTGGCGTGGTTGACGCGGTCTCCCACAGCAAGGTTGAGGTTCTTATTCTTCGGCATGGAATTAGCTGCAGGCTGGCGAGTGCGTTGCGAAGGGGAAGACGTAGCGCGCTGGCCAAACCCAGCACCCCCACCACCGGAATAGGCGCCACTAGAACCGCGGCGATAGCTCCGGCCATATTGATAGTCATCGGCTCCCCAGGAACCGGTGAGGTCACTATCGGAATCCTCTCGCCGCCAGTCGATGAGATCCTCTGGGATCTCGGCGAGGAAGCGACTGGCGGGATTGGTCACCGGATTGCCCCACGCAGAGCGCAAGATGGCGCGCGTGAGGTACAACTTTTCACGGGCGCGGGTGATGCCCACATAGGCCAGGCGGCGTTCTTCGCTTAATTCCTTCGGGTTACCCAGTGAGCGCATGTGCGGGAATTGGCCGTCCTCCCAGCCGGCGACAAAGACGACGGGAAACTCCAAGCCCTTGGCCGTATGCAGGGTCATCATGGTCACTACCCCAGTCTCAGAATCCGGGATCTGATCCGCATCTGCGACCAGGGAGACCTTTTCCAAAAAGGCCTGCAGCGAGCCCGGCGCGGCTTCGCCTTCTTCTAATAGCTCATTGGGATCGACCGCATCCGCCCCGGCGGCGGCCAGCTGGTTGGCGGCCTCCGAGGTAAATTCGCGGGCCACGGATACCAGCTCATTGAGGTTATCGAGGCGCGCGCCATCCTGCGGGTCGTTGGATTTTTCTAGCTCCGCCTTATATCCGGTGGCATCCAGGATGGCGGTGAGCAGTTCGCCCAGATCGGGCTGGCCGGTCACCTCATCGCGCATGCCGGGGATTTGTGCGCGGATGCCCTCCATCATGTCGTTGAACTTGGTAACGGCATTGACGGCGCGGGTGCCAAGGCCGGGGACGTCGCCCCGGGGGACATCGGCAAGCGCCTTGCCAAAGCTTATCCCCTGGTTTTCCGCGTGCAGGGCAATCTGGCCCTGGGCCTTATCGCCGATGGCGCGCTTGGGAACATTGATGATGCGGCGCAGGCTCACCGTATCGTCGGGGTTATCCATAATGCGCAGGTAGGCCACCATATCGCGGATTTCGCGGCGTTCGTAAAAGCGCGTCCCGCCCACGACCTTATAGGGAATGCCGGAGCGAATGAAGATATCCTCCAGCGCGCGGGAGGAATTATTGGTCCGGTACATCACGGCGATATCGGAATAGCTGTGGCCCTTATCCGCCAGCGCGTCGATCTCTGCGGCGATAAAACGGGCTTCATCGTGTTCGTTATCCGCCACATACCCCACGATGGATTCGCCATCGCCGTGCGCGGTCCACAGGTTTTTCTCCCGGCGGTTCTCGTTTTTCGCAATCACGGCATTAGCCGCGTTCAAGATGGTCTGCGTGGAGCGATAGTTCTGCTCCAATAAGATGGTGTGCGCCTGCGGGTAGTCGCGCTCGAATTCCTCGATATTGCGGATGGTGGCGCCGCGGAAGGCATAAATGGACTGATCGGAATCACCCACCACGCACAACTCTGGGGCATCAGGACCCAGCTCGCCCTTGCCCACGAGCGCTGCTACCAGCGCGTACTGGGCGTGGTTGGTGTCCTGGTACTCATCAATGAGCACGTGCTTAAACCGCCGGCGATAAAACTCCACTACCTGCTTGTGCTCGGTGAAAATGCGCACTACTTCCCCGATGAGGTCATCAAAGTCCACCGCATTGGCCGCGCGCAGGCGGCGCTGGTACTCGGCGTAGACATCCGCCACGGTGGTCTCAAAGGGGTTCTTGGTCTGCTGCGCCTTGTCGGCTGCCTCGGCCGGGCCCACGAGCTCGTTTTTGTGGTTGGAGATCTGGTTGGCCAGCACGCGCGGGGTGTATTTCTTCAGATCCAGCTGCATGTCCTTGGCAATCATGGATAGAAGCCTGCGGGCATCGTCGCCATCATAAATGGTGAAGTTGGTATTAAGCCCCGGCACGAGCTGGGCGTTCTGGCGCAGGATGCGCACGCAGATGGAGTGGAAGGTGGATACCCACATGCGCTCGGCCACCGGACCGACCAGGGAACCCACGCGCTCCTTCATCTCTGCGGCGGCCTTATTGGTAAAGGTAATGGCGAGGCTTTCCCACGGGTTTACCCCGCGGTGGCGCATGAGGTACGCGATGCGGCGGGTAAGTACCGCGGTCTTGCCAGAACCCGCGCCGGCGACAATCAGCAGGGGCCTGCCGGTATGGGTGACCGCCTCTAATTGCTGTGGATTCAAACCTTGGGTTAAAGGATCGGATTCCGCGGGCCTTGGCGTGCTGCCAAAGGGGTTCTGCGGCTCGGGCTGGCTAGGGGCGAAGCCGCCGCGGGAAGCAGCACCGGATACGGGTTCGCGCGGGGTAGAAGTTGGGCTAAATGGAGAGTTATTCGTCATAATGCCTACCAACCTACTAGCCCCACCGGACATGGCCCGTATTTGCGGCATACCCTGCGCTTTCTAAATACCCGACCAAGTGGCACAATAAGGGACCATGACCGCTGAAGATAATGAATCCATCGTTGACAATGGCTTGGATATCCGCACGCCCACCGGCACGGATGATCCCCTATCTGATGCGGAAATCCAGCAGTATCGCGAGGAAATCAACCGCCTTGACCAAATCATCTTGGATGCCGTCAAGCGCCGCACCGAGGTCTCCCGCGCGGTGGGTCGCACCCGCATGAGCTCCGGCGGCACGCGCTTGGTGCACACCCGCGAGATCGCCATCCTCAATGAGTTCCGCGCGGAGCTTGGCGAGGAAGGCCCCACCATCGCCTCTGCCCTGCTGCGCATGGGGCGCGGCCGCCTGGGCTAAAGCCACCACTCAACCCCTCGGATTAATTACGAGCTCACCCATACTATGCAGTACGCTTTCGGGGCATGAACGCAGTACTCATCGCCGTCATCGTCATGCTCGCGCTTGCCCTCCTGCGCGTGCACGTGGTGGTGGCGCTTTTCATCGGTGCAATCGTCGGCGGCCTCCTATCCGGCATGGGCCTCGATGCCACCATGGTTGCCTTCCAGGACGGGCTCGGCGGCGGCGCCAAGATTGCCTTAAGTTATGCCCTCTTGGGCGCCTTCGCGATGGGTGTTGCCTCCGCCGGGCTGCCGCAGATCTCGGCCAACTTTCTCATCGCCAAGCTCGGCGGCACCGGCGAATTAGATCCCAAGGCCGCGGCCACCACCAAGTGGATGCTCGTTCTTGGCCTTATTGCCATGGCCGTGATGAGCCAGAACCTCATCCCCGTCCACATTGCCTTCATCCCGCTGCTTGTCCCGCCGCTATTGGCGGTGATGAATAAGCTCAAGCTGGATCGCCGCCTTATCACCACGTGCCTGACCTTCGGCCTTATCACCACCTACATGTTCATTCCGGTGGGCTTCGGGTCCATCTATTTGAACGATATTTTGCTCTTCAATATTGAAGAGGCGGGTCTGGATACCTCCACTATCAATATTATGCAGGTCATGGCCATCCCGGCCCTGGGCATGCTCGCCGGCCTGCTCATCGCCATCTTTTTCAGCTACCGCGCCCCACGCGAGTACGAGGACCGGCCCATTGCCGCCGAAGAGCACCAGGAAACGCCCTCGCGGTATAAAATCTGGGTTTCCATCCTGGCGATTATCGCCACCTTTGCCGTCCAAATCATCATGCAGGCGCTCGATTTCGAATCTGATGGCCTGCTCGTCGGCGCCCTGACCGGCCTGGGCATCTTGCTCATCTCCGGCGCGGTGGATTGGAAGCACGCCGATGACGTATTTACCAACGGCATGAAAATGATGGCCCTTATCGGCTTTATAATGATCACCGCGCAGGGCTTTGCCTCAGTCATGACGGCGACGGAGGAAGTCGGCCCGCTTGTCGATGCCACCGCCAACCTCTTTGGCACCAATAAGTTCCTCTCCGCAGGCGCCATGCTCTTGGTCGGCCTAGTGGTCACCATGGGCATCGGCTCATCCTTTTCCACCCTGCCGATTATCTCCGTTATCTACGTTCCCCTGTGCGCCTCGCTCGGCTTTAGCCCCGCGGCCACGGTGGCGCTCATTGGCACGGCAGGCGCGCTTGGCGATGCCGGCTCCCCCGCCTCCGATTCCACCCTCGGCCCCACCGCCGGCCTCGGCGCCGATGGCCAACACGATCACATCCGTGACTCCGTCATCCCTACCTTTATTCACTTCAATATCCCACTTCTAATCGCCGGCTGGGCGGGCGCGCTCATGCTCTAAATGCCACACTTCTCACGGTGCCGTTGGCACTCATTCTCGACTACGGTGGGAGGGGTACACATTGCCAATGCGCTCGTCGCCAGAAAGGCCAATTGCCATGGATATCACCGCATCGTCCCAGTGGAAAGACCTGGTCAAGGTTTATGAAGAAAAGCAGGACATGCGCCTGCGCGAACTCTTCGCCGCAGACGCAAACCGCGCCGAGAACTACACCTTCGACGCCGCCGGCCTGCACGTGGATTTATCCAAAAACCTCATCGATGAAGACGTCCTCCAGCACCTGGTCGAGGTAGCCCGCGCCGCCGACGTGGAAGGCCGGCGCGATGCCATGTTTGCAGGCGAGCACCTCAACAACACCGAGGATCGCGCCGTGCTGCACACCGCGCTGCGCCTGCCGGTAGAAGATGACTTGCACGTCGATGACCAGGATGTCGCCGCCGATGTCCACGAGGTTTTGGGCCGCATGCGCGATTTCGCCACCGCCCTGCGCTCCGGTTCCTGGTTGGGGCATACCGGCCACACCATCAAAAAGGTGGTCAATATCGGCATCGGCGGTTCCGACCTCGGCCCGGCCATGGCCGCACAGGCCCTGCGCTCTTATGAGGTGGCAGGCATTTCCGCGGAGTTCGTCTCCAACGTGGATCCCGCCGATATGGCCGCCACCTTGGACGGGCTCGATGCCGGCTCCACCCTCTTTATCGTCTCCTCCAAGACCTTTACCACCCAGGAAACCCTGACCAATGCGCACGCGGCCCGCCGCTGGCTCATCGAACAATTCGATGGCGATGAATCCGCCGTAGCCAAGCACTTCGTGGCCGTATCCACCAATGCGGAGCAGGTGGAGAAATTCGGCATCGATACGGATAATATGTTCCCGTTCTGGAATTGGGTGGGCGGGCGCTACTCCCTCGATTCCGCCATTGGCCTGTCCTTGATGTGCACCATTGGCCCGATGGACTTCATGCGCTTTTTGGAAGGCTTCCACGCCATGGATGAGCACTTCCGCACCACCCCGCTAGAGCGCAATGTGCCCGTACTCATGGGCTTGCTGGGCATCTGGTACACCAATTTCTTCGGCGCCCAAACCCACGCCGTTCTGCCCTACTCGCAGGACCTCGGCCGCTTCCCGGCCTACCTGCAGCAGCTGACCATGGAATCCAACGGCAAGTCCGTGCGCCGCGATGGCACCGCAGTGACCACTGGGCAGACCGGCGAAATCTACTGGGGCGAGCCGGGCACCAACGGCCAGCACGCCTTTTACCAACTCATGCACCAGGGCACCCGCCTCATCCCAGCGGACTTCATCGGCTTTGCCCGCCCCAAGGAGGACTTCCCCACCGCGGACGGCACCGGCTCGATGCATGACCTGCTCATGGGCAATTTCTTCGCCCAAACCAAGGTGTTGGCCTTTGGCAAGACGGCAGAAGAAATCGCTACCGAAGGCGTTGAGGAAGACCTCGTGCCGCACAAGGTCATGCCGGGCAACCGCCCTACCACCACGATTATGGCCGAGGAGCTTACCCCCTCCACCCTGGGCGCGCTCATCGCGCTCTACGAGCACATCGTCTTTACCCAGGGCATCATCTGGGATATCAATTCCTTCGACCAATGGGGCGTGGAGCTGGGCAAGCAGCAGGCCAATGACCTGGCCCCTGCCGTCTCCGGCAGCCAAGAGGTAGATTCCGGCGACCAGTCCACCGATAAGCTCATCGGCTGGTACCGCGCCAACCGTTAGTTCCGACTCCCGTGCCCGGGTCCAGGTTCCCCGGGCACGTAAAATTGTCCAAAACAACCGCGTTCTTAAAAAATCTGCCCTCAAATTCAGACAAACGCGGTTGTTTTGGACACTTTCGTGCCTAAGCACCACAGATCGCTAAAGCGCCCAGCCGCGAAGCAACATGTCGCTTCGGGCTAGGCGCTCTCAGGCTAAGTAAAATTACAGCTTCACCATGGGCTGCCAGCCGGACGGGATATTCTTCGAGCTAACAACCTTGCGGCCGAAGGGGAAGCAGGTCACTGGAATCATCTTGAGGTTGGCCCAGGCAACGGGGATCCCGATGATGGTAATCGCCTGGATGACGGCGGTAACGACGTGGCCGATGGATAGCCACAGACCAGCGATGACGAACCAAATGACATTGGAGATGCCAGACATCCCGCCGGTGCCCTTGCGGGGCTCCACCACGGAGCGGCCGAACGGCCACAGCGCGAACTGGCCCATGCGGAACGAGGCCACACCCGCCGGAATCGTCACGATGAAGATGCAGGCGATGATGCCGAAGAGGAAATAGCCCAGCGCAAGAACGATGCCGCCGGAGAGTAACCAGATGATATTAAATACAAGATTTAGGAGTGATCGCATGCACGCCAGCTTAGCGCGAAAAGCGTAAAGGAACCTTAGAGCGGCTGGCAGTGCGGGCAGAACCAGATGATGCGCTCTAATTCACCCTCGTCCCCACCGCGGTCAACGCCGCCCAGGGAATCCTTCTGGATGATGGTGCCGCAGCGCCGGCAGCGCTTGCGGTTGCGCCCAAAGACATAGGTAGTCTCCCCGGCCCGGCGCACGCCGGTGGTCACGCGGATGGGCGAGTTCCGGTTGGCCCACATGATGCGCTTGCCGATGTCCACTACCTGTTCCACATCCACCTCTGCCACCGGGGTGGCCGGGTGAACGCCGGCGAGGAAGCAGATTTCGGCGCGGTATTCATTGCCAATGCCCGCCACGACCTTCTGGTCCAAAAGCGCCGTGCCGATGCTGCGCTCGGGTCGCGCGCGCAAGCGGCGCACCGCTTCCTCACGGTCCCAGTCTGGGTCCAAGATATCCGGGCCAAGGTGCGCGATGCGGCTAAAGTACTGATCCGCGTCGAAGATATCGACAAAGCCCAACCAGTGGCCTACGAGTTCAATATCGCGCGGTGAATGGGCCAGTTGCAGCACGATGCGCGCGCTATGGCCGGGCTTGCGCCAGCGGTCGCCGGCGTAGTGGATGGCCCAGGTACCCTCCATTTTTAGGTGGGTGTGCACGATGGTCTGGTCGAATTGCATAAAGAGGTGCTTGCCATAGGGCCACACGCGCTCGCAGATGGTGCCGGTGAGGTCAACGGTGGCGTGCTGCGGCACGCGCACGGAACAGCCGGTGACCTCGCGCCCAGTCATAAACTGCAGGCGGCGCGAAAGTTGTAGGACGGAATCGCCTTCGGGCATGGGGGCTGGCCTCCTTCCACGGGTCTCGCACACTGTGGCCCCACCAAAATACACCTGCGGGCGGGTAGCGCTAGCGGCGGTATCCGCCGCGCGGGCGGAAGCCACCAGAATTGCGGGGTGGCGGAGGCGGCGGCGGATCGTCGAAGCTGAGCTCCTCGATGGCCTCGGAGGCACGCCTGCCGCCGCGCAGGCCGCCACGCGAATCACCGCGAAAATCCTCCGGCGAGCCGTCCTTCGCCCCGTGGCGCGGGACGCGGGGCGGCGCAGCCTGCCCGGCAATGCGTATGCCCTTTGGGGTAATGCCGGCCCCGAGCGATCGCAGGATATTAGCCGCTGAGGTGTGGTGGATGGGGTTGCCATTGCACTTTTCAATCACCAGCGGCGACATGTGCCCGGCGGCGATGAGTTCTGTGAGCGCGGATAGGAGGCGGGCGTAGACGTCGGTGGTCTCTATCCCGTCGGGAAGGGCGTCGATGAACGTGGTCAAGGTCTTTCCGCCGCGGGTGAGGTGGGCAATGGGGAGGCCATCGCACAACACGACCAGTGCCCCGGCAGAGCGGGCCGGCCCGCCGGTGGCTTTGCCACCCGCATCATCGCGCTGCGGCCACGGCAGCGCCGCGCCGTAGGGGTTGGCGGGATCCACGGCGGCGAGTACGAAGGTTTCTGGATCAGTGGTGCCGGACGGCCAGCCGGTGACATCGGGGGAATCCGCTAGGCCACGGAGGCGATCGATAATGGCCGGGGTGGAAAATTGCGCGGCACCGAGATCTTCGATGACATAGCCGCGCATGGCCTTGCCGGATTCCTCAAAGCCGGACAGGACCTTATAGGCCAGCGCGAAGCCGCCGAGGACGTCCTCGGCCACCACGGAGCCGCGGGTGACCACGCCGTAGCGATCCAGCCAGGCCTCGCCGTGCGCCACGGACCGCGAGGTGGCATCTTGGGCTGCGGGCACCGCCAGCGACCAGCGGCCGAGCATATCGGGTGGGGTCTGGCCAGCGCTTCCGCTGGCGTTTTGGGTCTGGGCGAACGAGGTGCGTCCCATGCGCAGCCGCGAGCGCGTGGGGCGCCGCTTGGAGCGGTGGGCGGTAGAACCGCGGCCCGCGCGGGAGGCACCGCGCCCGCCTGACGATAAGCGCGTGCGGATGGGCGCGAAGGAATCTGGGCTGGCCAGGCCCATTTCCACCAGCCCCCAGAGGGCCTCGCGGGTTTCCTCGGCGGTACCGGGGACCTCGGCGGCGATATCGGAAAAGAGGAAGCCGCCGCCGCGCTCGAGCACGCCTAAAATGGCGCGCTGCAGCATGCTTACGCCCTCCGGATCGGTTTCGGGGGCCAGCTGGGCGGCGTAATCGGTAGGCAGCAGCATCACCCACGGATCGGCAGCTCCGGCCTTTCCGGCGCCGACGATCATCACCTCACCATTGGCGGTTAGCTCATCTAGCATGCGGGGCGAATAATCCCCCACGCGGGCGGGCAAAATGATGGATTCCCAGGCAGAGGCCGGCAGGCGCACCCCGGCGAGCTGCTCGATAGCAGAAAATACTCCATCGGCACCGCGCAGCGCGGGCCGCTTCCCTGCGGGCGCGATGCCGTGCCATTCCGGGAGGAAGCGGGCGAAGGTGGCACCGGAGACCGGCTCGGTATCCGCACGCGCAGCCGCAAGCGAGCGCGAGCGAATGGTCTTTAGTACCTCGGCGGCGCAGTACTCCTGCTCCTCTATGCCCTGCCGGTAGTGGCCCTCCACGATCGAGTCCAGGCCAGCCAGGGTGGTGTGTGCTGCGGAAACGGAAATGCCGAAGGCGGCGGTTAAGTCCGCGAGCACGAACGGGCCGCGGGTGCGCGCCCAGCGGCTGATGAGCTGTGGGAGGGCATCGGCAAGCGTGGCGACCTGGGCGGGGATGCCGGGAGGAATGGGGACACCGAGGGCATCGCGAAGCAGCGCCGCGTCCTGGGACTGGGCAAGGTGCTCGCGCCCGCCGATGCGCACCCGCATAATCCGCGAGCCCAGGTTATCCAGGGCGGCCAGGGGAACATCCGTATGCTCGCCCAGCTCTTCGACCGGGATGGGGCCCAGCACGCGCAGGAGATCCGCGACTTCCTCGGTGGTGCGCGCCCGGCGCGAGGGTGCGGTGCGCTGCAGCTGGGTATGGATCTCATCGATGATCGCGGGATCCAAGAGCTCGCGCAGCTCCACCGTGCCGAGCAGCTTGGCCAGAAGCGCCGGATCAAGGGCGAGCGCCGCCGCTCGCTTTTCCGCCAGCGGGGAATCGCCCTCGTACATGAAGGCGCCGGTGTAATTAAATAGCAGCGAGGAGGCAAAGGGCGAAGGCTGCTCCGTGGTGACCTCCGCGATGCGCACGCGGCGGTGCCCCAGATCGCGCATGACCTCCTGCAGCGCCGGCACATCATAGACGTCCTGCACGCACTCGCGCACCGTTTCCAAGATGATGGGAAAGGATGGGTACTTACGGGCAACATCCAAAAGCTGCTCGGCGCGCTGGCGCTGCTGCCACAGCGGGGCGCGCTTGCCGGGATTGCGGCGGGGCAAAAGCAGCGCGCGGGCCGCGCATTCGCGGAAGCGGGAGGCAAAGAGGGCGGAATTGCCCACCTGCTCGGCCACGATATCGGCAATATCGTCGGCGTCGAAGGCAAAAATCGTGCCATCGGGATCGGCCTCGCCCTCGGGCAGGCGCAGCACGATGCCATCATCGCCGGCCACCGCCTGCGGGTCCATGCCGGTGCGCTCCCCCACCCGCGCACCTACCGCCAAGGCCCAGGCGGAGTTGACCGGCCGGCCAAAGGGCGTGTGCAGCACCACGCGCCAGTCCCCCAGCTCATCCTTGAAGCGCTCGAGCACGAGCGTCTTTTCATCTGGAATAATCCCGGTGGCCTCCTGCTGTTCGCGCAGGTAGGACAAGATATTGCTGCGGGCATTGTCATCAGCATCCGCGATAATGCCCGGGTCCGTATTTACCTCGCGGCGGTACTCGCCCAAAGCCTGGCCCAGCTCATAGGGGCGCCCGGCGCCATCGCCATTCCAAAACGGCAGCCTGCCCGTATGCCCCGGCGCGGGCGTGACCAAAACTTGATCGCGAGTGATCTCCTCGATGCGCCAGCTGGTCGCGCCGAGGGTAAAGACATCGCCCACGCGGGATTCATAGACCATTTCTTCATCGAGCTCGCCCACCCGGCGCGGGGCCTTGCCGGATTCGCCACCGCTATAGAGGAAGACGCCGAACATTCCCCTATCCGGGATGGTGCCGCCGCTGGTCACCGCGACCCGCTGCGCGCCCGGCCGCGGGGTCATCACACCAGAGACGCGGTCATAGACCACGCGGGGTTTTAGCTCCGCGAAATCCGTGGACGGGTAGACGCCGCTGACCAGATCGATGACGGAGTCATAAACCTCGCGGGCCAGCTCGCGGTAGGGATGGCTGCGCTTGACGGTGTCATACCAATCATCCGCGCTTAAGCCTTCCTCGCCCGCTGCAGCGACCGCCGCCACGGTCTGCTGCGCGAGCACGTCCAGCGGGTTGCGCGGGGTATGCATCTTCTCGATCATCCCGCCGCGCATGCGCGCAACCGTTAGCGTGGATTGCACCAGGTCCGCGCGGTGCTTGGGATAAAACGCGCCGTGCGATACCGCGCCCACATGGTGCCCGGCGCGGCCCACACGCTGCAGGCCCGAGGCCACCGAGGGCGGCGATTCTACCTGCACCACCAAATCCACCGCGCCCATGTCAATGCCCAGCTCCAGCGAGCTCGTGGCCACCACGGCCTTCAGCGTGCCTTCCTTTAGCATCGTTTCCGTCATGGCGCGCTCGTCCTTGGACACCGAACCATGATGCGCCCGGGCGATGACCGCCGGCGCCTTGCCCGCAACGTGCGAGTGCGCCATCAACTGGGCGGGATCGCGCCGGGTTTCCGGCGAGAGCGAATCCGGGTCATATTCCTGCGCGTAAAGCTCGTTAAGCCGGCTGGTCAGGCGCTCGGCGCTGCGCCGCGAATTTACAAAGACCAGCGTGGAGCGATGCGCCATGATGTCCGCGTAGAGGTCCTGGGTAATAAACGGCCAGATGGAGTTCGCGGTGGGCAGCGCGGTGTCTTCTTCCCCACCGAAGTCCTCCCCGTCGAATTCTTCCCCACCGAAGTCCTCCCCGTCGAATTCTTCCCCGCCGTCGCCGCTGCCTTCCGGCCCGCCGGTAATGCCAATGGCATCATCAACGGTAAGCTCCCCGATGGTCGAGCCCGCCTCCGGCGTGGGGAGATCCGACATATCCTCTACCGGCACGCGCACATCCAGGTCCCACTTCTTGTGCGCTTCCGGCGCCACGATTTCCACCGGGCGGTTGCCGCCTAAGAAATCCGAGACGGCCGAAAGCGGGCGCACCGTGGCTGATAACCCAATGCGTTGAAAGTCACCGGCAATTTCTTGCAGGCGCTCCAGCGTCAGGGCGAGGTGGGCGCCGCGCTTGGTGCCGGCCAGCGCGTGGATTTCATCGATGATGACGGTATCGACGGTTTTCAAAATCCCCGCCGCCTTTGAGGTCAGCATCAAATACGCCGATTCCGGGGTGGTAATGAGGATATCCGGTGGCTTGCGCACCTGTCGGGAGCGCTCTGCTGAGGGTGTATCGCCCGAGCGCACGCCCACGGAAATATTCGGCGTCTCCAGCCCCAACTTTTCCGCGGTGCGCGCAATGCCGGTCAGCGGGGCCCGCAGGTTATTTTCCACGTCCACGCCCAGCGCCTTGAGCGGCGATATATACAACACCCGCACGCCCGTTGCGGAGCCAGCAGCATTGCCTACTGGCAGGGCCAGTTGTCCTTCGCGTTCTACCAGGTTATTTAGCGCCCATAAAAACGCCGCGAGCGTCTTACCAGAACCGGTGGGGGCAACCATCAGGGCGTGATCCCCGCGGGAAATCTTGTCCCAGGCCTGGGCTTGTACTGCGGTGGGAGCGGCAAAAACGTCCTGGAACCACCGCGCCACTTGGGGGCGAAAGCGCTCGAGGATGTTTTCTGGCATGACCACACTCTAGTCCCCGTTGTAATGTGGGCACCATGACCGTCGAGATTTCTGATTCCCGCCTGACCAATTCGCTCGCCCAAGGCTGCGGCGAGATTTTAAAAGGTGTGCGCAATGGTGGCCTGCTGCGGGGCCTTTCGCTTGGCGATGCCGGCGATGACGCCGCCCAAGAATGGATCGCCCGCGTATTAGAACAGCACCGGCCCGACGATGGCGTGCTCTCTGAGGAAGCCTCCGATGACCTTGCCCGGCTAAAAAAGAAGCGCGTCTGGATCGTGGACCCGCTAGACGGCACCAAGGAATTTGCCACCGGCCGCCAGGACTGGGCGGTCCACATCGCCCTCGTTGAGGACGGCACCCCAGCCCACGCCGCGGTGGGCCTGCCGGATTACGGCGTGACCTTCAAGTCCTCCGATGTGCGCGCCGTCGCCGGCCCGCTATCCAAGAAATTCGTCATCTCCCGCAACCGCCCGCCCAAGGTGGCCGGCTACATCGCAGAAAAAATGGGCTATGAAACCGAGGGCGTCGGCTCCGCCGGGGCCAAGGCCATGCACGTTCTGCTGGGCGATTATGACGGTTATATTCACGCCGGCGGCCAATACGAATGGGACCAGGCCGCCCCGGTAGGCGTTGCCATGGCAGCGGGCCTGCACTGCTCTCGCCTCGACGGCAGCCCCATCACCTTCAATAACGAGGACACCTTCATCCCCGATCTGCTCATCTGCCGCCCCGAGCTCAAAGACGAGATTCTAGAGCACGCCGCGGCCTTTGCTGCAGACAATGGCGGATTTTAGAGCCCTAACTCATCGGCGAGCCGCGACACAGCGCGGGTATGGAACTCAGCGAACTCGCTCAGCGTATCGCGCCCTAGGTAGCCGAAAACCTCGGCGTTGATCAGCCCGATGATCCTCACCCAAGCCTCCAACGCCATTTCCATGGCGTCCGCGCTGAGCTCGGAGCCCATATCTTTCGCGGCTGCCTCCATATCTGCATCCAGTTGGCGCGATCGCTGCCCCAACGACGCGACCGTAGACTGTTCTAGCAAGGCGGCGAGGCGGCGGCTAACTTTGGTACCCGCTGCTATCGTCTCGGCAGCTGGCGCTTGATAGCCCACAATCGGGGTGCCGTAAATCAGCCCCCACCGTTGCGGAAATTCAAGGGCCCACTGCCTCATCGCACCTACGAGGCCAATGAATCGCTCACGCGGTTGCGCACTCGGATCATCGCGCCGCACCACTGCCCCATCAAGGGAGTCAAAAGCATCAACAATGAGGAGAGTAATAAGGCTCGCCCTATCCGGTACGTAGCGGTAAATACCAGAAGGGACGATTCCTAGCTCACGGGCTATGGCCCGTAGGTTCAGCGCCTCTACACCACCACTAGCTAGTTGCTGCCGTCCCAGCTCGATGATGCGGGTCATCGTCTGCTCTCGGGCGCGCTCGCGTGGGGTTTGTGCCATGGGAAAACTATAGCAACTCACAAAAGAGAGCACTGCTCTTGCTTTCAGTGGCCCCGCCCTATACTTTTAGAGAGCACCAGTCACTAATATGAATAGGACTCCGGATAATGAAATACCTTATCACTGGCGCTGGACCCGTTGGCCGTGCGGTTGCCCGCGAACTCACCGCCCGAGGCCATGAATGCATCATCATGAGTCGCCACGGTTCCACACTCGACCTAGGCCCACACGTACAGCACATCACCGGCGATGCCACCCAAAAAGAGTCCTATCCCGCAGACGTCGACGGCATTGTCCACTGCATCCACGCAGCTTATAACGTCGAGGCATGGCGTACGCTCCTCATCCCCGCTGAGGACACAGCCCTCCACATCGCCGCCGAACGCGCCATCCCTATCGTCTTTCCAGAATCCATCTACGGATTCGATCCGAGCTACAAATCGTTTTCACCCGGTACCCCTTTAACCACATCCAGACAAGGAAAACCCGGTGTGCGCGCTGCGCTCATCAATACTCGCCTCGCTTCACCTGCCCGCACCGTATCGGTGGTGGCCGCAGATCTATTTGGCCCGGATTCTGGCCCGGGGTGCGTGTATCACCAACTGATCATCGGCAAGCGCATTCCCCTCGCGCTCTTCAATGCGCATACCAAGCATTCGGTTACCTACCTTCCGGACTTTGGCCGCGCGCTTGCCGATGCCCTCCTTGACCCCACCAGCCCACCTATCATTTCCGTACCCTGCGCCCCTGCAATTACCCAAGCGGAGTTCGCACATCTCGCAGGCTGCCGGCACTCGCCCATAACGCTGCGTCCGTGGATGCTCAAGCTTGGCGGGCTCTTTAACTCCGATCTTAATGGGCTGTTGGAGATGAGCTACCTGTGGGAACACCCCTCCATTTTGAGCGGTGCCACCGCCCAGTGGGAAGCCACCCCGATCGAGCAGGCACTGCGAGAAACACTTCGCGCAAGCAGTCCCACTACCAGCGCCGACAGGAAATAAAAACTCCAACTATCCCCATGGCTTTCTAACGTTCTACACTGGGGCACCATGAGTGATACGTCCACCGCCTCTAGTGCCACTATCAAAACCCCGTATGAGGATCTCCTCCGCCGCGTCCTCGAATCAGGCACGGCCAAAGGCGATCGCACCGGCACCGGCACGCGCTCCATCTTCGGCGCACAGCTGCGCTATAACCTGGCCGAATCCTTCCCGCTGCTGACCACAAAGAAGGTCTACTTTCACGGGGTCGTCGGCGAGCTGCTGTGGTTCCTGCGCGGCGATTCCAATGTGAAATTCCTGCAGGATAATAACGTGCGCATTTGGAACGAGTGGGCCGATGAGAATGGCGATTTGGGCCCGGTCTATGGCGTGCAGTGGCGTTCCTGGCCCACCCCGGATGGGAGCCACATCGACCAAATTCAGCAGGCGCTCGATACTCTAAAGAATAACCCGGACTCGCGCCGCAACCTGGTCTCCGCGTGGAATGTATCTGAGCTCGACCAGATGGCGCTTATGCCCTGCCACCTGCTCTTCCAGCTCTACGTAGCCAATGACACGCTGTCCCTGCAGGTATACCAGCGCTCGGCGGATATGTTCTTGGGCGTTCCCTTCAATATCGCCTCCTATGCGGCGCTGACCCACATGTTTGCTCAGCAGGCCGGCCTCAAGGTGGGCGATCTCATCTGGACCGGCGGCGATTGCCACATCTACAACAATCACATCGAGCAGGTCCAGGAGCAGCTTTCCCGCGAGCCGCGTGAGTACCCGCAGCTTAAACTCAACAAGGCGAAGGACCTCTTCTCCTATGACTTCGCCGATTTTGAGGTGCAGGGCTACGACCCGCACCCGGCCATCAAGGCGCAGGTGTCGGTCTAATGCTTGGCGCGATTTGGGCGCAGTCCCTGGACGGCATCATCGGCGATGGCGCGCAGATGCCCTGGCACGTGCCGGAGGATCTCAAGCACTTCAAGGACGTCACCATGGGCGCGCCGGTCATCATGGGCCGCAAGACCTGGGAGTCCCTCAACCCCAAGTTCCGCCCCCTGCCCGGCCGGGAGAATTACGTGCTCTCCTCGCGCGCACCCGGCGCGTGGTCAACTGGTGCTACGGTGGGCAGAACGATGCCCGCGCTTGCCGATGCCTGGGTCATCGGCGGCGGCCAAATCTACACCGCCGCCTTGGACCAGGTGGACCGCATCGAGGTCACTCTCATGGGCGTAAACATCGGCGATATCTATGGCGAGGACGCCGTCTTTGCCCCGGATATTCCCGATACGTTCGGCCTGGCCTACAGCACGGATTGGCTCACCTCTGACACGGGGCATTTAGAGCTTCCCGAGCAGCCAGCCAGCGAGCTACCCATGAAGTACCGCTTTTTAACTTACGATAGAAAGGACGCAGCCTAATGACTGTACAAGCACCCGAAACCAACGCCGATGTCACCATCTTCTACGCCGACTGGTGCCCATTTTGCGCCAAGCTCATCAAGAACTTGGATCGCACCGAAACCCCCTACGAGCTCGTGGACGTAGAAGGCGATAACGCCGACGACATCAACGAGTGGATCAAGTCCGTCAACGACGGCAACCGCATCATCCCCACCGTCTTGTACTCCGACGGCACCCACGAGACCAACCCGCCTGCATCCTCCGTGCGCAACAAGCAGGAAGAGCTGGCAGGCGCCTAAACCCCATAGCTAAGGCTGCTTGCCCGACCTATACAAACGGCCGCGCACGCAGCCTTTTGGGGCGCACTCGCGCCGCACTGCTATGATGATCCGAGTTGCATGAGCAACATCCCCGCCCCAGTAGCTCAGGGGATAGAGCACGGCTCTCCTAAAGCCGGTGTCGGAAGTTCGAATCTTCTCTGGGGCACCAATTTGTACCCCTCTGACCTGCATCAGAGGGGTAGATTTTTCCACGCTTCTGCTTATTGACCCCGCGTACCAAAACACTAAGGTCGTCAAAATCGGTTTTGATACGGTTTAGTCATGAGCCAGACGCGTCCGCACAACATTGGCATCGTACTTTTTGATGGGTTCGAGTTACTCGATGTTTTTGGCCCCGCAGAAGTACTCGCAAATACACCAGGCCTTGAAGTCAACTATCTGTCAAAACATGACAGTCCGGTAAGCAGCGCTCAAGGGGTACGCATAGTTCCGACAATGCGTTTTGAATCTTTCTCTGGAGATACTCTGCTTGTGCCAGGAGGACGCGGTACACGCTCACTTGTTCAAGATCCAGAATTCCTCCGCCAGCTAACCGCCCTTGCAAGCTCGGCGGACATCATCACCTCAGTTTGTACTGGGTCAGCGCTACTCGCCGCCGCGGGCCTTTTAGAAAACAACACCGCTACCACAAATAAGAACGCGTTCGACTGGGTTAGAACGCACGGCCAGAAAATTGAATGGAAAAAGCAAGCTCGATGGGTCCACGACGGCAACCTCTGGACATCATCCGGTGTGGCGGCAGGAATTGATATGGCGGTGGCTTTCATTACTCACTTCTTCGGTGAAGAAACAGCATCCTCTGTCACCAATCATATTGAGCTCATCGTCAACAGCAATCCCGATAACGATCCGTTTGCTGTCTGATTTCATTCGGTCCAAGCATGCAGAGGCGGTACACCTTAGTTCCCTCATATCAATAAATAGTTATTTTATGATCCCTAAAACCGCTTATCTGCATTCGCCCCCATTAAGGGTAAATCTTCAGATCCGGCTAGAAATAGCTTATAAACAGTATTATATGTTTTAGGTAAGCCTTACTTTCCCTACTGTTTATGAATCGAGGTTTACCATGACCCAACAGTCCTCTACGCCTGCACGGAATACAAGCTCATCCAGTGGGTCGACGGCACGTTTAAACACCAGAGATCTCATCAACGCTGGCATCTTTTCCGCACTTTACTTTGTAATCACTTTTGTAACCGGGATGGTTGGATTCGCAGGACCCCAATTCATGTTCATTGGCTGGTTCATCGCGGCAATCGCAAATGGAATCGTGCTAGCGCTTTATGCTGCCCGCACGCCCAAAATGGGCGCTTTCACCCTTGTCGGCGGTATTAACGGATTAGCATTCATGCTCACCGGGCACTACTTCTGGACCTTGCTGGGAAGCATAATTCTTGGGTTTATCGCGGATTTGATTATCACAAAAAGCCACCTCGGGATTGCCAAGTCCTTCCCTATTGCCTATGGCGTCTTCTGTGCCTGGGTTTCTTTGCCTTTTATCCCGCTAATTATGGATACGGACTCATACTACGTCGATATCGCAGACCAAATGGGCCAAGAATACGCCGATGCTATGTCGGATATCTTCCAGCCATGGACCATTGGAGTACTGGCCATTTGTGCGCTCATCGTCGGCTTTATCGGAGGAAAGGTCGGAGTTCGCGTCAGTCGCAAACACTTTGAAAGCGCTGGTCTCCTGTGAGCTTGGACAAACAGGGCGTGCTTCGTCGATCTTCAATCGATCCACGGACCGTGCTGCTTTCTGTTCTAGTAATCAATGCGGTAGCTCTCAGCCACGGCCACCTACCGACACTGCTGATTTCTATCGCCTTCAGCTCCATCGCACTAGCTACAGTAAAGCCACACTATGGTCTTATTTGCCTGTGCGCTTTTGCATTATCCTATCTAGGGTATTGGGGCCTTTTACAGCTTCCTGGCTCCACATTTTTCGCTTTTTCGGCGGCAGTTTTTTCGTGGCTAAGCCGTTTCGTCATCAGCATGTCCATCGGCGCATTCGGCTTGCTCACTCTCACACCATCCACGTTGACCTCAGCACTGCGGGACCTGCGTTTACCAGGCTGGGCCACCATTCCACCGGCGGTATTCCTGCGTGTTTTGCCGATCATCGTGGCAGAAGCCAAAGCCATCCGCGATGCCATGGTCCTTCGGGGTCTCCAGCCTGGAGCGAAAAGCTGGTTCACACAGCCCACACAATCGTCCGCGATGCTGATCATCCCCTTGTTAGGCGCCGTCGTCCGCGCTGGTGATGAGCTCGCTGCCTCTGCTCTTGTCCGCGGATTGGGAGGACCCACACGCCCAACCACCACCGCTGATCTTTCCTTCAAGCTTGTCGATGCAACTGCAATAGCTGGGTTGGGCCTCGTTGTTGCCTCTGTCTGGCTTCCCACGGAGGTCCACTTATGAACGAACGCAGTGTCGCAACCAGTGTAAACGCCCATAACGTTTCTTTTACATATCCATTGGGCGCTCGGCCAGGCATTCAAGGTGTATCTGATGTGTCTTTTTCTGTCTCTCCAGGACAGTGCCTACTGATTACCGGTGATTCCGGATCGGGAAAGTCCACGGTACTCAAGTTGATCAACGGACTCATCCCCCATTTCAATCCAGGAGAGCTACTAGGTACCATCACTATTACAAAGGATGGCCAGGACTTTAACCCTGCGCAGGAACCGCTGTCCCGCGCCATCGAGTTCAGCGCCTCAGTATTCCAGAATCCACGGACGCAGTTTTTCACTGAAAGCGTCAATGCAGAATTAGCCTTCGGGCTAGAAAACCTGGGTGTGGATCCCACAGAAATTGAATCTAGGATTCAATCAGCGGTCGAGTTGCTAGGCATTAACGATCTTCGGGGCCGGCGATTCAAAGAATTATCCGGTGGACAGTTACAAACCGTGGCATGCGCATGCGCGCTTGTGTCCCCGGGCAGTCTCGTGCTTCTCGATGAACCCACGTCCAATCTCTCCATGGAAAGCATCGATATTCTTGCACGCGTACTACACCGCTTGAAGGAATTAGGCACAACGATCATTATCGCTGATCACCGCCTCTTTTTCTTAAAAGATATCGCTGACCAAGTTATTTACTTGACTCAGGGAAAAATAGCGCGCAGTTTCCACGCCCAAGAGTTTTATGCCTTAGACGAACCCGAACGCAAACAATTGGGGCTACGCAGCTTACACCACGTTCCACTCCCCGCGAGCGTGCCCGAACCACCCACGCCCGAAAACGCCGATCCCCAGCGGAGCGGACTCGAGTTAAGCGATATCCGTTTTTCTTATGGCACGCATGAGGTGCTCAACATTGACCACGCATTTTTCCCCAGCGGCGAAGTCACCGCCTTAATCGGGCCCAACGGCGCTGGAAAAACCACCCTCGCCAGGATCATTTGTGGTCTTGCTTCTCCCAAACGCGGCGGTAGTCTCCGTTTGAACAGCAAACGAGTAGGAGCAGCAGCTCGGAGGCGCAGCGCGTACATGGTAATGCAGGATGTTGGCCGCCAGCTATTCGCTGCCACCACCGAAGAAGAGGTCACGCTCGGACTGGCAAAGAAGAAGCGGGACCACATCGATGTCAACGAGATTCTCCATCGCCTCGATCTGGAAGAGATGGCCCAACGGCATCCGCAGTCTCTGTCCGGTGGGCAACGGCAACGCTTAGCCATAGCTTCAGCCCAAGCCGAGCAAGCAGAGGTCTACATCTTCGATGAACCTACCTCTGGAGTGGGCTGGCGCCAACTGCAATCCATCTCTGCGCTGCTTCGCTCTCTTACAGCAAGCGGCGCAGTGGTCATCGTTATCACCCATGACCACGAATTCATCCAAGAATCAGTCACCAGAATCATCGATATGACTGACATCAACAAGAATTGAGAAAGAAATGTCTGAGGTAAAACAAAGTTCCACAGAATCAAACGGAACCCACGCACCAGAATCACACGGTGCGTCACCGGAAGAAGAGGCTCGCGCAAAACAAAAAGCCGGCCAGGCCGCTCTAAAAAAGCTACTGGCCCCAGTACAAATAACCATCTACTTCGCACAGTTTCTCGCGCTTATATCCTCGGTACTCGCCGTAGCACCCTACGTCGCGTTGGTGGCATTGGGAAATGCTCTAATCGACGGCAATACTGATGACGTCGCGTCCATTGTGAAATGGCTACTTGCTGCATTTTTGGGCCAGCTATTCTTCTATTTCCTTGCCCTTACGATCACCCACTTCGCTGATGCAAAGCTGGTGGGGATTAACCGGCACCGAATTATTACCGCTATTGCGAAAGCACCACTCTCGTGGTTTAGCCAGACTAATTCCGGCAAAGTCCGCAAAGCTGTCGAGGACGATACGCTAACTCTGCACACCCTGACAGCCCATGCTCCTGTAGAGCAAGTTGCCGCAATCTTCACGCCTCTTGCGCTTCTGGTTTATGCCTTTATTTTGGATTGGCGCCTTGGCCTACTTTCTATTGCCACTGTGCCCATTTTCCTAGCAATCCAGGCGTATTCAATGAAAGATATGGGCACAAAAACTGCGGAAATGGACGATTATCTTGGAGAGGTTTCTGCCACTGCAGTGGAGTTCTCCGAAGGTATTTCCGTCGTCAAGGCTTTCGGCACCGTTGGCAAAGCCCACGCTCGGTACCGCGAAGCTGCTAAACAATTCGCTATCTTCTATTACGAGTGGGTACGTCCGCTTCTGCGTGTTAGCGCAATTTCAGAATCCGTGGTGGCGGTTCCTGTCCTCATCCTTATCAATGTAGGAGTCGGTTCCCTGCTAATAGCCGGGGACTATGTCACGGTTGCTGAAGTCATCGCCACAACATTGATTGCACTGGTGATCCCAGGCACGATTCAAACCGTCGGCCGCATGATGTGGTCTTACCAGCTCGCTGGCAATGCGGCGTTGCGCCTTGATGAAGTCATGACAATTTCCCACGTGAAAGAAGGCCAAAAGAGCCTCGATGCCAGTAGTCAAGACATGGAGGTGGAGTTCCATAAGGTCAGCTTTAGCTACGCCCCAGACACACCAGTCCTCCAAGACTTTTCTGCGCAATTAAACGCAGGCACTGTCACGGCATTGATTGGCCCCTCCGGGTCTGGCAAATCCACAGCAGCAACGATGCTGGCGCGTTTCCAGGATCCAGATTCGGGCACAATCACTATCAACAACGTGGATATCCGTGATCTCACTTTCGACAGTTTGTACCGCACTGTGGCTTTCGTCTTACAAGATCCTCACTTACTGCGAATGAGTATTCGGGAAAACATTCGCCTTGCACGCCCAGAAGCTCGTGATGAAGAGATCTGGCAAGCAGCAGAGGCCGCGCACATAGCTGCTGATATTCGCGCTTTACCGGCTGGGCTCGACACCGTTGTTAGTGAGGACATCTCTTTATCCGGTGGACAACAGCAACGCATTTCTATTGCCCGGGCAATTATTACCAATGCCCCAATCTTGATCCTGGATGAAGCTACTGCGGCAACTGATCCTGACTGCGAAGCAGAAATTCAAGCAGCTCTAGCCACACTCGTCAGAGACAAGACCGTCTTAGTCATCGCCCACAAGCCAGAGTCCATCCAAGGCGCAGACCAAATAATCCGCCTCAAGCCTGTGAAGGATAATTCTCATGTCTAATGCCACCACGCCTGCTAGTTCGCGGCTTCGTGATCCGTTACTTACTCGCAGTGTCAAAAAGCTGCAAAGTCCTGTAGGTCATAAGCTCAATAAAAGGCATGCTTGTCTATCGCTTATCGTTGGCGTGCTTGACGGCCTCGCCGTTCTCACGCTCGTGCCACTTACAAAGGCACTCGATGGGGATACGACGATCGCACCATGGATGTGGACGCTTTTGGCAATTGCGCTCGTAGCTTTTGCGCTACGATTTTTCGCAACCATGGCCTCTTACCACACGGCCTTGGATTTCATCCGAACCGCGCACACGACTGTGGGCGATAAATTGGCAACGCTACCGCTCGGCTGGTTCATACCGGCTAATACCGGCGGGCTATCTCGTCTCGTCTCAGATCGTTTTATGGTGGCGGCCGAGACTCTTGCACATACTCAAGGTATGGTGTACCGCGATAGTGCAGCACTTATGACCCTGTTGGTTGGAGCGTGTTTCTGGAATCCACGGTTGGGATTGGTCTTTCTAATCATCGCACCAGTGGCACTCGTGGTGATGCAGTTGGCTGCGTGGATTCGTGAAAAAGCATCGAACCGCGCACTCGGGCCGAGTAAAGAGCTCTCCCAGCGCATCGTAGAATTTGCTAACCGCCAGCCGGCCTTGCGCGCGGCGGGAAAATCACAAGGGTTTGCGCCACTTGAGCAAGCACTAGAAATCGATCATAGAGCACGGATACGCGAGCTATGGGTATCCACATTAGCTTTGCTACTCAACGGCATAGTAGTGCAGATCTTCATCGTGGCTCTCATTATGGTCTCCGCGGATCTTGCCGTTGAAGGCACCCTATCGCCACTAGAAACAATTGCGATCATCGGAATCAGCTTGAGGTTTACCCGCACGCTTGAGCAGCTGGGCTCTTGTTTCGTCGGTTTAGACGCAGGCCGTATCGCGCTCGCAGAAACCGAGCTCATCACCGATGCCCCTTCCCTGCCAGAACCCACTACTCCGCGCACAGGAGACGGTTCGGGCAGTGTTGAGCTGCGCGATGTCACGTTTGGGTACGGAGATAAGCCGGTATTGGTCGATGTCGCCTTCCACGCCCAACCGGGCACCGTTACCGCCATTGTCGGTCCTTCTGGCTCCGGAAAGACCACAATTGCGCGCCTTATTTCACGATTCTGGGATGTAGATTCCGGGGCGGTGATGGTTGACGGCGTAGATATCCGCGAGCTTGGAACCGAACAGCTAATGTCCAAACTATCCATGGTCTTTCAGGACGTCTACCTCTTCGATGATTCGCTGATTGCTAATATCCGCGTTGGTCGTCCCGACGCCTCCGATGAGGAAATCTTCCGCGCAGCTGATCTTTCAGGCGTGACTGCTATTGCCAACCGCCTAGGGTGGCACACTCCTGTTGGTGAAGGCGGGCGGCTTCTGTCCGGCGGCGAGCGCCAGCGCGTATCTGTTGCTCGCGCGCTGCTCAAACAAGCGCCGATTGTCCTCTTTGATGAGGCTACCTCCGCGCTCGATGCAGAAAATGAGGCAAATATCCTTGCCGCAATGGACGAGCTACGGGAGAAGTCTACTTTTATCGTCATCGCCCATAAGCTGGATACAATTAAATCTGCTGATCAAATCGTAGTCTTGGATGAACACGGGCACGTCAGCCAGCTGGGCACGCATTCTGAGCTTTCCGATGTCCTCGGAATCTACCGCCACTTCTGGCAGCAACGCAAAGCAGCACGCGGGTGGAAAATCAGTTCGGGACGCGATTAACGCGGGCACCGAGATCGGCGTTGTTTGCGGGGGCACCCTTCTCCCCCGCAGCACGGCGCACCCTAAGTGCACCGACAAAAGCTCAGAACGAAGAATGCGGTAGCGGCTACGAGCGACCACTGCGCGGCGTTGGCCATGTCTTCGCTTAAGGCCTGCACCACTGCCCCAGGCGCCCCGTACCGTGCCGCGACGCGGCGGGCGGCTGCACCGGAGAAGAATGCACCAATTGCCATGGCTGCCAGCACCAGGCCAGCCAACATCGTGCTGAGGTCTAGCGCATTAATCAGGTACAGCGGCAGCACGAAGATGATGGCAAACTCGCCGATTGCTACCGCACCAGCGGTGATATTGCCCCACGAGAACGTGGAATAAGAAAACAATTCAAGATCCAACAGCGCCGAGCGGTGCCTCCGCTCGCGGTGCTTTTCCCACCTGATAAACAGCACGAAGCCCACGGCCGAAATCGCGGACGCTAGCGGAACCGGTGAAATAGCCGCGTTTTCGGACCAGGTCCAGCCAAAGATGCTGAATGAGGATTGGGGCTCCCACCAGCCTAGGTCGGGGCCCTCGATAATCGCGAATACCAGGACACCCATTCCGTCAGTGCACCACCGGCAGGCGGTCCGACCGCTGCCGCGCCGGAAATCACCGCGCCCCACACACCAAAGGCTGCTGCGCGGTATTTGCCGCGGACTACGGTATTAACCGTGGAAAGCGTGGAAGGCATGATGAACGCAGGACCGATTGCCTGTACTGCGCGCACGGAGATCCACGTGGCGGCGGAGGTAGAAAATCCCGCCAATACGCTGCCTGCCACGAATATTGTCAGGCCGGTGAGGAACGCGCGCTTGCGTCCTCAGGTATCCGCATTCTTGCCCGTCGACAGCAGCAGCGCCGCCAGCAAAACCGCATAGAGGCTGTTGCCCCACTGCGCCTGCGTCAGGTTGAGCTGCAAGTCAGTGATAATCGACGGCAATGCCACGCCGACGATCATGCCATCAAGAACGATGACGCCCAGTCCGACGGAAAGAACCGCCAAGCTTATCCAATCGCGGCGAGTAGGCACCGTGACGTTTTCTTGTGCGCTGTGCTCGCTCATTGTTAGGCGTTCACCGAAGCTTTGGCGTTGCCGTCATCTGGCTCCTTGATGGCCCGGCCCAAATTCACGAGGAAAACTGTCAGCCCCACCGTGATGAAGATGTGTCCCAAACCTGCGATGCCAGAAATCATCTCATTGGACTCCTTGCCCAGCACCGTCAATATGCCGTGTGAAATTTGCATGCCAACGGTAAGCACCACGCCCACGTTGTACAGCCAGAAGAATGAGTTGAATAGCTGGCAGTACCGCGACAGTGCGAAGACCTTTTCCAGCGCCAAGAAAATGAGGAACAGCATGAAGCCCAGCGCTAGCAAGTGGGTGTGGGCCACGCCTAGCTGCGTATATTCGCCTTCGGGAAAATCCTGTAGCTTCGTAAACTCCCGATAAAACAAACCAGCGACCAAGCCCAAGACGAGGTAGAAAATCGCTGCCCTGTACAAAGCCTTCATGTCATTACTCCTTCCCAGCCACCGCCGTGACTGGATAGCCGAGGGGATCAATTTCTCTAAATACATATCTTGCCCCGACTTGCTCGGCTTTGAATCGCAGAGGCGGTTGAACATTGAATCCACCAGTAGGTTGATTGGAGGTGCTTAACGTCGTGTCCTCTGCATTCCCGCAAGGAGTGCAGCCCCAAAACTAGCGCTTCTAGCGCTCGGCTTTTATATTTTTCTTTTCAAATACAGGACCGGAACGGGCCAGCGCGAGGATCACCAGCACGGTCCCGAGGCCCGCTGAAAGCAATGGAACTACAGCATTACCTGACTGCTGCCTAGCCTCGGCATCCATTTCCGCATTCAGCTCGCGGGTAATTGAGTCTTGCAGTAAAGCCCAAACTAGGGAATTGGCATCCGTGGTGGATATGGCTAATTCATCAATAATTTCCGCGTGCACGGGGTAGCGAAAAACTTCCTTATGGTCGCATTATCGGACGGCTCTCGGCGTGCCATATTACGCATTCTGGGTTATCTCCTTATGCAGGTTGGGAACCTACACACCAACCATCGGATCCCCTCAATGGCCGTCCCCGACTGCTTCGATAAAGCCTATAATCCAGACCCCACGCATGAACAACTTAACAGGCTCGATGAAGCTGACCCTGGAGCAAACAGGATGGTCAGCCCAGTCGTCTTCGAAAACCACATCGGATTTACTGCCGACAAAATAGATGGTTGTCTAACCTCAAGGTAGCTTCACTGCGTGTCCACGATTTGCGGGAACCCCAGAGGACTTAACGGGCGCTCAAAAAAGGACCCACGCATTTAGTTTTCACGATATAATTGCGAGTGGATTTTGTAGTTCTATACGAATTGAAAGGACGATTTATGTCAGCCATTAGTGAAGAAGAGCTTGTCAACGCTGTTAAAGCTAGGTCTCAAGAAGTCCGGGCAGCAACAACCTCGTACTCGGTGAGGGAGTTAAGGAGCATGTTTGAGGAAGGGCAGATAAATATCCGCCCAGAGTTTCAGAGAACGTTCCGGTGGACCAAAGAACAGAAATCTTCTCTGATTGAATCCATGTTGTTGTCCATTCCACTACCCTCAGTCTTTGTTTCCGAAGATTTTGATGGTGATTGGGATGTGGTTGATGGTGTACAGAGACTCTCCACCATTTTCAGTTTTATGGGGATGACCTTTCCGGATTCGGACAATAACCTTGAGTCGGGCGACAATAGCATGGACGGTGCCGATGAAGAAGCATTAACCGATTCGGGTAGGGACTCGGAATTTTCTCTTGAGCCATTTGCTCTGTCTAGATTGGAACACCTAGTCGAGGCAGAAGATCTTAGTTGGATCGACCTACCGAGAGCGCTTAAAAGAAAACTAGAAACTACGCGTATCGATGTCACGATGCTGGAGAGTACTTCTTCTGCAGAAGCTAAGTACAATTTATTCTTGCGCTTGAATTCTGGAGCTAGCCTTACTCAGCAAGAACTCCGAAACTGCCTGTTACTGATGGTTAACCCGAGTTTCTTTAAAACCATTAAGTCATGTGCACAGAACGAGGACTTCCTTAAACTTGTTCAACTCTCAGATAGAAAGTCGAAACAAGCTTTCAGCGATGAGCTTGTTTTACGATTTTTCATGCAGAGCGAATTTTCCGGAGACACCTCGTCACTTCGAGAAGACTTCGGAGAATACCTGACGGCGTGGGCGAAAGGTGCTGCTTTACGGGAAGAGTCCAGTTATACTCCCGATACGGATTTGTTTAATAGGACTGTTTCCTTGGTTCTGTCTGCAGGAGGCAGTGATGCGCTCCGTCGACTCTCTGAAGATGGGAAATCCCGTCGCGGTCCAGCATCAAATGCTGCCTTTGAATTTGTAATGTCCGGCGTATCAAATGAAATAGACTTCTGGGAGAGTACACCTGAAACCCTCCAAGGATTACTGTCCGATTTTTGGACTTCTGATGAATTCCGCGAACACGTAGGATCTGGAGTAAATGCCCGCGATCGTTTTCCAAAAATGATTAACTTCGGACGTCAATACTTTAAAAGGCGTTAGAAATTGAAACAAATGCGTGACATCGATGAATTATTTGGTGCATTAACCGAGGCCAGCGCGTGGAGGAAAAAAGAGCTAAACAAACTGGTGAGCAAGTTCAACTTCCAGTATCGAAAGACAACTCAAAAAGATCCCAACAACCCCGAAAAAACTATCGTTCGCTATCAATATATTGAAGATGACAGCAGTGGACGAGTAGTTCCGTTATCGGCTTTAGACAAGCGTGCGATGTATATACTTACCTATTCCCATTGGGAAGGATACGTAAAGCAAGCTATTCAAATTTACTTGAAATCATTAGGTTACGTATCTTTTCGGGAAGCCCAATCACACCCAAGGGCAGTTCGACGTATCCTGAGGACGAGACTGGAAGAGCACAAAAAAGCCATGGAGAACTCGGATCTTTCTCCTGAAGAACTTCAAAAACTACGGGCGCGTTTCATTGAACAGCTCGATGATGATCGATTGGAGCTTCAGGAACAAGAAATAAAAATATTTTCTAATACTTCCTCAAATCTCAGAATCAAAGTTTTAAAAAAATTGTTACGCGATTTGGACATACGCATCCCTGAATTTTTCCACAGAAATGGCGAAACTATTGATAAAATGGTCGAAATACGCAACGGCATTGCGCACGGTGATCCCACATATAGAAGTGATAGTTTTCCAGAGGAAGTACAGGACGGCTTACCCAAAACTATTGATTTTGTAGAGGAGTCGTTTTCTGAATTGCAAAAAATTTTAATAGAGAAAGCAGATTCTTCCTTTACTGTCGAAAAGCGGTTGGCTTAGTAGAGTGACGGCCTGATAATCAAGTTTCAATATCCTGGTTTGATGTTAGTAAAATAGGATTTTAAATTCTGCGTTTCCCGCAGGTCGTGAAAACATAGCATTGTTAGCTAGTTGCTAGGTAGCTATTTCCGCTCCCTGCGCCGAGCGTGTCAAGTTGTTTGTGTGTGGGGTTAGGTTTATAGGTATTTGTCGAAGCGGTCAGGAAAGGCCACGGCCATTTGGTTGATGGCTTGTTTCCAGCCGGATACTCGTGCTCCTTCCACGAGCCTGCTGGTTGTAGCCGAGGCCCGTTTGCCTTGTTTCGCCCGCTTGATAGCTCGTTTGTCTTCAATATTGCAGATCATCAACCACAGCGTCTTTAACGCGGAATCATCATTAGTAAATTGGACCCGGTTGCGCGTGGCTTTACGCAGCTGGTTGTTAAACGATTCAATCGAATTCGTCGTATAGATAACCTTCCTGGCCGCTGGAGGAAACTGCAAAAATGGCACGAATCTATCCCACGCATCCTCCTAGACCTTGACCGACTGAGGGTACTTCACACCCAGTTCAGACTTGGAGAATTCCTTCAACGCCGCTTCTGCCGTGGATTCATCAGTAGCTGTATACACCTTCTTCAACGCTGCTGGGGCCTGACCCCCGGAAAGTGGACACGCCGGAGGCTGGGTCCTTCTTGGCAAGTTCCAGGTTTTCCATCTACTCAAACAGAACAAACCTGGGACGCTTAAGTTCTATGGTTACTAGAATCGAGCGAATTGATGGGTGCCACTTTCGGAAGATAGGTTCGGGTGCGACTTCTATCTGAAGGACTGATCAAGCTGGGCTGAATCGAGGCGACGGTGAACATAAGAAAATAAGCTAAAAGCATCGAGAAAGTCATGTTGGTCTTCCTCACTTCCCCGCCGGGTTTGATGTGCGCGAGGATTCCGGTAGTGCCCATAGATACCTACCAGAAGGTTCCTAAACCCTTTTTGTTCTGATTCCTCCGACTGTGTGGAAAGTCCATTAATTAAAAGCCTAGGAGCAGAATTCTTTGTTCCCAAAGCGGTGTCGAACAAGTCCTGGCCATCATCCGTCAGGCCTGTAAGGTTACGGATGCGATCAGGAATCGACTTGGCGGCCTCGGATATCGCATGGAACAGTGACTGGGAGATCAGTTCTTGACTGCAATATTCCAGCAGATGCTCGTGAGTACCTCGCCGATGTAGCTCCTCCATGAGAGAGTTTGTGAGACGGTCAATATCGTCAAATTTATTTGCTACTTCGCCGAATTCGATCAACCGGCAATCTTCGTCGATGTGCCACCCCTCAGTGATCAGTACCCGGTTGAGCTGGCGACGCAAATCCTCCCAGAACTGGCGGTTGTTAGTGTGTCGTGCCGGACTCATTGCCGCCGCTATGAAGTCACGCGTACGTTGAGCGGCTGACTCCGAATTGGACGTGTTAGTAAGCGCGCCAAACAGTCCCTCTCGTTTATTTCCGGTTCCACGTGGTGGCGCGTCTATATCTTGCAGAAGCTGGTCAATCTGACTTCCAGTCAGGCACGGTGGTTCAGGGCTGGCCAGGACGTTTGCAATATTGCGGATCGTCGAACGGTGAGGAAAAGAAGAAGAGGATTGACTCATTCTTCAAGCTTCTCATGTGTAAAGCAGGAAGCTAAATATTTCCATCAGGGCCAGTGTCCAGTTCAAAGGGGTCCTTGAGAACACATGCGTAAGCGCCCTACACGGTCACGCCCTTGGCTTGTCGGAATTCACGTCAAGGCTTGCTCTTATAAAGGGCCGATAATGGCTGCTACTGACCTCCTGACATGTACTAACGATGCAGGTGGAATTATCCCAACTGCCGAACAAAGGGCAATGCCTATTTCCGTGGCCGCGGTCCTGCTGCCACAGCGTTCGGTAACAGCAACATAAACAAGATAATCCAGGATTAACGCAAGGGTTCCATTTCGGCATCCATTGCGTTGTCAGCAGTTCCGCTTAAAGGTACCCAAAATTCCTAACTTTACCCCTGGACAAGGGCAGGTTATGTTCGTCTGCGTTTCTATTACTTTTCTTTTGATGAGCAGTAGAACTTGTCGCTAGCTTCGGTTAGGCACCGCCCGATGCCTGAGGAATGATCTTTAGCCAGTGAGTAGCCGTCAAAGGAGAGCACACACCCTCTCATCGTTTTAAGGCCGATAGTTCCGATTCGGCACAAACCGGTTCGATGGTCCCATTGTTTCTTCACCATAAGATTTAACGACAGCTTAGAGCCCCAGCCCTCCACTCTTCTGAGGAGGCCTGGGGCGCCGGTGTCTTGGAGGCTTAAATAGCCTTCTCCCCACGCTCGTCGGTGCGGACGCGGATGACGTCTTCGACGGGGGCTATCCATATCTTGCCGTCGCCGATTTCGCCGGTGCAGGCGGCGTCGACGATGGCATCGACAATTGCTTCGGCGTCATCGTCTGCCACGATGAGCTCGATTTTGGCCTTAGGCACAAAGGAGGTGGCGAATTGGGCGCCGCGGTAGATTTCCTTGTTGCCGCGTTGCTGGCCAAAGCCTTCGATTTCGGTCACCGTCATGCCGGGCGAGCCGAGCTTTTGTAGGGCTTGCTGGATATCATCAAGAGTAAAGGGCTTGACCACGGCTGTTACGAGTTTCATTGTTGCTCCTAGGTATCGCTGGGCGTTTTAGTTGCGGCTGGTGGTACCGCGCATGGCACGGCCGCCAATGTCATAGCCGGTCTCACGGTGACCACCAAAGTCAATGCCGTCGGTTTCAATCTGGTCGGTCACGCGCCAGCCAATGGTCGCCTTCAAAATCACCGCAATGATGGCGGTAATGACTGCGGCGAAGACCATGGCGATTGCGGCGATGAGGATCTGTACGATGAGCAGCTTCCAGCCTTCGGCGCCGCCGCCGGTAAAGATGCCGCGATCATTGGCAAAGAACGCAACCGCCACGGTGCCCCACAAGCCAGCGACCAGGTGGACGCCCACGACGTCGAGGGAATCATCGAAGCCGAAGCGGAACTTCAGGCCCACGCCCAGGCAGCCCAGCATGCCGCCGAGGGCACCCATGATGAGGGAGGTGACCGGGTTCAGGTCGCCGGCGGCCGGGGTAATGGTGACTAGGCCGGCAACCACGCCGGAGGCTGCACCTAAGGAAGTGCAGTAGTTATCGCGGAGCTTTTCCACGAGCAACCAACCTAGGATTGCGGCAGCCGTTGCGGCGGTGGTGTTGACCCAGGCCAGGCCGGCGAGGCCATCGGCTGCGAAGGCGGAACCGCCATTGAAGCCGAACCAACCGAACCACAGCAGGCCGGCACCGAGCATGACCATGGGCAGGTTGTGGGGACGCTGAACGCTCTTCGGGAAGCCTTGGCGCTTGCCCACGACAATCGCTAAGACCAGTGCGGCCGTACCGGCGGAAATGTGGACGACGGTACCACCGGCAAAGTCAATCGGTGCCACAAGCGCTTCCCCACCTTCGCTGCCAAAGATCCAGCTGGTGACGCTGCTTTCACCCTCACCCAGGATGCCACCGCCCCAGACCATGTGAGCCAGCGGGAAGTAGACAAAGGTTGCCCACAGGCCACTGAAAATCATCCAGGTACCGAACTTCACACGGCCCGCGAGTGCACCGGAGATAATCGCGGTGGAAATAACGGCGAAGGTGAGCTGGAAGCCGATATCGATGATATTGGCGTAGCCTTCCGCACCTTCGAGGTACTCACCGTTGGCATCAAAGATGGAATCCTTGAGCCCGAAGAACTCGAAGGGGTTGGCAACGATGCCGCCCCAAGACTCCGTGCCGTAGCTCATTGACCAGCCCCAGAGGATGTAAATGATGCTGACTACCGCTAGTGAGCCGAAGGACATCAGCATCATGTTGAGCACACCGCGGCGCTCTGTCATGCCTCCGTAAAAAAGTGCCAGGGCTGGGGTCATGAGCAGCACGAGAGCCGCGCTCATGAGCATCCAGCTCGCATTGCCTGCGATCACCGAATCCATTGTTTCTCCTTGTAGGGTTCCTTCATTGCTTTTCATAACGGTAGTACTACAGGTATACAAATATCTATTGGGCTATAGGTTAATCCCCCAATGTGGGGTTGCCGCACCCCTTACCCTCCTCGCGTAATTAATTCACTGCGCCGGGCGGAATTTAAGCAGCTCAGCGTCCGTACAGCACTCCTGGAAAGTGCACCGTTTGCACCGGCTTTCGGGCGGACCTAATGTGCTTCCACGCTGGACTTTAAGTTTTCCACTATCGGACTTTCAGCCCACTCGTTTCAATGAAGTACCACCCCACAAGGAACGCGTATATGTCCGACTCCACATCCCTCTCCTCCGCTCCCATGGAAGAGCGGTCGTCCCTTTCTCTAGAGCAGCAGGCACAGCAGTTGCCCGCTGAAGTATCGAAGAAGCGCCGCTTTAGCGATGGCTGGAAGCTCCTCGTGTGCATCGTCATCGTGCTCGTCGGCGCCCTGGGCTCGTCCCTGGTGCAAACCGATGGCGGCAATGTTCAAGTCACTGACCTCAAAATCGCCGGCAAGCACGGCGCTACCGTCACCGCCGATCTCTTCCGGCCGAAGGACGCGACGCCGGAGAATAAAGCGCCGATGGTCATCGTCTCGCCCGGTTTCCAGCGCACCAAGGAAACTCAGGTCTCCAACTCGCTGGAATTGGCCCGGCGCGGCTTTGTCACCCTGGTAGTTGACCCATATAACCAGGGCGAATCGAGCTCGCAGCACCCGGACGATGGCGATACCGCCGTCGTAACTGCCATTGATTACGTCACTGACCACTTGGATACGTTTAATTACGTCGACGAGGATCGCATCGGCATTACCGGCCACTCCGCCGGTGGTACCGCGGTGCGCACCGCGGCCAATAAGTACGGCAAGAAGGTCGATGATGCGCTCGAAGCCGCCAAGGATCCAGATAGCGAAGGCGGCACCACCATCACAGATGGCGAGCGCAAGCGCGCTGAGGACCTGGATAAGATCTCCGCGGTCTTTATCTCCGGCTGGCTCAAGAACTTAAACGATAAGAAGTTCGCGCACGTGCACTCCAATATGGCGCTGGGGTATGCCCGCTACGATGAGGGCGGCTACCGCAATATCAACGGCGATGGCGATCTGCGCGATGCCCCAGAGGCCCTGTCCATGGTCAACTCTGGGCTCAAGAAACAAGACCAGGTGGACCGCATTGAGATCGGCCGGGGCTACGGGGACATCGACGAGGGCACGTACCGCGTTGCCTATAACGATGAAACGCTGCACCCGCTGCAGCCGCTTACACCCAGTGCCATCGGCAGTATCCTCGAGTTCTTCGATGACACCCTGGATGCGCCAGTGAAGATGGATTCCGGCAATCAGACGTGGTGGCTCAAGGAGGTCTTTAACCTCCTGTCCCTCATCGGCGGCATTGCCATGCTCTTCCCGCTGACCCGCATGCTCTTGCGCACCCGCTACTTCGCCCCGGTGGCACAGGCTCTCCCGACGGTACCGAAGCGTCCGCGGGGCAAAGAGGCCGCGAAGTTCTGGGCATTCTTCGTGCTTTCGGCGGCCATCGCATTCTTCACGTTCATGCCGCTGGCGAACCTTTCGCAGGACGTCTTCTACGATGCCGCGAATAAGGTCAGCACCTGGTTCTTCCCGGCGCGCATGGTCAACTCGGTGGTCTTGTGGGCCATCGTCAACGGCATCGTCGGGCTTATCTTGTTCTATATCACCCGGGATAAGTCCACCTATGCCCGCGGCGAGCGCGCCCGCGCGTGGGGCATCACGATGAGCTGGCGCACCTTTTGGCGCACGATACTGCTCGCCTTCATCCTGCTCTTCGTGTACTTCTCCGTGCTATCCATCGTCTACCTCGCCTTCCACAGCGATTACCGCTTCCTGGTCGTGGCATCGCGCCCGCTGACGCTGCGCTGGTTCTTGGTGGCGCTGATGTACGTACCGGCGATGTTCATCTTCTACCTGGCCAACTCCATCCGCGCCGGCGTGGGCACACGCTATAGCGATACGCCCAAGTGGCAGACCTACCTCATCGCGGCGCTGGCGAACTCCGTCGGCTTGGCGATGATCTTCGTTATCCAATATTCCGTCTTCGCCGCCACCGGCACGGTGCACTGGACCGATGACTGGCTGTATGTGAATATGCTGCAGTCCATCTTGCCCATGATGATCCTGCTGCCCATCTTGAACAAGATGTTTTATGCCAATACCGGCCGCGTATGGCTCGGCCCCCTGGTTATCGCGCCCATCTTTATCACCATGTCCTTGGGCGGCAGCGTGGCCTATATCCCGAGCCTGGCTTAAGCTCTAAGCCATGAGTGAAATCACCAAGCAGTATTGCGTTGACCTTAACCGCGTAGAAAATTCGGTGTACCGCGCCACCAATGCGGATGGCGCCAGCATCGAGTTCGGCCGCGGGGAGGGCCTGTTATCGCCGGTAGAGCTCCTGCTGGCCGCCGTCGCTGGGTGCACCGCGGTGGATGTGGATGTCGTGACTTCCCGGCGCACCGAGCCGGAGTCTTTCCAGGTGCGCGCAGAGGGCGACCGCGTGGATGAGGATGGCGCTTCGCGGCTTTCCGATGTCCGCGTCTCCTTCGACCTCGCCTTCCCCTCCACCCCGGAGGGCGCTAAGGCCCGCGCGCTCGTGGATAACCTCATCCGCATCTCCCACGAGAAGGATTGCACGGTATCGCGCACCGTGGAACACGCCACGAACGTGGAATTTAGCAACGAGTCAAAATAAACACGATTCCCCCACTATCTCCTGCTATGGTGCATTTGTTAACTATTGTGACTAATGTGATCACTGCAGGAGCTTTTCATGTCACCGTCTCTGTCTCGTCGCGGCCTCTTGAAGGCAAGCGCCCTTGCCATAACCGCCGGTGCCATTGGTACGGCCGCACCCTCTGCCGCCGCCCTCGGCCCGGTGCGCGGCACCATTATCGATTTTTCCTCCGGCATCCCCTCCCCCGCGGCCATCAAGCGCGCGGGACACATCGGTGCCATTCGCTATGTCTCAAATAAGCGCCCCGGCGCGGCTTGGATGACCGGCAAGCCGGTCACGCTGCAAGAGGCCGCGGCCAATGCCGCCGCCGGCCTGCCCACGGCCTCGGTCTATCAATTCGGCCGCGCCGAAACCGCCGATTGGAAGCAGGGCGCGGCGGGCGCCGCCATCCACGCCCCGCAGGCCATTTCGCTGCACAAGGCCGCCGGTGGACCCACGCACCGCCCCATTTACATCGCCATCGACGATAACCCCACCCGCGAGCACTACACCCAGTTCATCCGGCCATACCTGCAAGCTTTTTCCAAGGCCCTGTCCGTGGCCGGCTACCAGACCGGCGTCTACGGCAACTACAACACCATCGAGTGGGCCAGCCGCGATGGGATTGGTACGTTCTACTGGATGCACGATTGGGGTTCCAACGGGAAAATTCATCCCAAGACCACCATTCACCAGCTGCCGCAGTCGCGCCAGCAGACCATCGAGAACGTCATCGTCGATGTCAACGAGGTCTACGCCAGCGACTGGGGCCAATGGACGCCCGGTTCCAAGCAGCCTGGCATCCAGGATCTCAGCTCCACCCTGGACAAGGCCATCCCAAATATGCCGGAGCTGCCGCAGCTCAACGCGGATGGGGTGAGCTTTAAGGGGTCATCGCTAAGCAACGAGCAAATTCGCGGGCTTGCGGATGCCGCCCAGGACATCGCCAAGGCCATTAAGTAGGTCTATTTCCCTTTGGGCTCGGAGGACTTCTTTTCGTCCTTCTTGTCCTCGTCCTTCTTCTCGCTCGAGGTCGGCTTCTCTGAGGTCGTCTCGATGGGTGGCACGTCCTCGCCATCCTTGTACTTCAAGAACCGCTCGGTGGCCTTGCCCAGGTTCTCGCCGTTGATCTCGCTCTTCACGTAGTCCGTGAGGTCATTGGCAGAACCATTAATGGAGGCCGCGGCGACGAAGTTCTTGCCAAAGGACACCGAAGAATTGATGGACTTATCGTTGGACCAGCCCCACTTGCTGCCCACGACATTAGAGAGCTTCGCGGTGCCATAATCCTGGTCATAACCATCTTCTGAGACTGGATCCGCGTGCGACATCGCCACCAGCACGGGATGGGTTTCATCGCGCTTGATGAGCTGCGAGATGAAGCTGGCCACGTCATAGGTGGAGGTTTCCGAATAGCCCCAAGTCTCGCCCGCCTTGGTGGATTCCAGATCGTATTCCTTGGCAATCTTATCGATGGAATCCGGATACTTTTTAAACAGCTCCTCGGCGCTCTTATCAGAAGAGCTGGCGATCATGCCGAGCGCTTCGTATTTATCCTCGTACTCGCCCTGCTCAATGACGTAGGTGGCGATATAGAGCTTGATGAGGCTGAGCGCCGGGCGGGGATCGTGTTCGGCCGCAGAACCCATATACATGCCATCGTGCAGGCGAATATAGCTAATGGAATGGCCCTCATCCCCCTTGAGGAACTCATTGATCCGCTGGGGCACGGTTGCCACCCTATGCGCGGTGATCGTGGTGTCTTCGGCTTTGGCGGTGCTATCTCGCTCACTATTGCTGCACCCAGCAACCGTAGAGCAGGCTAGCATGCACACGGCAAGGGCGGCACCAGCCTTTACTGATGCCGCCGCGTTGAGAGAGGACGGATTAAACACGTCGAACCATATTACCGGTAATTGCTCCTTTTCGGGCAATTAGTGCTGGACTGGGGCCTCGACTCCCACACCGGTCAGGGAACGAACTTCCATCTCTGCCGCCAGTTCGTCCAAGTTGTCCGGCTTGGTCACGATGGAGACAAACCAACCGACGAAGAAGGACAGCGGGATGCTGACCAGACCCGGCGAGGTCAGCGGGAAGATAGCCCAGTCCGCGTTCGGGAACATGGCGCTTTCGTTACCGGATACCGCCGGGGAGAAGAAGATGAGGACCAAGCAGGAGACAACACCGGTGTACATGGAGGCCACGGCACCCGCGGTGTTGAAGCGGCGCCAGTACAGCGAGTACAGGATGGTCGGCAGGTTAGCCGATGCCGCCACAGCGAAGGCCAGGGAGACCAGGAAGGCCACGTTCTGGGTCATCGCCAAGATACCCAAGATAATGGAGACGATACCCAGGACCACCACGGTGGCCTGCGAGACGCGCACCTGCTCCGCCTCGGTGGATTCACCGTTGCGGATAACCGCGTGGTAGATATCGTGCGCGATGGAGGCGGAGGCGGTAATCGCCAGGCCCGCCACCACGGCGAGCACGGTAGCAAAGGCCACGGCGGAAATAATGGCCATGAAGATGGAGCCACCGATTTCCAGTGCCAGCAGCGGTGCTGCGGCGTTCGCGCCACCCGGTGCGTTCAGGATGCGGTCCGGGCCAACCAGTGCGGCTGCACCGTAGCCCAGGATCAGGGTCATCAGGTAGAAGGCACCGATGATAACGATGGCCCAGGTCACGGAGCGGCGCGCCTCAACGGCGGTCGGCACGGTGTAGAAGCGCATCAGAACGTGTGGCAAGCCGCCCACACCCAACACGAGGGACATACCCAAGGAGATGAAGTCCAGCTTAGCGGCGGTAGAGCCACCGTACTTCAGGCCCGGCTCCATGATTTCCTTGGCCTCATAGCCCTTTTCATGGAGGTAATCGGACGATGCGTGCATATCAATCGCGGTGCTGAACATGTTGCTGAAGCCACCGCGCAGGGAGACAAACACCATGATGCACATGACGACCACACCGGTCACCAACAGGACGGCCTTAATCATCTGCACGTAGGTGGTGCCCTTCATGCCGCCGACCAAGACGTAGAGGATCATCAGCACGCCGACGATACCGACGACAACTGCCTGCCACTTGAAGTCATGGATGTTCAGCAGCACGGCCACCAGCGAACCGGCGCCGGCCATCTGGGCAATGAGGTAGAACAGCGTCACGAAGAGTGTGGCGATGGACGCGGCCACGCGCACCGGCTTTTGCTTCAGGCGGAAGGACAAAACGTCCGCCATGGTAAAGCGGCCCACGTTACGCATCGGCTCAGCCACGAGCATCAGGGCTACGAGCCAAGCGACGAAGAAGCCGACGGAGTACAAGAATCCGTCGTAGCCGTTAAGCGCCACCGCACCAACGATGCCGAGGAAGGATGCCGCAGAAAGGTAGTCACCGGAAATGGCCAAGCCATTCTGGCGGCCGGAGAACGAGCCACCGCCGGTATAGAAGTCAGACGCCTTCTTCGTAGTCTTGCCGGCGCGCAACACGACGGCCATGGTAACCACGAGGAAGATGCCGAAGATGGGGATATTCAGAATCGGGTTACCGGCAGAAGTTTCTTGTGCAAGGTAAGTGGTAGTCATTTACTTGGCCTCCAACTTCTCGCGAATAGCAACCGATTTAGGCTGAATATTCTTATTGGCGTATTTCACGTAAATCCAGGTAATGATGAACGTGGTCAGGAACTGGGCCAGGCCGAAGACGAGGCCGACGTTCCAGCCGCCATCGCCAAGCTCAATGGCCATAAAATCAGGCGCAAACACGGCGGTGAGCACGTAGACGATGTACCACACGAAAAACGCGACGGTCATGGGAAAGGTGAAACTACGATAAGCGCTGCGCAGCTCGCCAAACTCTTCGCTATCGCGCATTTCTATGTAGTCGGCTGCCGTAAGCTCACGGCGCTCGACTGGAGCAGTTGTATCACTCATAGAAGGGTTGTCTCCTTGGGTGAGAGAGGTTCTGTACAAACGAGGCGCAATGTGTTGTCCATCACTACCCGCGTTGCTATGTAAGATACAGAACAATCTTTGCAAAGCAGTAAATATTGCCAATATGCCTCACAAAAACTCCCCCCTTTTAGCCCGATAGGTTCCGGTGAACTGGGCTAATATTCTTTGCAAATCACCCCCTCCACCCCAGAGTTAACGTGTTCGCAAATTTTGTTAACCAGACATTAACTAATGAGTAAAGGCGGCGCGAAAGGAACCACCTATCAGCGAGGTGAGTGCCTTAACCAGCACGTACTTCCCACTCAGCCATCCTGCACAGCAAAAGCCACCGACGACGCCGTCGCCGGTGGCCCCTTAACCCGAGGTGTGTTCTTAGCCCTCCGCGCCCGGGAATTCGCGGGGGTCATTAAACATGCGGCCAAAGCCTTCTTGACCTTCCAAGGAGTCAATCGCTGCGATTTCATCCTTGCCCAGCTCCAGCTCCGCGGCGGCCAGGTTCTCCTTGAGCCGCTCGCTGCGGGCAGACTTCGGAATAACGGAAATGCCCTTGGCCATCAGGTACGCCAGCACCACCTGGCCCTCGGTAGCCTCGTGCGCGGCGGCAATCTTTTCAATCTCCGGGTTATTGAGCACCACGCCGCGCGCCAGCGGCGACCACGCCTCGGTCACGATGCCGTGCTTGTGGTGGAATTCGCGCAGCTCCGGCTGGGTGAACCCAGGGTGCAGCTCCACTTGGTTGAGCACCGGGGTAATACCGGTCTTGTCAATGAGATCCTCGAGGACCTCCTCGTAGAAGTTAGCAACACCAATGGAAGCGATCTGGCCCATCCCCTGCAGGCGGGCAATGGATTCAAAGGTCTCCACGTACAGCCCGCCCTGTGGCCACGGCCAGTGGATGAGGTACAGGTCCAAGTAATCCAGCTTCAGCTTCTCCATGGATTCCTGGAAGGCTTGTTCCGCCTTCTGCGCGCCGTAGTGGGAGTGCCAGACCTTGGAGGTGATAAACAGGTCCTCGCGGCTGACATCGCCCGCGTCAATGGCCTGGTGGAGCGCAGTACCCAAGGCCTCTTCGTTCTTGTACAGCGTCGCCGTATCAAAGTGGCGGTAGCCCAGGTCAATGGCTTCGCGGACTACGCGAATGCATTCATCATCATTGAGCTTGTAGGTGCCCAGACCGAGCTGGGGCATCTCGCGGTCATCATTGAAAGAAATAGTTGGCACAGTCATAGTTCCCATTGTGCCCCAGTTTCCCGTCTTATGCGGGCACTTGAAAGAACTAAGGCCCCAGTACAACGAAAAACCGGCTCCCCTTTTTCGGGAGCCGGTTCAACGTTTTTAGCGCAGTTTAGTCGGCGCGGATCAGGTCAATGATAAAGACCAGGGTGCGGCCGGACAGCGGGTGCGCACCGCCGGCGGGGCCGTAGGCCTTTTCCGGCGGGATGATGAGTTGACGGCGACCGCCCACCTTCATTCCCGGGATGCCCTCTTGCCAGCCGGCAATGAGACCGGTCAGAGGGAACTCGATGGACTGGCCACGGTCCCACGAGGAATCGAATTCTTGGTTGGTCTCATATTCGGCACCAACGTAGTGGACCTCCACTACGCCACCAGGCTGGGCTTCAGCGCCATCGCCTACGACGATGTCCTCGATGACGAGGTCGGTCGGCGCCGGGCCAGACTGGGCTTCAATAACAGGTTTATCCATGGGGATTATTCTCCTTGGGAAATCTAGTTTGTTCGTGCGGTCGCAATAAAACCGAACCGAGCTGCACCAATTATAGTGCTCAAGCCCGATTCGGCTGAATTGGGGCGACCAAAAGCGCTATTTAGCGCTCACTGCGAGGGGTAACCTTGCGCAGGGTTTCACCGGTGTAAATCTGGCGAGGACGGTTGATCTTGGTGTTCATCTCCAGCTGCTCGCGGTACTGAGCGATCCAGCCCGGCAGGCGGCCGATGGCGAAGAGGACAGTGAAGAAGTCCGTCGGGAAGCCCATGGCGCGGTAAATGAGGCCGGTGTAGAAGTCCACGTTCGGGTAGAGCTTGCGGGAGACGAAGTAATCGTCATTCAACGCGATCTCTTCCAGCTTCATGGCCAGGTCCAGCATTGGGTCGCCGCCCAGGTGATCGATGATCTCGTGTGCGGTTTCCTTGACGATGGCCGCGCGTGGGTCGTAGTTCTTGTACACGCGGTGGCCGAAGCCCATCAGGCGAACGCCCTTTTCCTTGTTCTTCACGCGGTTCATGAAGTCGGTAGCGTCGCCGCCGTTGTTCTTCTCGATGTCCTCGAGCATCTCCAGCACGGCCTGGTTAGCACCACCGTGCAGCGGGCCGGACAGGGCGTTGATGCCGCCGGCGATGGAGACGAACATGTTGGCCTGTGCGGAACCAATCATGCGGACGGTGGAGGTGGAGCAGTTCTGCTCGTGGTCAGCGTGCAGGATGAGCAGCTTGTCCAGCGCCTTGGAGACAACCGGGTCAACCTCGTACTCCTCGGTGGGGTAACCGAACATCATGCGCAGGAAGTTCTCGCGCGCGTTCAGGTTGTTATCCGGGTACATATATGGCTTGCCCTGGGATGCGCGGTAAGCGTAAGCGGCCAGCATCGGCACCTTAGCCAGCAGGCGAACGGTGGCCTTGTCCAGCTGCTCCTCATCCAGTGGGTCCAGCTGGTCTTGGTAGTAGCTGGAGAGAATGTTCACGGAGGAAGCAAGCACGGCCATCGGGTGGGCATCGCGCGGGAAGATGTTGAACTGCGCCTTAAAGTCCTCGTCCAAGAGGGTGTGGTGGCGGATGGCGCTATTGAACTGCGACAGTTCCTGCTCATCCGGCAGGTGGCCCTTAATCAGCAGGTAGGAAACCTCATTGAAGGTGGCGTTATTTGCCAATTCAGCAATATCGTAGCCACGGTAGCGAAGGATGCCCTCCTCACCGTTAATAAAGGTAATCTTGGACTCGGTGGAGCCGGTGGAGGTGTAGCCGGGGTCGAAGGTAACAAGCCCGGTTTCCTTGCGGAGCTTGGAGATATCGAAGCCGGAATCGCCCTCAGTGGACTGCTTGATATCCATCTCGTACTCGTTGCCAGCGTGCTTGAGTACTACCTTGTTTTCTTCAGTAGACACGGAATTTCCTTTCCCTGTTAAAGAGTTCTTTAAGGCACTAACTTAGACAAGTCAGCCTTATACCTATTCACACTCTAGCAAACTTTGTGATTCTGCCAACAAGTTTACAGGCATCAAAATACCTGCCGTACAACCGGAACTGTTCTACACTGGCGGCATGAGTACTCCAGAAATCACCCTGCCAGCAGATCTCTTGCCTTCCGATGGCCGCTTTGGCTGCGGCCCCTCCAAGGTGCGCCCCGCCCAGATCGAGGCCATAGACCCCGCTATCGTGGGCACCTCGCACCGCCAGCCGGCGGTGAAAAACCTCGTGGGATCCGTACGCGAGGGCTTAAGCGATCTGTTCTCGCTTCCTGAAGGCTACGAGATCGTCCTGTCTTTGGGCGGCGCCACCGCTTTTTGGGACGCGGCTACCTTTGGCCTCATCGAACGCCGGTCGGCCCACCTTACCTTTGGCGAGTTCTCCACCAAGTTTGCCAAGGCAGCCTCCAAGGCCCCGTGGCTCGATGCCCCGGCTCTTACCGAATCCCCCGCCGGCACCGCCCCGGATCCGCGCGAGCTTGCGGCCGATGCCGATGTCGCCGCCTGGGCCCACAATGAAACCTCGACCGGCGCGATGACGGAGGTCGTTCGCCCCCACCCCCACAACGACCAGCAGCTCGTGCTTGTCGATGCCACCTCTGGCGCCGGCGGCCTTCCCCTCAATATTGCAGAGACCGACGTGTACTACTTTTCGCCGCAGAAGTGCTTTGCTTCCGACGGCGGACTCTGGCTCGCCGCGATGTCCCCGGCGGCCTTAGAGCGCATCGAAAAGATCAACAACTCTGACCGCTTCATTCCGGAGTTTTTGAACCTGCAGACCGCGGTGAATAACTCCCGCAAGAACCAGACCTATAACACCCCGGCGATAGCCACCCTGCTCATGCTGGATAACCAGATTCAGTGGATGAATGACAACGGCGGGCTCGACGGCATGGTCAAGCGCACCACCGAGTCCTCCTCCACGCTGTACAACTGGGCCGAAGCCCGGCCGGAGGCCACCCCGTTCGTCAGCGATCCGGCAGCGCGCTCCCTAGTCGTGGGCACCATCGATTTCGATGACTCCGTGGATGCTGCCCACCTTGCCGCGACCCTGCGCGCCAACGGCATCCTCGATGTCGAGCCGTACCGCAAGCTCGGCCGCAACCAGCTGCGCGTGGGCATGTTCCCGGCGATTGAGCCTGGGGACATCGCCAAGCTCACGCAGTGCATCGACTACGTGCTGGATGCCAACTAAGTCATCAACATGCCCCGCCGCCTCGCATGGCGCGGGGCCTTTTCGCGTTATAGTTGACTGCATCACAGATCCGTCCTTCCGTCGATAGGCAAAGGAGCGCCACACTATGCGCGAGCTGTTTCTCGTTGACAGCGAATCGAGCGAAGACTCATTGGTGCTACGCACCGAAGAAGGCGAAGAGTTTTCCCTTCCCATCACCGATGAGCTGCGTTCCGCCCTCACGCCCGCCGCTAGCAAGCCGGAGCCGCCGAAGCTAGCGCCGATGCCGAAGCCCTCCCACGAAGAGGAAGAAAAGCAGATCCGGCCGGCAGAGATCCAAAACCGCATCCGTGCCGGTGCCTCCACCGCGGAGCTCGCGGAAGAGATGCATGTCGATGAATCGCGCATCGAGCCCTTCGCCTACCCGGTCATGCTGGAGCGCAACCGCATTTCTGAGGTGGCCAAGCAGGCCCACCCGGTGCGCGAAGACGGCCCGGCCAAGCTCACCCTGTGGGAAGTACTGGCGAGCTCCTTTGCCGCCCGCGGCCACTCCCTCTCGGAGTCCACGTGGGATGCCTACCGCCACCAGGGCGAGCCGTGGGTAGTGCGCGTGACCTGGAAGGCTGGCCTTTCTGAAAACGAGGCGGAATGGACCTTCAAGCAGTCCATGTCCTCCCCCGCTACGGTCGAGGCCCGCAACTCGGTCGCGGCAGATCTTACGGACCCGGACTTCGTGCAGCCGGTGCGATCGCTGACTTCCTTGGGCAGCGGCCGCTACGACGAAGCCATTGACGGCGATCAGCCCGCCAATGTCACCGATATTTCCGGTTCCAGCGAAGAGACGGAAGAAGACGAATTCCTGCAGAATCCGTCCTCCGAGCCCAAGCCCTCGAAGCGCCGCCGCAAGGCCGTCACCCCACACTGGGAGGACGTGCTCTTGGGCGTTCGCTCCAATACCAAGCGCCCGAGGGACTAAACAGTGGACATCTCTCATGCCGTCCTCACGCTGTGGTACATCTCCAAGCCCGGCGCCGAAGAAGTTCTCAAGACCGAACCCAAGGCGGACCGCGGTTTCGGCCGCAAGTTCCTAGCCCAGCTCAACCCCAAGTTCCCGGTCACCCCGATTGGGCAATTCCCCCTGAACCGCTCCGCGCAGACGGATCCGAATGAGTACTACATCGGCGGCTACCCAGGGATTGCCGTGGTGCAAACGGTCTGCGAGGGCGATTCCGTCCTATTATCCCAACTGCCGAATGACCTCTTAAGTGCAATCCCTGCCCAGCGGGTTATTGCCCTAGTCAGCAACGCGAACGAGGACTATGCGGGTTTCGCGCTGTGGGAAAGCGGTGAGCTCAAGCGCAGCTTGTGTGCCTCCCGCGACCGTCTCTACGAGGACACCGGCCTGCCCGAGCCCTTCGAGGCACCGTTTTGGGCCGGCGAAAAGGACGAATCCCTCGGCGGTATTTCCCTGCCGTTTCGGCCCCACAGCATCATGGAGGCCGCCCAAGAACACTGGTTGGGCATCACCGTGGGACAGGAAGGCCCAGACCTGGATGTCGTGGGTTATGCCGTGGACGGGCGCCCAGAACCCAAGATCGATCCGCCGAAGCCAAAGCAACCGGTCAGCGAGTTCGCCGCCCAATCAGCGAATAGGCTGGGCCTGAACGATTATGACGACTACGAGGACCACGATGCCGAGCCGGATTCCACCGGCGATGAGATCCTTTCTACCGCCAAGCACCTCGGCTCGTTGATTGGCAATTGGCTGCGTCAGACGTTCAGGTCGCTCAAGGAACGCTGGCGCTCATAAAAGGAAATGGCGGCCGCGGTCGCAACATTTAGAGAATCGGTACCTGGGGCCATCGGTATCCGCGCGCGGATATCGGTGGCCTTCATTGCGTGCTCGGTAAGCCCGGGGCCCTCCGCGCCTACCAGCATGGCCACTTTGTCCTGCCCGTGCATGGCCTCTGCCAGGTGCACCGCCTGGGGGTTGGGGGTTAAGGAAATGAGGGTAAAGGAGGCATCGGCAAGCGCCTGCAGCGAGCGCTGCCAGGTGGTGAAACCGCCCTCTAAATGCGCAAACGGCACGCGCAGCACGTGGCCCATGGATACGCGCACCGAGCGGCGATAGAGCGGATCCGCAGCACCCGAGCCGAGCAAGACAGCATCCACGTTCATGCCGGCCGCGTGGCGGAAGATGGCGCCGATATTTTCATGATCCCCCACGCCCTCCAGCACGGCGATGGTGCGGGCCTGCTCCAGGATCTCGCCCACCTCCGGCTCTGGGGCGCGGTCCGCTGCGGCAACCAAACCGCGGTGCATATCGAAGCCCGCGACCTCTGCAAGGGTCTCGCGCGAGACCTCGTAGACGGGGCACTCGGGCTCGCCATACTCGGCAAAGAAGGCCTCCAGCTTCTGGGGAAAGCCCACGAGGCAGCGCATGGGGAACCGCGATTCCATAAGGCGGGCGGCCACCAAGGGGCCTTCTGCAATGACCAAACCCTCGCCAGATTTATCGGATTTATTGAGGTTCCGAATATCGTCCAGGCGAGGGTCACGGGGATCAGAAATATGCATGCCTTCCAGGCTAGCCGATGGCCTCCGAAATCGGATCGATGCCAAAGTAAATGACGAACAAGCCCGCCAGTAGCCACATGATCCAGTGCACCTGCTTGGCCTTACCAGCAAAGGTGGACATGAGCGCGAAGGTAATAAAGCCCACGCCGATGCCGTTGGCAATCGAATAGGTAAACGGCATGACCACGATGGTTAAAAACGCCGGGATGGCCACTTCCATGCGAGTCCACGGGATATCCGTGAGCTGCGCGGCCATCATCACGCCGACGATGACCAGCACCGGCGCAGCGGCCTCGATGGGCACGATTTCATAGAGCGGGGTGAAAAACATGGCGGCGATAAACAGCAGGCCGGTCATGATATTGGCCAGGCCGGTGCGGGCGCCATCGGCAATGCCGGCAGAGGAATCCGCAAAGACGGTATTCGAGGATGCCGAGCCCAGACCACCGGCCACCGCGCCGGCGCCTTCCACGACCAGCGCCTTCTTCATGCCCGGCAGATTGCCGTTGTCATCCACGAGCTTGGCCTGCTTGCCCAGACCGGTCATGGTGCCCATGGCATCAAAGAAGTTGGTCAGCAGCAGGGTGAAGATAAGCAGGACCGTGGAAATCACGCCAATATTGGCAAAGGCGCCCACCAGGTTCACATCGCCCACGATGGAAAGATCCGGCAGGCCTCCCAGCGCCTCCGGGCTCTCCGGGGCGGCCATGCCCCAGTCCTCGGAGTCCGTGAGCGCCTGAACAATAAAAGCAATCACGGTGTTAAGGATGATGGCAATAAAAAGCCCGCCCGGCACATTGCGGATGACCATGAAGGCACAAATAATAAGACCAATGACAAAGACCACCGCCGGCCAGGTGGCAATCGAGCCATTAATGCCCAGCCCCACCGGCACGGTGGTCTGTGCGGCATCGGGCACGCGGGTGACGAACCCGCCATCCACGAAACCGATCATGGCGATGAACATGCCAATGCCCACGCCCATCGCGGCCTTCATCGGCTGCGGGATGGCGTCAAATACCGCGGTGCGGAATCCGGACACGGCGAGCAGGACGATGATAAGGCCCTCGATTACCACGAGGCCCATTGCTTCTTGCCAGGTCAGCCCGCTGGTGGCGACCATGCTGACGGCAACGAAGGTATTCATGCCCAGGCCCGCGGCCATGGCGAAGGGGTACTTCGCAATCGCACCGAAGGCAATGGACATCACGCCGGCGACCAGCGCCGTGGCGGCCGCAACCTGCGGCACGCCTAAGGTATAGCCCTCCGCGTCCGGGCTCGTGCCCAGGATCAGCGGGTTGAGCAAAATAATGTATGCCATGGCGAAGAACGAGACCGTTCCCGCGCGTAGCTCGGTTCCGATGGTGGAACCGCGTTCAGAAATGTGGAAATAGCGATCGAGAGTGGCTTTCACGCCGTGCCCTTTCACGTAGAGCGGTATTTTTACGCCCTAAGTGTGCTGCCTTAATCCTCAAAATCAAAATCTTGGTAAATGGGCTTTTCATCATCGAAGGCCGCGGCCGGCGCCTTCTCCTCGCTCACCCGCGTCTGCGAATGCGCACCGCAACCGTAGCGCGCATGTACAACGCGACCATCGGCGGAATACTCGTTGGCGCATACCCCAAAGTTATCCATGAATTGCATATAAAAAGCGCACGTGCGGCACTGCAGGTGCGCCTTGGCCGCCATCTCCGAGGTTGGGCCATATTCTTCTTGCCAGCGATGCTTGGCATCCGCCAGCCCCTTGGCGGAAAGCTCATCTCCATTCAGGCGCTCATCATCGATGGCCGGCGGCATGAGGTCTCCCGGGCCCAAATCCCCCGGCAGCACGCGATCCTCATACGGCACCCACTCCGGGGCCTGCAGCGCCTCCCCGCCCGGCACCAGCGCCACCTCGTTGACGGTGACGTGGCGCGAGCCATCCGCGCACGCGAGCACGGCCTGCCATTCCCATCCTGGGTAGCCCGGCATATCCGCCGCAAAGCGATGGGTGACAACGTTGCGGCCCATTCCGGCGACGCCCCTATGCTTGCCGATGCCCCCTTCCCCCACCTCTTCCAATGCCTCACGCGCAATGCGTACGGCGCGGGAATCGATCAACGGATTTGCTTTTCGCTTACTCACGCCCCTCATTATTCATGATGGCCCGCCAACAGTGGTACATATGGTGCATGTCGTTTCTCCGCCGCGCCGCGCTCATTGCCGTGCCCTGCTGCGCCTTAACAGCCTGCTCTTCTGATGCTTCTGAATCTTCCTCCCCCGAGCACCTATCAGTGGAAGTCCTCGATATCGCGCCGCTGCCAGAGAACTCCTTTACGCAAGGCCTAGAAGAAGACGGAGAGGGCAACCTCCTGCTCGGCACCGGGCAATGGGGCGAATCCAAGCTCATCCGCTTCTCCCCTGAAACCGGCGAGGTCCTCCAAGACCATGCCCTGGATGACTCGCTTTTTGGGGAAGGCATTACCCAATACGGCGATTCCATCTGGCAATTGACCTGGAAGCGCGGGCAGGCCCTGCGCTATGACGGCGACTTCCAGCGCACTGGGACCGCCACCTATACCGGCGAAGGCTGGGGGCTTTGTGCCAACCAGGACGAGCTCATCATGTCCGATGGCACCTCTACCCTGCGGCACATGGATCCGGAAACCTTTGCGGAGCGCTCCACCACCGAGGTCACCCTCGAGGGCTCGCCCGTAGAGGATCTCAACGAGCTGGAATGCGTGGACGGTGATGTCTATGCCAACGTGTGGCAGACCAACGATATCTACCGCATCGATCCCTCCTCTGGGGAGGTCACCGCGGTGATTTCTACCGATGCCATCGATAAATCGAAATACACCGATCCCGATGATGTCTTAAACGGCATCGCGCATATCGAGGGCACCGATGAATTCTGGCTTACCGGCAAGCGGTGGGATGAGCTCTACCGCGTTCGAGTAAAGTAATGGGCCATGGCAACCCGTAAGGAAGCAAGGAAAAAGTCGCTGCTACAAATCCTCGCGCTCATCGTGGTCGTGGCGGTCATCGTCGCCTCCGCGGTGATCTTCCAGAGCTGGCGCAATTCGCGGCCAGGCCCTGAGCCGAGCGAGATTGCGATTACCGCCTCCGTGGGGGATAACACCAAGGAGGTCACGCCCTACCTCGTATGCGAGCCGGGAACCGATTGCCCTGAAGGCGATGTCCCCCAGCTAACCGTGGGCGAGGATGACACCTTGCATCTTGAAATCCCCGAGGAGATTTCTAATCACGAATGGAAGGTGCTGTCCATTTATGATGACCCCGCCGCCAATGATGAGACCTCTCACGGTGCGAATGAAACGACCGAGGTAGATATCCCCGGTTCGGTAGATCCCATCGAGGCATCGACTGGCGAGCGCCCCCGGCTCATGGTGGTGGAGGTCTCCTCCCTCATGATTGGCACCGACGACGATGGCGAAGAAACCCCCCTCGCCACCGTGTGGTCCCTATCCACCATGGATAATTAACTATCTAAATCCTTCGCAATCGCGCGGAGGATTTCTGCTACTTGGCGCCCGGTCTTGCGCTCGGGGTAGCGCCCCGAGTTCAGCACCGGCTGCACCTGGGATTCCAGCAGGGTCATGACATCAGAGACCATGCTGCCGAGCTCTTCCGGCTTGCGCGACGGCGTGCGGCGGCGTGGCTTATCCAGCACGCGCACCCGCAGCGCCTGCGGCCCGCGGCGCCCCGCCGCAAAATCGAATTCGATGCGCTGGCCCGGAAAGATTTCTTCTACTCCCTTGGGCAGGACATTCCGGCCAACGTAGACGTCTTCATCGCCCGGGTTGCTAACGAAACCGAAACCTTTCTCGGCGTCATACCACTTCACTTTGCCAATGGGCATAGGTATCCACCTCTTCTCTTGGGTAAATTCTTAAGTTTAGCTGGAAGTTATACAGAACAGAAGTTCCACATGTAATGTGATACAGTTCACACCGCCGCGCCTACCTGCGGAAACTTTGCGGACAGAACCACAATAGTCTCAATTCTTTCCCATTTAGTGCCCAGAACGTGACTATTTCGTTATAAACCGCTACGCTGGCCCCCAGTGTCGCCGCAAAGAAGGTTTCCCCGCCCATCCTTTCTTCTAGGCGCAAAACATTTCCACGAAAACGGGCACCACGGAAAGGACTACTTTTATGGGACGCCACTCCGCTAAGACTAACCACTTTGCTGCTAAGTTCACCGCAGGCACCGTTGCCTTGGGTGCAGCCGCCGCCATCATGGCACCGAACGCCGCCGCCGCCCCTGACTCCGACTGGGATCGCCTCGCACAGTGTGAGTCCGGCGGCGACTGGCACATCAACACCGGCAATGGCTACCACGGCGGCCTGCAGTTCAACGCGCAGACTTGGCAGGCATACGGCGGCGGTGAATTCGCCCCTACTGCTAACCAGGCAACCCGCGAGCAGCAGATTGTCATCGCTGAGCGCACCCTGGCTAACCAGGGCTGGGGCGCATGGCCCGCATGCTCGGCCTCCCTCGGCCTGAACTCCGCGCCGACCGAGCGCACCGCTCCTTCCGCACCCGCTGAGGCACCGCAGCCAGTGCAGCAGGCAGTAGAAAACAAGTCCGATGAGCTCGCCGTAGACGCCGTCTACAACCTCATCAAGGACACCGCTAACGCTTATGGCCTGCAGCTGCCGGCGCAGTTCACCGACTTCTACCACGCCAACCGCCACGACTTTGATGCGTTCTACTCCGCAAACCGCAACGTCATCGACCCGGTTGCACAGCTGGTTGAGAACTTCAGCCGCTAACAAGCGCATAAAAATTCCCCTTGCCTTTCACGGCAAGGGGAATTTTTTAGCGGTTGATGCGGGTATAAGGGTGAACGTAGTTCAACTTCTCTGCCGGCATCGGCAGCACCAAGTCATCGCCGTAGGGGCTGGAAGCACCAGCAAAAGGCGCAGAAATTTCCGTAATTGCATGCTCGCGGTGTTCATTGTCCGGCCACGCCGGGGAAACAAAGCCATTCTTTTCATTCGACATAGCTTTATTATTTCAAACCTCGGGCAAAAACGTAACTCAATCGGGCGCTAAAATTGTGATTTATCATGACTCAGTCCTCCCACCTCCCGCATTTTCGCACCTGGCTTAATTCCCTTTCAGAAGAGGAACTGGCCACCATCCTTCGCCACCGCCCCGACGTTTTAACCCCGCTGCCGCCCTCCATCGCGGCACTGGCCACGCGGCTCCTCTTGCGCACCTCCATCGCCCAAGCGCTAGCGGAGTGTAACGCGCAGCAGTTGGCGGAGCTGGAGGACATCGCCAAGCGCGGCGGCGAGCTTGCAGAGGTAGAAGACCACAATCCCGCCATAACCCGCGAACTCAAGGACCGCGGCCTCGCCTTCGGCGCGGTGCAGATTCCGCCGGAGGTCATGCCCGCGCTGCCCACCGGCTGGTCGCTGCTTAATCAGCTCGAGGTATCGCCCGCGACAATCGATGCCCTTGCTGAAGACGAACGCCACGTCCTTGCCACCCTGGCGCGCTCCAATGGCATCGGTAGCACCCGCGAGACCAATCCGTCCCACCCGGTGCCGCGCTTGATTGCCAAGCAGCTCTTGCAGCGCGTGGATTCCCAGACCGTTCGCCTGCCGCGCGAGGTGCACCGCGCGATGAAGGGGCACACCGTCCCGCACATTCCCACCGAGCCCTCCGCGCGGCGCGGCGAGCCCACCGCTGACCGCAAGGCCGATGACGCCGGCACCGCCGCGGGCCTGTCCGTGGTGCGCGGCATGCAACAGCTCATTTCTGCCCTGGGTGCCCGGCCGATCGAGCTGCTCAAGGATAAGACCGTCGGCGTGCGCCCCCTTGCCCAGCTCAGCAAGCAGCTGGACATCGCGGAACTAGAACTGCGCCGCCTGATTACGCTTGGTCTATCTGCGCGGCTTATCAACCGCGGCGAACCATCCGGGTACGAGGGAAACTTCCTCGCGCCGACCGATTCCGCCCAAGAGTGGCTCGATGCAGGATTAGCCGCGCAGTGGCGCGTGCTTCTCGTGGCCTGGGAACACTCCCCCTGGACCCCGTGGGAATCTGGCCGGGTACTCGCCGCCAGCACCGACCGCCTGCCCAAGTTCCGCCGGCGTATCCTCGATGTTTACCTCCACTCCGCAGAGCCGCTTTCCGCAGCTGAATTTCAAGCGGACCTGCATTTTTCCTTTCCGCTTTTTGCCACGCATACCTCCCCAGAGACCATCGATGAGCTGCACCACGAGGCGGAATGGATAGGTGCCATCGCGCTCGGGCGAGCTACCAGCGTGCTCATCGATGGCTTCGCTGCGGCCGATGCCTTAACCCCAGACACCATCGATTATTTCCTGATTCAAGCGGATATGACCGTGCTCGTGCCAGGGCCCCTCGAGCCTGCCGCCCATCACACCCTGGAGTCCCTCGCGGACCTAGAATCGCCCGGTTTAGCCAGCGTCTACCGCATCAGCGATGCCTCACTCCGCCGCGGCCTCGACCGCGGGATGACGGGCACAGAGATCCGCGACTTCTTCGCCTCGCATGGCGATGTCCCGCATACGCTGGAGTTCCACATCGAGGACATCGCCGGGCGCCACGGCACCCTGCGCTCCGGACCGGCCCTATCCTACCTGCGCAGCGAGGACCCAGCCCTCTTACACATCGCAATGAAGGCCGCCCCGCTGCGCCTGCTCGCCCCCACGGTCGCGATTTCCCAGCTGCGCGTCAGCGACCTGTTGGAGCGCCTGCGCGAGTACGGACTCTCCCCCGCCGCCGAGGACGAAAATGGCGCCAGCCTGTCCATCGCGCCCGAGCCCGCAACGCTGCCAACGCCCAGCCCACGCGGCCAAGCCGCACCGCCCGATATCACGCGTGCGCTGCGCAATCTCACCACTGGGGAGGCTCCAAGCCTGCCCAACCTGGATCTGGTCCACGCCGCCGCACGTACCGCACGCCCCATCACCATTGGCTATGCCGATAAAAATGGCAATACCAAGACCCGCACCGTTACCCCGCTTACCGTCGCCGGCGGCCAAATCGATGCCCGCGCCGCCGATGGCTCCACCATCCGGTTTCCCTTGCACCGCATCACCTCCGTTACCCTAGACGCATGAACGGACCACTGATTGTGCAGTCAGACAAGACCGTCTTGCTGGAAGTCGATCATCCAGATTCCGCCGCTGCGCGCACCGCCCTCGCACCGTTCGCGGAGCTGGAACGCGCCCCCGAACACGTACATACCTACCGCATTACTTCCCTGGCGCTATGGAATGCCCGCGCCGCCGGACACGACGCCGAGCAGGTCGTCGATGTCCTCGAAACCTACTCCCGGTTCCCGGTCCCGCAATCGCTGCTTGTCGATGTCGCCGAAACCATGTCGCGCTACGGCCGCGTCCGCCTCCACGCCCACCCCGCCCACGGGCTCATCCTCGAGTCGGAAGAGCCCGCCATCCTTACCGAGCTCTCCCGGGGCAAAGTAGGAAAACTGCTTGGTGCGCGCATCGATGACAACACCATCGCCGTCGCGCCCTCCGAGCGCGGCCGCCTCAAGCAGGAACTCCTCAAGGCCGGCTGGCCCGCCGAAGACCTCGCCGGCTATATCGACGGCGAATCCCACCCCATCTCACTCAACGAGGACGGCTGGCACCTGCGCGATTACCAGGAATACGCCACCGATGCCTTCTGGTCCGGCGGCTCCGGCGTCGTCGTGCTGCCCTGCGGTGCCGGCAAAACCATCGTGGGAGCCGCCGCCATGGCAAAGGCGCAATCTACCACCCTCATCTTGGTCACCAATACCGTTGCTGGCCGCCAGTGGCGCGACGAGCTCCTGCGCCGCACGACGCTTTCCGCCAACGACATCGGCGAGTACTCCGGTGAAAAGAAAGAAATCAAGCCGATTACCATCGCCACCTATCAAGTGGTCACGCGGAAAACAAACGGTGAATACCGCGCCCTCGAGCTCTTCGATTCCCGCGACTGGGGCCTTATCATCTACGACGAGGTCCACCTGCTTCCCGCACCCGTATTCCGCATGACCTCAGACTTGCAATCGCGGCGCCGGCTAGGGCTTACCGCCACCCTCGTGCGCGAGGATGGCCGTGAAGGCGATGTGTTCTCCCTCATCGGCCCGAAGCGTTACGACGCGCCGTGGAAAGAGCTGGAAATGGCCGGCTATATCGCCACCGCGGAGTGCATCGAAGTCCGCGTGGATATGGATCCGGAAGAACGCATGCTCTATGCCACCGCGCAGCCGCGCGATCGCTACCGCATCGCTGCACAGGCCTCGGCCAAGCTCCGCGCCGTCGATAAGATCCTTGCTTCCCACGACCAGCAAGCGCTCATCATCGGCGGATACGTGGACCAACTGCGCGAATTAGGTGAACACCTCGATGCCCCCGTCATTGATGGCACCACCTCTACCGCCAAGCGCGAAAAACTTTTCCAGCAATTCCGCGAGGGCGAGCTGGCCATCCTCGTCGTTTCCAAGGTGGCCAACTTCTCCATTGACCTGCCCGAAGCTGCACTAGCCATCCAGGTCTCCGGCACCTTTGGCTCCCGCCAAGAAGAGGCCCAACGCCTCGGCCGCCTGCTGCGCCCGAAGGAAACCGAGGCGCTCTTTTATACCCTGGTCACCCGCGACAGCCTAGATGCGGACTACGCCATGCACCGCCAACGCTTCCTCGCCGAGCAAGGATATGCCTACCGGCTCATGGACGCAGTAGACTTAGGCCAATGAAGATCTTTAAGTTCGACGTTGACGAGTCCTTTGCCAAGGCCAATAACGAGTTATTGCGTGATTCCAACCGGCTTCGCGTGTCCGGGCTTATCTTCGGCCTCATCCTGATCATCGCCGGTGCCGCTGTTTGGTGGAGCTTTTCCTGGGGAATCACCTTGGGCTTAGGGCTCATCCTCTTTGGCATCGTCGTTGCCATCGTCGGCGTCGCCGCCGCAAGCAAGGTAGGAACGGCCCAATCCCTCTATGATTCTTATCCGCTCGCTCCCGCCGTCATCGCACAGGTCAACGAACGAGATATGATCCTTCTTGCCTTGGTAAATACTAATGTGGATCCGTCCCTTCCCCCACGCTGGGGCGCGTGCCTGCGCACGGTGTCTTCCATCCCCGGCGTCCAACGCACCGTTGGCACCAAGGTTCCGGTCGCCGCCGTATCCGGCCAGCGTTCCACCTCCGATAAAGAGCATTGGCAGCAAATCTCCCCCATGCCCATTGCTTGGGGAACCCCCGATGCTGAAACCGTCACCATCGCCCGCAAATCCATCCCCCAGGAACAATGGCAGCGCCTAGAGCGCGCCCGCAAGCGGCTTTCCGATGTCAAAGCAACCCGCTATGACCTACTCGTCCTCTAGCTAGGACTCTCAAGCACCAGATTGTTTCTGGTGCTTTTTCTTTTACCTATGTCAAATGGCTAAAGGTAAATATTGCGTCGGTGTCCTACATCGATGACGTTGACGACCACAGCTTCATCGAGGATAGAAACAATCACCCGATAATCCCCTACTCTCCATCGCCACAATCCAGACTTGTCCGCAACGAGTCCTTTACCGCGCACACGGGGATCGTCTAACTCTGCTACCTCGCGAAGAAACTTACTGATTTGTTTCTGCACGGGTTTGTCAAGCTTCCGAAACGACTTTGCCGCACGCGGGGTGAACTCAATCGACCAAGCCACACTCGTCCTCTAAGTCCTGCAGGGAGATTGTGTCCAATTCTCCGCGTCGTGCTGCTTCGGCTTCGGCTTCAAGCGCATACACATACTCAAGTTCATCTAGGTAGGAATCTAGGGCCTTGCGAAGATAGAAGGCCCCAGTCCGCCCAGTCCGCGAAGCAAGCGCATCTAGGCGCTCTTTCTGCTTCGCGTTAACGCGCAAACTAATTACTGACTCGCTCATGTAAACATGTTTACAACAAGTAAAGCGATTTGTACACCACCCTGTGAGCATTGCCGGCGCTTTGCTGTGGTCACGTCGTACTGCTGACTCCCTTCTCACCCATAGGCACAAATTGAGCGTTTTCTCGGTAGCCGAATCAAGTGATAAAGGAAACCTCGTCCAGTCTCCTTAAGACGACATACCGCTCTGCATAGCGGCACCGTAGATCTGTCAAGAGCGTGTTGAAATCCGCATCCCAGGGCGCTCCCAGCTCCGACGACTTTTCTCTCATGGTCTGCAGCAGCTCGATGCCCATGTCACGACCGACCTTCGTCGAATCTAGGTAAGTTGTGACATTGTCGCGAACGAAAGGAAGGACCTGCGCCGGGAGGTCATCGAGGAACCGTTGCGCCATTGGCCGTTCCATTCCCGCCTTAACGACGGTGCTCCAGGCAAGTCCAGGGTCTTCAAGGCACAAGTGCTGAAACATCACCAAATCCCATGGCTTATCCTCCAACGTGTGTTGTATATGCGCCGCCGATTCCGCCTTGTCGGGGGCGACTGCATAGAGTTCCTGAGCGGACGGTAGTTCCGGGTACGTATCGAATACTTTTCGGGCGACGCGTTCCGAATGTTCGGGAAAATGCTCCCTGGCAAGAACAGCCCAACCCGAGGCTATATTTCGGGTTTCCTCCACGGCGCACTCGTTAACCGCCTTCTCGGACCAATCGAAGGCAAGACCATAGCGGCCGATGTCACAAAGGCCGCCAATGATCTCCTCATATCGCAACGCCGCACTTCCCTTGAGACCATGGGTCCGAAGAACGGCTTCAGCACTGCCTTCAAGCACCGCTAGCCGACGCCCCACGTAGCCACCGACCTGTTGTGAAGCATACCACGAGCGGATGCAGGCCACGCCCTCTTCCCCGAGAGCAGGTGCCAAAAAGACTGGGTCGAGGTCTATTTCTTCGGCCGGAAGAATCTCATTCATTCGTATAAACCAATCAGCCAAAGCGCTACCGGAGTAACTAGCTTGCTGCGCCGCGAAAGGAACTACCCGCGCCAAGACTTCGCCGGCATCCCTTACGGCATGGGCATAGTCATTCACCCTCGGAATAGTCTTGAGGACCTCTTCTACTGCGTCTAGGGAAACAAGCACAATGTCGGATGGACTCGGCGGCATAATGCCGAGAAGTTGCGCAGGATCCTCCACTGCCTGTTCTAATAGCTCAGCGGCTTCATATATTCGGTCGCTGTAATAAACGGCGCGGGAACCCTTGTACAGGTCTGGGTCATTGGTCCGAACGAGAGCGGTTACCGCCTGTGCAAGAGTCCTCATAGGCTTCATTATAGAAAATTATGGGATCACGAAAAAGAGGGGCAAAGACTCCGTAGAAATCGGTGCCCTTGCCCCTCTCGGTACGAACTTTATTTTGTTGTTTTGTTGTTTGGTGTCGGCGGTGACTTACTCTCCCACAACCTCCCGGTTGCAGTACCATCAGCGCGTACAGGCTTAGCTTCCGGGTTCGGAATGGGACCGGGCGTTTCCCTGCAGCTATGAACCACCGACAAACCTATCAGAACACTACCCACTGTGTGTGGTGTTGTGTCAGATACTGCATAGTGGACGCGACACACACGATAATGTGTATTTTTGTTTGTTTACTCGCTAAACAAGAACACTCTTCAACTTCCCTTAAACCACATGGTGTTTGGGTTGTTGTGGTGTGTTTGTTTTGGTCAATTAGTACCAGTAGCCTTCACACCTTACAGTGCTTCCAAGTCTGGCCTATCTACCCCATAGTCTTTAGGGGACCTCAAAAGAAACCTCATCTTAAAACAGGCTTCCCGCTTAGATGCTTTCAGCGGTTATCCCTTCCGTACGTAGCCAACCAGCGATACCCCTGGCGGGATAACTGGCACACTAGAGGTACGTCCGTCCCGGTCCTCTCGTACTAGGGACAGCCTTCTTCAAGTTTCAACGCGCGCGGCGGATAGAGACCGAACTGTCTCACGACGTTCTGAACCCAGCTCGCGTGCCGCTTTAATGGGCGAACAGCCCAACCCTTGGGACCTACTCCAGCCCCAGGATGCGACGAGCCGACATCGAGGTGCCAAACCATCCCGTCGATATGGACTCTTGGGGAAGATCAGCCTGTTATCCCCGGGGTACCTTTTATCCGTTGAGCGACACCACATCCACAAGTAGGTGCCGGATCACTAGTCCCGACTTTCGTCCCTGCTCGACATGTCTGTCTCACAGTCAAGCTCCCTTGTGCACTTACACTCACCACCTGATTGCCAACCAGGCTGAGGGAACCTTTGGGCGCCTCCGTTACATTTTGGGAGGCAACCGCCCCAGTTAAACTACCCACCAGGCACTGTCCCCAACCCAGATCATGGGCCAAGGTTAGATGCTCAATCCGATCAGAGTGGTATTTCAACAACGACTCCACCACCACTAGCGTGACGGTTTCACAGTCTCCCACCTATCCTACACAAACCGAACCAAACACCAATACCAAGCTATAGTGAAGGTCCCGGGGTCTTTTCGTCCTGCCGCGCGTAACGAGCATCTTTACTCGTAATGCAATTTCACCGGGCCTGTGGTCGAGACAGCAGAGAAGTCGTTACGCCATTCGTGCAGGTCGGAACTTACCCGACAAGGAATTTCGCTACCTTAGGATGGTTATAGTTACCACCGCCGTTTACTGGGGCTTAAATTCTCAGCTTCGCAGCCAAAAGACTACTAACCGGTCCTCTTAACCTTCCAGCACCGGGCAGGCGTCAGTCCATATACATCAACTTAACGTCTTCGCATGGACCTGTGTTTTTGATAAACAGTCGCTTCCCTCTATTCTCTGCGACCCCACAACACTCCAACCGCAAGGGTCTTCACATCACAGGGCCCCCCTTCTCCCGAAGTTACGGGGGCATTTTGCCGAATTCCTTAACCACAGTTCACCCGAACGCCTTAGTATCTTCAACCTGACCACCTGTGTCGGTTTAGGGTACGGGCCATACACACACTCGCTAGAGGCTTTTCTCGACAGTACAGGATCACCACCATCAACCCTCATAGGGTCTACGCATCACGCCTCAACCTATATGTGCGGCGGATTTACCTACCACACGGCCTACACGCTTACACCACCAATCCAATAAGTGGCGCGGCTACCTCACTGCGTCACCCCATCACTTGAACCACACATCAGGCCCCACGACATCAACACCACCAACACTCAAAAAGTGAAAAGGTAGCGTATCCGCAGTGGTTAGTATCCGTGCTTTATCATGGGCGCACATGTACGGGTACCAGAATATCAACTGGTTATCCATCGACTACGCCTGTCGGCCTCGCCTTAGGTCCCGACTCACCCTGGGAAGACGAACTTGACCCAGGAACCCTTAGTCATCCGGCGGTAAGGATTCTCACCTTACAATTCGTTACTCATGCCTGCATTCTCACTCGCACACAGTCCACGCCTCCTCACGGTAACGCTTCCACCCATGCACGACGCTCCCCTACCCAAACAACAAAAAATTGTTGCTTGCCGCGGCTTCGGCGGTGTACTTGAGCCCCACTACATTGTCGGCGCAGAACCACTCGACCAGTGAGCTATTACGCACTCTTTCAAGGATGGCTGCTTCTAAGCCAACCTCCTGGCTGTCTTCGCGATCCCACATCCTTTTCCACTTAGTACACCCTTAGGGGCCTTAACCGGCGATCTGGGCTGTTTCCCTCTCGACTATGAAGCTTATCCCCCACAGTCTCACTGCCGCACAACACAATTGATGGCATTCGGAGTTTGGCTGACATTGCTAAGATTGTAGTCCCGCTCAACCAACCAGTCGCTCTACCTCCACCAAGCTAATACGACGCTGCACCTAAATGCATTTCGGGGAGAACCAGCTATCACGGAGTTTGATTGGCCTTTCACCCCTACCCACAGCTCATCCCCGCAGTTTTCAACCTACGTGGGTTCGCGCCTCCACAACCTCTTACAGCTGCTTCACACTGGCCATGGGTAGATCACCCCGCTTCGGGTCCAGGACATGCCACTTATCACCCCATTAGGATTCGGTTTCCCTACGGCTACCCCACACGGGTTAACCTCGCGACATGCCGCTGACTCGCAGGCTCATTCTTCAAAAGGCACGCCATCACACAATAAAAAGTGCTCTGACGGATTGTAAGCACATGGTTTCAGGAACTATTTCACTCCCCTCCCGGGGTACTTTTCACCATTCCCTCACGGTACTATCCACTATCGGTCACACTGAGTATTTAGGCTTACCGGGTGGTCCCGGCAGATTCACAACAGATTCCACGAGCCCGTTGCTACTCGGGAACCCAACAACCCCCACATCATCATCTTCAGCTACAGGACTCTCACCTACTCCGGTGGGCCATTCCAAACCACTTCACCTAACAACAATGCAAAAAAGGGCGTGCCACTGGTAGATGACACAAAATCAGGCCCCACAACACCGCACACACAACCCCTACCAGGTATCACATGCACACGGTTTAGCCTCATCCACGTTCGTTCGCCACTACTAGCAGAATCATTATTATTTTCTCCTCCTACGGGTACTGAGATGTTTCACTTCCCCGCGTAACCCCCACAACAGCTATGAATTCACTGAAGGGTAACCCCACATAACCAGGGCCAGGTTTCCCCATTCGGACATCCTCGGATCAACGCTTTATTGACAACTCCCCGAGGCTTAACGCAGCCTTACACGTCCTTCATCGGCTCAGCATGCCAAGGCATCCACCATGCGCCCTAAATAACGAACACACCAACCACCACACACAAACCACACAACACAAAGGTCACACAATCCGTATGCAGTGGCAACAAGTGAACTTGACAAAATAAACAAAAAGAAAAATCACATCACACACACAAGACACCACCCACAAAAGCAGGCGGCATCATGTGAGATGCTCGCGTCCACTATACAGTTCTCACACAACACCCCAAACCAGCAACAAACACCACCACAATGAATGGCATCCATCAACCAGTCAGGCACACACAAAAGGGGATAATGCCCCAGACACCCAACAATGCACCAACGTACAATCAACACTCATTTTTGCCTGCATGGACACTTTTACGCATGTCACAAAGCACTGTCTCAACACTTAGACCCTGCTGATTAAGGTGTATGTCCTACCCGGAATTTCCAAATTCGGTGGCAGCAGAACACTCGCCTACTCAACCACCAACCCACCATCAAACAACAGTGGACAACCCACAACTGTGGGTCATGGCTGCAACTGCAGCCAAAATAAAAGCTCCTTAGAAAGGAGGTGATCCACCCGCACCTTCCGGTACGGGTACCTTGTTACGACTTCGTCCCAATCGCCGATCCCACCTTCGACGGCTCCCTAACACGTTTAGGCCACCGGCTTCGGGTGTTACCAACTTTCATGACGTGACGGGCGGTGTGTACAAGGCCCGGGAACGTATTCACCGCAGCATTGCTGATCTGCGATTACTAGCGACTCCGACTTCATGGGGTCGAGTTGCAGACCCCAATCCGAACTAAGGCCGGCTTTCAGCGATTCGCTCCACCTCACAGTGTCGCAGCGCGTTGTACCGACCATTGTAGCATGTGTGAAGCCCTGGACATAAGGGGCATGATGATTTGACGTCATCCCCACCTTCCTCCGAGTTAACCCCGGCAGTCTCTCATGAGTCCCCAACCAAATGCTGGCAACATAAGACAAGGGTTGCGCTCGTTGCGGGACTTAACCCAACATCTCACGACACGAGCTGACGACAACCATGCACCACCTGTACACCAACCACAAAGGGAAACTACATCTCTGCAGCGATCTGGTGTATGTCAAGCCCAGGTAAGGTTCTTCGCGTTGCATCGAATTAATCCACATGCTCCGCCGCTTGTGCGGGCCCCCGTCAATTCCTTTGAGTTTTAGCCTTGCGGCCGTACTCCCCAGGCGGGGCGCTTAATGCGTTAGCTACGGCACGAAAGTCGTAGAAAGACCCTCACACCTAGCGCCCACCGTTTACGGCATGGACTACCAGGGTATCTAATCCTGTTCGCTACCCATGCTTTCGCTCCTCAGCGTCAGTAACTGCCCAGTAACCTGCCTTCGCCATCGGTGTTCCTCCTGATATCTGCGCATTTCACCGCTACACCAGGAATTCCAGTTACCCCTACAGCACTCAAGTTATGCCCGTATCGCCTGCACGCCCGGAGTTAAGCCCCAGAATTTCACAGACGACGCGACAAACCACCTACGAGCCCTTTACGCCCAGTAATTCCGGACAACGCTCGCACCCTACGTATTACCGCGGCTGCTGGCACGTAGTTAGCCGGTGCTTCTTATCTAGGTACCGTCACAAAAAGCTTCGTCCCTAGCGAAAGGAGTTTACAACCCGAAGGCCTTCATCCCCCACGCGGCGTCGCTGCATCAGGCTTGCGCCCATTGTGCAATATTCCCCACTGCTGCCTCCCGTAGGAGTCTGGGCCGTATCTCAGTCCCAATGTGGCCGTACACCCTCTCAGGCCGGCTACCCGTCGCCGCCTTGGTAGGCCATTACCCCACCAACAAGCTGATAGGCCGCGAGCTCATCCTACACCGAAAAAACTTTCCAACCACCACACTAAAGATGGTTCCTATCCGGTATTAGACCCAGTTTCCCAAGCTTATCCCGAAGTGCAGGGCAGATCACCCACGTGTTACTCACCCGTTCGCCACTCGAGTACCCTGCAAGCAGGGCCTTTCCGTTCGACTTGCATGTGTTAAGCACGCCGCCAGCGTTCGTCCTGAGCCAGGATCAAACTCTCCACAAAAAGAATTTCAGAACAACAAAATCCTGAAAAGGCCGTGAAAAGCCCAAACCTAACCAAAAGAACAAACCACCACAAACCCACAAAAGCAGGCCCATGCTGGCGTCCAAAAATTACTACAAAGAAAAAATCACTGCCTCCCCAACCCGACGGGGCACAAAAAAGGGAGACAAAAAAGTTGAACACAATCACATGCCAACCAATCCATCAATGCAGCCGAAACACTAAACAGTATTCAAAAAGATGCGTATTCCAACACCTTACCGGCACACACCAACCAACAAACCAAATCTAGGCTTGCCGGCCAACAGACCAATCAACACACAACCATGCACACAAAAATAAAAAATAAGTACATTGGCACACTATTGAGTTCTCAAACAACATCCACACACCACAAGAAAATTAACCAAACGTTAACCTCTCAGCGGCGGCTCGTACCAACCTACCCAACAACCTGAACCAAGTCAAATCCTCGAGCCAAGTCAGTACAAAAAGTCACTCAAAAGTAACCAACCGGCTACCTCTCGGCGACTCGCTAAAATTTATACCACCCCACAACACAACGCAAACCCCCAGCACAGCGCCTGTTTTTAGTGATAACAGGCGATCTTTCCATCGGGCCCATCGATTACGCGGACCGGAGTATTAAAGATGGGGGTCAAGATATCGTCCCGCATAATGTCCTCGGCTGGGCCGAATTCGACAATCTGGCCGTTTTTGCAGGCGCAGATATAGTCCGCGTAGCGCGCAGCAAAGTTGATGTCATGCAAGACCACGATGACTGTGCGGCCCAGCTCCTGGGCGGCTTCGCGCAGGTGGCGCATCATGTCCACCGAGTGCGAAATGTCCAGGTTATTTAGCGGCTCATCCAATAAGACGTAATCGGTTTCTTGGCACAGCACCATAGCTACGTAGGCGCGCTGGCGCTGACCACCGGAAAGCTGGTCAAGGTAACGGTGCTGCAATTCTTCCAAGTGCAGGAAGTGGATGTATTTAGAAATAACCTCTTCATCGTGTTGGTTGAGCCTCCCCTTGGTGTACGGGAAGCGGCCAAAGCCCACGAGCTGGCGCACGGTAAGTTTCGTGACGAAGTGATTTTCTTGCCGCAGGATGGACACGATCTTCGCTAAGTCAGCGGACTTGCTGGATTGGATGTCATAGCCGGCGATTTCGATGCTGCCTTCATCCATGTCGAGCAGCCGCCCAACCATGGTGAGCATCGTGGACTTGCCCGCACCATTCGGCCCCACCAACGCGGTAATGCCTCCCTGCGGGATGGTCAGGTTGAGCGGACCAATAGCAGTTTCGGCGGAATAGGTTTTAGAAACGTTTTTTAATTCGATCACAGTCGGCCCTTTCGCATAATGACAAACAGGAACACGGAGCCACCTACTAGCTCAATGATGATGGACACCACGCCTTGGGCGGAAAATACGTGTTGCATGAGGAAGTACGCCGCAATGAGCACGAAGAATGCTAGCCCCACCGCCATCGGAAAGATATAGCGGTGATCGTAGGTATCGGCGAATTGATAGGCCAGCGTCGCTACCAAAAAGCCCAGGAAGGTCATAGGACCTACCAGCGCGGTCGTCGTCGCCATCAACAACGAGACCAAAATCAGCGTGTAGATCGCATGCACTTTATGGTTCACGCCCAGGTTGGTGCTGACGTCAGCGCCTAAGGAAATCACATTGAGCTTACGCGCATTGAGCACCAGAAGCGTGGTGGCAATGGCCACGACGGGAATGGCAATGGGATAGTACTCGGATTCGGCGTTGTTGACGGAGCCAAACAGGCGCGCGGTAAGCACGTCGAATTCGCTGGGGGAAAGCATGCGCTGCATAAAGGTCGATAGCGAGCCCAGGCCACCACCGATGACCACACCGACCAGCAGCATGGCATGCATATTCTGCTTCCTATTGGTCAGCAACCACGAGTAGAGCACCAAGGAAAGCCCCACCATGACGGCCATTTGCATCAGGAAGGTGGGCACAGTGCGGGCATCGTTAAGCCCACTAGCACCCAGGAAGAAAATGGTCGCCGTATTGATGGCAACATACAGTGACTCAAAGCCCATGATGGATGGCGTCAAAATACGGTTATTCGTCACGGTATGAAAAGACACCGTGGCCATGGCTTGGCACACGGCGACAATCGCCATGGCAATGAGGGCATCAGCACGCCGCTGGGCAATGAGCCAAAACTTGCGGGTGCCAAATTCCATCGGGTTGCCATAGGCCAGGTACGCAAAGGCCAGCGCCACAGCTAGGCCCCATACGCAGGCCAGGGTGATCCAGTATTTCTTGGGCGGGGCGGACATCTTAGTTCGCACGGGTCGACCTCACAATCATGATGATGAAGACGATGGCGCCGATGACTCCCAGAATCACCGAAACCGGCATCTCGAATGGGGCGATGATCACGCGGCCCACCAGGTCACATACCGTGACGATGCCGATGCCCAGCAAGCACACCCAGGGCACGTTGGAACGCAGGTCATCGCCGCGCACCATAGAGACGATATTGGGCACGATAAGCCCGAGGAATGGCAGAGATCCTACGACAACGGTGACCACGCCCGTAGCAATGGCAATGAGGCCGGTTCCAAGCAACAACATGCGGTTATAGTTCAGCCCAACGTTGGTAGCAACGTCCTCGCCCAAACCAACAACCGTGAGGCGGTCAGCATAGATATACACCGCCACCAGCACCAAGAGGACCAGCCACAAAACCTCGTATTGGCCCTTATATACCGCGGTGAATGAACCCATGAACCAGATTCCCAATTGCTGGAGCATATCCGTCATCAGGGCGAAAAACGTCGAGACCGCAGACACCACGGCACCCAGCATGATGCCGATGATCGGCACGATGAGCGAGGAGCGCAGGGTCACCCGGCGTAAGAAGAGGAAGAATACGACGGTACCCAGGAAGGAAAAGATCACCGCACCTATCATCTTCACTAGAATCGAGGACGTGGGTGCGACGACCATGACGAAGAGCAGGCCCAGCCCGGCCCACTCCGTGGTGCCGGTGGTAGATGGTTCAACGAAGCGGTTTTGGGTAAGCAGCTGCATGACCAGGCCGCTAACGGCCATGGCCGCGCCGGCGAGCACCAAGGCAATGGTGCGCGGTAAGCGGGTAATGCCGAACATGGCGGCGCCATCATCAGCGCCAAAAACGTCGTACTGCCCGGTCAACAAAGAGGTAACGAGCAACGCGGCGACGATGAGTATGCCAAGGCCCAGCTTCCAGTCCCAGACCTTTGTGCGGGTGGTGGTTTCCATAACTATCCTTTACGCACCTGAAAACCGGAGGGCACAAAATCCCTCCGGTTTCCGGTTTTTAGTGGTGGCTAGTTCTTTTCAAACGCGTCTGCCATCGCGTTGAGCGTCTCCGTGAAGGTAATGATGTTTTCATTGGTGTAGGTATCCTGCGGAGCGGCAACGATCTTGCCTTCCTTCACGGCAGCCACGTTCTTGAGTGCCGCGGAATCCTCTACCAGCTTCTTACCTGGGGTGTAGCCTGCTTCATCCTTGGCAATAGCACCGTCGCGGTCCATGATGAGGATGTAGTCAGGGTTGGAATCAGCGATTGCCTCGACGGAGATGTCATCGCCCTCGTGGTCATCGCTGGCGTTTTCCACCTCGAGGGATGGCTTCATGCCCAGCAGGTCAAAGAATGGCCCGAAGAAGCGGCCCTTGCCTGGGGCGATGTAGTTAATATCGCCACCGGAGGTGTTGACTGCCATGACGGTCTTCTCAGGATCGTAGGCATCCTTGGCGCGGTCCAGCGCCTTGTTGAAGTCATCGACAAGCTTCTTTGCTTCATCTTCGTGGTCAAAGATCTTGCCCAGTGCTTCGGTCTGGCGGATGAGTTCTTCCGCCATGTCCTTATCGTCGCGCGGGGAGAAGTCGAGGACCGGGGTATCTTCCATCAGTGCCTCGATATCAGCCTGGTGCTGGGTGAAGCGCTGACCGTTGATGACGATGTCCGGCTCTGCGGCAACCAGTGCTTCCAGGTCAGGTTCGCGGTGCATACCCAGGTTGGCCTCGATCGAGTCTTCATTGATCTTGTCCGAGAGGGTATCTGGGACAATGCCGAGCGGGGCAGCCACGATATTGAGGTCCCAGTCCGCGAGGATTTCGAAGGCGCGGTTATCCGTTACCGCGACGCGCTCGAACGGTACGTCCAGCTCGTGGGTGCCGTTATTATCTTCGATCTGCAGTGCGCTTTCCGATGTCCCCTTATTCGAACCCTGGTCCTCTTCTTCCGCAGTGCTACATGCGGTAAGTGCCAAGGAGGCGACAGCTACGACAGACAAAAGAGCGCGATGAATTTTCTTCATTGTGCTTTCCTTATAGACGAGAAACAAATGCCCCATTAACTTATCTTAAGTCACCCTAACCAATCAAGGTTGAGGGTAACCTTTCCTAAAGAGCATCGTCCCGACCATAGAAACGCGCTGCATTTGCGAAAGAAAACCCCTGTTGCGAGGACAAATCGATACCCGCCTACCCTACCCCCGCGCGGATGGATTTTATGAGAAAAGCCCCAGCTAGAACTGAATCTAGCTGGGGCTCTTGGTGGAGCTGCCGGGACTTGAACCCGGGTCCTTCGTCACCTTGCCAGGGCTTCTCCGTGCGCAGTTCGCACATGATCTCTGCTCGGCCCTCCGGTTCGGGCGAACTCGTACCGGATGATGGGCCCAGTCACCAGTAAGAGTCCCATCTGGTCCTGATGACACAGCCAGACGGCAAGTTCCTTAGTCGATGCCAGGTTCTAGGTCAGGAACGAAACCTAGGCTGACAGACACGCGTCGCTGTAATTAGGCAGCGAGGGCGTAGTCACGCTGAGAGTTCTTCTCTGCGTTTATTTGTTTGCTACGACGCTTAAACGGTGGTCGATAGCCTTCACCGGCACGCTTCCCCTGGCGCAGTGTACGAAGTCGAAACCAAATCAACCCCATAGCACTGTAGGGACGGGATAGTGCATCATTCCCTACGGTTATTCCAACACTACCGCAGACGCTTTTATTTCTCCAAGTGCTCTTCCAGCCAGTCTTTTAAGACCACCGCGTGGTTAATCTCGCGGTCGGCAGCACCAAAGAGCAGGGTGAGGTCCCCCTCCTTTGCCAAGGAGAGCAACCGGGTGAGTTCCTCGGACTCGCGGTCATCGAGCTCGGCGCGGTAGCGGCGCGAAAACTCCTGGAAGGAATCATCGTCATGGCCCCACCACTTGCGCAGCTCGGGGCTGGGCGCCACGTCCTTAAACCATTCGTCATAGTCCAGGTCCGCCTTGGCGATGCCCCGCGGCCACAGGCGGTCTACCAATACGCCGGTTCCGGAAATGGAGTCCTCGCCCTTGACTGCATCGTGAACCTTTACCGTTTTAAGCATTAATCCCCTTCACGCGGCGGCCGAGCTCGCGGGTGATTTCGCGGTTCTGGTCGCGCCGCTTGATGTCTTCGCGCTTGTCATAATCCTGCTTACCCTGCGCGAGCGCCAGCGACAACTTCGCGTACCCATTTTTGAGGTACACCTTGAGCGGCACCAAGGTTTTATTGCCGTTGCGCACCTGCCCGTAGAGCTTGTCGATCTCCCGGCGGTGCAGCAAGAGCTTGCGGGTGCGCCGCGGGCTGTGGTTGGTCCAGGACCCCATCGAATACTCCGGAATGTGTAGATTCCGCAAGTACACCTCGCCATTATCAATGGTGGCGAAGGCATCATTAAGCGAGATCTTGCCTTCCCGGAGGGATTTGATCTCCGTGCCGAGCAGGACGATGCCGCACTCGAATTCTTCGAGGATCTTATAGTCGTGCCGGGCCCGGCGGTTGGTCGCAAGCGTGGCGTCCCCGGAAGCCGCCTTCTTATTCTTCTTGCCCTTTTTAGCCATAATTGCCTCAGTGTACTGCTCGTTTACCGCACCCGGCAAACGGCTTAGCGGCGGACATAGGAACGCAGGGTAATCTGCGCGGTGGCAGCGGTAACCGCCAAGGCGAGCAGCCCCACCAGCGGCAGTGCTATCCACAGATCGCTTAACTTCATCGGTGCCAGCAACTGCGATTCATACAGGCCCTGCAGCGCAGGATCGATCACTTGGGACTTCGCCACGAGCAGCCCGGCACCGCCCAGGACCACACCGATAAGGGAGGCGAGCACCGCTTCTACCACGAACGGCGCTTGCGTCATCCAGCGCGAGGCGCCCACCATGCGCATAATTTCGGTCTCCCGGGTGCGGTGGAAGGCGGCGATTTGCACCATATTGGCCACCAAGAAGATGGCTGCAATGGACATCACGATGGCCACGATGAAGGTGGCGGTGCGGATGGAATCGAGGTTGCTTGCCGCCTCGCGCACCTCTTCCTGCTGGTCCACGACCTCTTCTACCGCCGGGTTATCCCGCACGGCATCGATAGCGGAGGCTTCCTCCGGATCAACGAGGCGCACGTGCAATGCTGCAGGCAGCGCATCCGGCGAGGTTTGTTCCACCATCACCGGATCCGTGTCCTGGAAGAGCTCACGGAAGCGCTCGTAGGAAGCCTCCCGGTTGCGAAATTCCACGGACTCTACGGAACTATCGGATTCCAACTGGTCCTTTAAGTCCGCGCATGCGGGAGTGGAGCAGTTTGGATCCGTGGCTGAAATATCCTCGTTGAGCTGCACCATAACCTCGACGCGGTCCAAGTAGATATCCTTCGTATCCTTGGTGAGGTTGGTGACCATGATGCCGGCAACCACGGCGCCGACAGAAATGGCTGTGGTAATGAGCATCGCGATGGTCATCGTCAGGTTGCGGCCCAAGCCCTTGGTGGCCTCGCGGAAGATGAATCCTAGGTTCATGCCTGCTCCTCCTGCGCCGAATAGGCGGCGTTGTGTTCATCGCGAACGAGCGTGCCATCGCGCAATTCCAGCACGCGCCTCTTCGCCTTATCCACGGCGCGGGAATTGTGCGTGGACATCACTACGGTGGTGCCACGCTTGTTGATGCGCAACAGCAAGTCCATGATCCCGTCGGCGGTGGCGGGATCGAGGTTGCCCGTGGGTTCATCGGCAAGCAGCAGCTTCGGCCGATTGACCAGGGCGCGGGCGATAGCAACGCGCTGCTGCTCACCGCCGGAAAGCTCGTGCGGCATCGCATGGTGGCGGTTTTCCAGCCCCACCATCTCCAGCACCTGCGGCACCGCGGTGGAGATGCGGTGCTTGCTCTTGCCGATGACCTCCAGGGCAAACGCCACATTCTGGTACACGTTCAGCTTGGGAAGCAGCCGAAAATCTTGGAATACGTAGCCAATGGATTGGCGCAGGGCGTTAATATCCTTGCCCTTCAACTCATTGACGTGGAAGTCACCGAAGTAAATATCGCCCGAGGTCACATTGCTATAGCGCACCATGAGCTCAAGAAAAGTGGACTTTCCGGACCCCGAAGAGCCGATGAGGAACGCAAACTCACCGTCCGCAATTTCAAAAGACACCCCATCGAGCGCGGGGCGGGACTGGGCGGAATACACCTTAGTCACGTTATTGAAAGTAATCACCCCGCCACTGTAGCAACCAAAGTTGACAGTGACCTGTGAACGCTATTTAGTAGTGTAGTCTAGAACACAAAATCTGGTACGCAATGATGCCCGACCCGATCGACAGAAAGTGCCGATACTATGGCCGAGACTAAAACCAAAGATAAACCGGAGAAAGCAAGCGGCTTTTTAGGCACCGTAGAAAAGATTGGCAATAAACTCCCCGATCCTTTCTGGCTCTTCGTCATCCTCGCGATCATCGTCGCCATTACCTCCTGGATTGGCCACTTAATTGGCATGAGCGCCGAGGATCCCAAATCCGGCGATACCATCGAGGTTGAATCCCTCCTGACCACCGAGAATATCTCGCGCATGGTCACGGACGCGGTGGAGAACTTCACGAGCTTCCCGCCATTGGGCGTCATCCTTGCCGTGATGCTGGGTGTGGCCGTGGCTGAGCAGTCCGGGCTTTTGTCCGCGCTCGTGCGCGCCATGGTGACCAAGGTCAGCCCGAAGTTCCTGACCTTCATCGTCGCCCTGGCCGGCGTGACCGGTTCCGTGGCTTCGGATGCCATTTATGTCATCCTCATCCCGCTGGGCGCGATGGCCTTCCACTCGGTCGGCCGCTCCCCCATCGTGGGTGCCATGGTGGCCTTTGCGGCATCCTCGGCGGGCTTCAACGCCTCGCTGATCCTCAACATCACTGACCTCCTGCTGGCCGGTATTTCCACTCCCGCCGCCCAGTTCGTAGATGAAGCCTACGAGGTCAGCCCGCTGGCCAATATCTTCTTCGTCATTCCATCCGCCATCGTGCTGTCCCTTATCATCACCGCCGTCACGGAATGGTTCATGGTGAAAAAGGCCCGTGAGCTGGTCAACCACGACAAGATCAATTACGAGGAAGTCTCCTTCTCCCAGGCCGCCGGCGCCGCTGATAATGAGGCGGACGAGGACGCGGAAGAAGGCGACGTTGATTTCGAGGAAGAAGAAGACGAGCTGCGGGTAAAGCCGGAGGAACAAAAGGGCTTGACCGCCTCTGGCATCGCGCTGCTCATCTTCCTCGCTGGTTTCTTCGCCCTGCTCTTTATCCCGGGCTCTCCGCTCGCTAGCCAGGAAGATAGCTTCATGGAATCGCCGCTCATTAGCGCGATTGCGGTTCCCATTGCCCTGGCCTTTTTGGTCTGCGGCATCGTCTACGGCATCTACGCCGGCACGCTGAAGTCCGCCTCTGACGTGCCAGACTTTATGGCTAAAGGCATTAAGACCTTGGTTCCCATGCTGGTGCTCTTCTTCGCCGTCGCCCAATTCTTGGCGTGGTTCCAGTGGTCCAACCTCGGTGTGTGGACCGCCATTAAGGGCTCTGAGCTGCTGCAGGCTTGGTCGCTGCCGCCCATCTTGATGTTCGCCGCGCTCGTGGCCATGGTGGCAGTCCTCAACCTGTTCATTACCTCAGGTTCCGCGCAGTGGGCACTGATGGCGCCGGTGATCGTCCCGATGATGATGTACGTGGGCATCTCGCCCGAGGTCTCCCAGATGCTCTTCCGTATCGGTGACTCGCCGACAAATATCATCACCCCGATGTCGCCGTACTTCGCCCTCGCACTGACCTTCCTGCAGCGCTACTACAAGCCGGCGGGTGTTGGCACGCTGATGTCGCTGGCGCTGCCGTATTCCATCGCCATGATCGTTGGCTGGTTCATCTTCTTTATCGTGTGGTACCTGCTGGGTATCCCACTTGGACCGGGCGCGCCGATGCACTACCCGGCTTAATCCTGCAGGGCGCGGTTGAGGTTAATCCTCGCCGCGCTCTTGTTGCATGCGCCAGCGGATGCCGGCTTCCAAGAAGCCGTCGATATCCCCGTCGAGTACCTTGGAGGGATCGCCCATTTCAAAATTGGTGCGCAGGTCTTTAACCATTTGGTACGGGTGCAAAACATAAGAGCGCATCTGGTTACCCCAAGAGGCATTGCCGCCAGCGCCAAGCGCATCGAGCTCCGCCCGCTCCTCCTGGCGTTTGCGTTCCAGAAGCTTTGCCTGCAACACCCGCATGGCAGAAGCCTTGTTTTGGATCTGCGACTTCTCGTTCTGGCAGGTGACCACGATGCCGGTGGGGATATGGGTCAGGCGCACCGCGGAATCGGTGGTGTTAACGGACTGTCCACCGGGGCCAGAGGAACGGTACACGTCCACGCGCACCTCATTATCTGGCACGTCGATGTGGTCCGTTTGCTCCACTACAGGAAGGACCTCGACCTCTGCGAAGGAGGTTTGGCGCCGGCCCTGGTTGTCAAAGGGCGAAAGGCGCACGAGGCGGTGCGCGCCCTGTTCCACGGAAAGCTGGCCGTACATGTATTCCCCATGCACCACGAAGGTGGCGGATTTAATTCCTGCTTCCTCAGCATAGGAAATATCGTAAATATCCACCTTGTGGTCGTGCTTTCCGGCCCAGCGGGTGTACATGCGCATGAGCATCTCCGCCCAATCGGCCGCGTCTACCCCGCCGGCACCCGACCGGATATTGATCACGGCCTCGCGCGGGTCATATTCCCCGGAGAGCATGGTTGTTACCTCGAGGGATTCGATGGCGCTTTCCAGCTCAGCAAGGTCTTCATCGGCAACGGAGACGGTACCTTCTTCCTCCGCGAGCTCGTACATCACCGGCATATCATCTAAGCGCCCGCGCAAGGATTCCAGTTTGCGGACCTTTGCCTGTGCTGAAGACAGCTCAGAGGTGACCTTTTGTGCGTGCTCGGGGTCATCCCACAGCGAGGGATCCCCAGCTTGGGCTTCCAACTCCCGAATGCGCGCAGCCAAGGCTTCCGGATCCATGACCTTTTCAATGGTGGTCAGGGTGGTGTCCAATTGCTTGAGCCGTGTAATTACTTCGGGACGCATAGGCCCCAATCTTACCCACCTCCCCCACAGAATTAGCCATTGGCTGGATTTAGGGCGACAATGGTGTGCATGGATCAAAAGCCAAGCTTGCAGGAGATGATCGATGCGGTCATCAAAACGTTTATTGTCGCGCATGCAGACGATGGGGATGCCCATTTGGCGCAGGCGCTTGTGTATAACGCCGGACGCTTGGCTTGGCGCTTGCGCGAGATGGGCGTCTCGGTTGAGCAGAAAACCTCTATTTCTGACGTGGTCACGGATGCGGACCGCGCCGCCGAGCGCTTTATCGCCGGCGTGCTAGAGGCCGTGCGCCCCGAGGACGGCTTGGTGGGCGAGGAAGGCACCGCCCGCGAGTCCCAGTCTGGGCGCAATTGGGTCATCGATCCGGTGGATGGCACCTACAATTTCACCTCTGGCTCGGATTATTGGTGCTCGGCGCTCGCGCTTACCGATGCCTCCGGGATCGCCCTCGGCGCCGTCCACCGCCCCGCCATGGGCTATACCTGGTTTGGCGGGCGCGACTACCCTACCTCGCTCGATGGCAAGGACGTTGCCAAGCTGCAGGATAAGCCGGCAGAAGAAATCTCTCTCTCGTCCTACCTACACCCAACGTCGCTGGCGGATCCAGAAATTCGTGCCGCGTGGCAGCGGGTGGCCGAAAACTTTGCTACAGTCCGTATGCTTGGTGCCGGTTCGGTGGACTTGGCCTCCGCGGCAGAAGGCACGTGGGGCGCATGGATGCAGCATTCGGTAGCGGATTGGGATTGGTTCCCCGGCAAGGCTCTCATTGAAGCCGCCGGTGGTGCCGCCCGCAAGGTAGAAGCCGGTGGCGTCGAGTGGTGCTTGGCCGGAAATAAACAGGTAGTTCAACAAATGGAGGAATGGCTCCGTGGGTAAATTCAAAGAAGACTTAGGTCTCGCTCTCGAGTTAGCCGGTCACGCCGATGTGGTCACGATGCATCGCTTTGAGGCCACCGACCTTTCCGTCAAGGAAAAGCCGGACCTGACCCCGGTTTCGGATGCGGATCTGAACTGCGAGAAGCACATCCGCGATTCGCTGAAGCGCTCCCGCCCGCGCGATGAGGTTTTGGGCGAAGAATTCGGCGGCCAGGCCTGCTACGAGGGCCGCCAGTGGGTTATCGATCCCATCGATGGTACGAAGAACTTCGTGCGCGGCGTGCCGGTATGGGCCACGCTTATTTCCCTGCTTGAGGACGGCGAACCGGTCGTCTCCGTGGTCTCCGCGCCTGCCCTGCGCCGTCGCTGGTACGCGGCGAAAGGCGCCGGTGCCTACCGTGTTTTTGGCGGCGAGCCGAAGCGCCTGCACGTCTCTCAGATCGAAAAGCTTGGGCACGCATCCCTGGCCATGAGCTCGCTGACCGGCTGGTCCGAGCGCGGGTTGCGCGATAAGTTCCTCAACTTGACGGATAAGACATGGCGTCTGCGCGGCTATGGCGATTTCTGGTCTTATTGCCTCGTGGCAGAGGGTGCCGTCGATATCGCCACCGAGCCGGAGGTCTCCCTCTGGGATCTCGCCGCCCCGTCCCTGCTCGTGACCGAGGCCGGCGGTACGTTTACGGATCTATCCGGCAATCCCGGGCCGCACGGCGGATCGGCCATTGCCTCCAATGGCCGCCTGCACAAGGCCGCATTGGAGATGCTGCAGGATTAAGGGTGGGCCGAAAGCTTCAATAAGACCGGTTCACGGCGCCCGCCTTCGGCGCCCGAGCAGCCATCACTGTGCGAGCAACTACCGCAGCCGCCCGTCGGGCACGAGGAGAGCGATTCGCGCACGAGCTGCGCGCTGTGTTCCAAGTGGGCGAGGATAACCTCCACCGTCCCCTGGCCTAATCCCGTTGCCCGAGCGATATCCGCGGGCGTGGAGTGACCGCCGCGGATCGCTTCTTTTACCTTGTCTGTAGGGCTCATAGGAATAACCTCAGCACCTGGAAGACGCCGACGGCCAAGACCCACGCCGTGACGAGCTGCAGCACAAAGCCGATGAGCGTCCACTTCCAGCCGATTTCGCGCCGCTGCGCGGCCACCGTAGACACGCACGGGGTATAGGCCAAGAGAAAGACCATATATGCCCACACCGCGGCCAGCCCGTGCCCACCGGAGGCGGCATCGAAATCGCTGCGGATGTGATCGGCCAGCGAAGACTCGGCTTGTTCTTCAGGATCGGCATCCGTGACGTCATCGACGGCGTAGGTCTGCGCCCAGGTGGAAATCAGCGTTTCCTTCGCCACAAAACCTGTTACCAGCGGGCCGGTCAGGGACCATGAATCGAAGCCTGCCGGCGCGAAGGCCGGGGATATCGCCTTTGAAACCGCGCCATAGGCGGAGTCCTCCGGCGGGACGGCTTCCTCGTCAAAGGAATGCCCACCGGTAACTGGGATGGACATGAGCAGCCAAATGACCACCACCGTGGCCACGATGATGCCGCCTGTGGTGTGAAGAAATCCCTTCAAGCGCACCCACATCACCGAGACCGATAGTTTGAGCGTGGGCAGCTGATACGACGGCAGGTCAATAACGAGCGCCTCGGACGGCATGGCGCGCCAGACCGTTTTGCGCAGCGCTAAGCCCACGGCAACCACCAAGACGATGGATAAGACATACATGCCAAAGACTGCCGAGCCGGCGTGATCGGGGAAAAAGACCTGCGCCAGCATCATAAAGACGATAAGGCGCGCCGAGCACGAGGTAAACGGGATGAGCAGGCAGGTAAGGATGCGGTGGCGGACATCGCCAAGCACGCGCGTGGCCGAAATCGCTGGCACGTTGCAGCCATAGCCCACCACGATGGGGATAAAGGCCTTGCCAGGCAGACCAATCGAGCGCATCACCCTATCGGTGACCACCGCGGCGCGCGCCATATAGCCGGAATCCTCCAGCACCGCGAGGCACAAGAACATCAGCGCCAGCAGCGGGGCGAAGGTCAGGACCATGCCGACGCCGCCAATGAGGCCATCAACAAGCAAGCCCGTAATCAGCCAATGGTCGAGGCCAATGGCTTCCAGCCCGGCGCGAGCAGCGTCCGAGACCGGACCGGTAATAAGGTCCTCGAGGCCATCCTGCATGGGCCCTGCCACCGTGGTGGTGATGAAGAAGACCGCCCACATCACCGCGAGGAAGAGCAGCGGGCCCACCACCGGGTGCAGCACCACGCGGTCGACGCGCTAGGTGAGGGTCTCACCCACCTCCACGCGGTGGACCGCGGCCTTTTCGGCGGCATCGAGATCCGCGAAGCGCTGATCCAGGCCAGAATCCTCGCGAATGATGATTGGCTCGGCGCGCATGGCCTGCGCCACGGCGCTTTCCAACCCGTCGAGGTTGCGCCGGCGCCGACCATTGACGCTGACCACTGGCATGCCGGTAGCGCGGGAGAGCGCGTCAGTATCGATGCTAATGCCCTGCTGCTCGGCCATATCCTCCTTGGTCACGCCGAGGACGACGCGGTATGGCTCGGCGGCGATTTGCAGCGCCAAGTTGAGCCCGCGGGCCGGGGCCGTTGCGTCCACGAGGACCACGACGACATCGGGGCGCTCGTCTGCGGGGCAGTCAATGAGCATCTGCTTAGTAAAGGCCTCATCGGGGCTCATGGGGTCTAGGGAATAGGCGCCGGGCAGGTCGATGATGTCGAAGGCCTCTGGCTGCGCATTCCAGAGCCCGCGGCTGACCTCGACCGAGGTGCCCGGCCAGTTGCCGGTCTGGACCTTCGCGCCGGTCAATGCGTTAAAGAGTGTGGATTTTCCGGAATTCGGCGCGCCCACCAGTGCCAGGACGGGCGTGCCTTCCGCCGCTATCCGCATGGTGGAGGTGCTGTGGCAGCTTGCTGGGGCCGTGGAGTTATGTGCCATGGCTTATGCCTCCACTGGAATGACTTCGAGTTGGCGCAGCGTGTGCGCATCCACCGCATAGCGGGCCGTGCCCACGCTCACCACGCGCGTGCCACCTGCGACGGTGCGGCCAATCTGCACGCGGGTGCCGGGCCGAAAGCCCAGCTCGCGCAGCCGCACGGCCAGCGCCGGTTGGGTCTCGTTTGCGTTGTGCAGGCAATCAGCGGATAGTTCCACCACGGCATCGGTGGGTGCTTGGTCCGCGCGCATGGGACCGGTTTCAGGTGGGGCGGAATGGGTTTTGTGCATGGGGGAAACCTCGGTTCAAACTTAGCTGTGGACGGGGCATCCACAGCAGATATTGACTAACCCTAAGTGGCCAATAGGTAAATCTCAGTTTGGTTTAGGCCGCTGTCCGCGAACAAGGATAGCCTTCGCTTTCCCCCACTTTGGCGGGGCGGATGCGCGTTATATGGCTATAGAAATTGCGCACAAAAAAGCGCCCCGTCCGGCTTTCGATGCCGAATGGGGCGCTACCTGCTTCGCGGTTATGCTTCGGGGAGCTTGAACCCTGCGCCAACGCCACCGCGGCGGTTCATATCCGCCAACACGGTATCCATATTGGTAGCGGCGGTGGGGTTGTGAACCGCGCCCTGCAGCGGGGTGCGGCACGGGAAGTTCACCGGCAGGAAGCCGCCGGAGATGGAACCGATGAGGCGGTCACCGGCAAGCAGCGGCGCGCCGGAATCGCCCATCATGGCGCAGACCTGGTTGACCTGGACGCTTTGCGCCTGCTGATAGGTCATACCGCAGGTTTTGCCGGTGGCAACGCCTTGCTTGCACACGGTCTCACCCGGGTTGACGGTCCCGCCTAGGGAGTTAACGGTAACCCCGTTGTAGGTGCGGGTGACCTCAGCGTTGGAGCCGAATTCGATCACCGAGTAATCCAACGCAGCGTTCTTGGACACGATGGTGCCCGTCGGGCCAATGTGATCAGAATCGGCCGAGGTAATCGCATCGCCCTCGTTGCCGCAGTGTCCTGCGGTTAGCCCCACCTTGCGGCCGGCGGCGTCATTGCCGGCAACGCTCAAGGTGCACATGGTCTCACCATTGACGTAGATAGGGGTGCCGGGGCCATACAGGGACTTGCCCTGATTCATGGCGGCATCGGATTCTTCGGGGATGCGCGGGGCATCGAAAAGGGAACCCGGCACGCGGTGCAGGACAAAGTCCGCGTCAGGCTTTCCCGCAGCTACCTTGGAAAAGCCATCATTTTTCCACTGGTAGTTGGGGTTATTGCCCAAGGGCTTTTGCTCTACCTGGGTGGCTTGTTCCAGCAGCCCGAAGGGGTTCGGGTTGGTGGCCGGCTCCGCATACTGAGCCCCCTGCTGGACGTTACTTGCCACCGTGTCGCGGGCGTTTTGCAGCGCGGAATCCACGGTATCGGTGACCTGCTTATCCACCTCTGGGGTCTCAACACCAAAGCCCGCGAGGCCCTCGCGCACGTGGTTGATAAACCCTGCCGAGTCAATATCCGGTTGGGGCAATTCTTGGGCTCCTGCTGCCGGGGAACCCAAGAAAAACGCACCAGCGAAAGCCGAGCCCACCAGGACTTTCTTTAGGTGCGGAATGCGAAGCATCAAACTACCTTCTTTCAGTTGTCAAGATCGTGCTAGCTAAATCCTGACATGGATCGCGTGTGAAAGCAGCTAAGTCCTGTGACTGTTTCCAAGCCGTTACCGTTCTTTCAGGTTTCGGGGGTGATCCCGCGATCAATCCGTCCCCAAAACTTTTCGATGCCCTATTCTTTACCCCCATGAGCTCCCCACAGATAAACGCTGGCGCTTGAGATGCCAGAGCCACTTTCTTATTCCGATACCGCCGGATTCCCGCAGCTGCACATGAGCCGGGTCATCGACGCCGATTTCGATACCGCAGCCCACCGGCTCTTTCGCTGGGGCATCCAGCGCAGCGGCCTCTTCCGCGTGCGACCTACCCACCCGGTCGTCCAAGAAGGCGCCGAAATCACCATGGGCCTTGGCCCATTTGATTTCCGCTGCCGCGTGGTCGAGACCTTCGCCGGCGATGGCCGCTGCGGCTTTACCTACGGCACCTTGCCCGGACACCTCGAGCGCGGCGAGGAAACCTTCACCTTAGAGCGCCTGCGCGATGGGCGGACGCTGCTGCTTATCGATGCCGCCTCCGAGCCCTTCCTGCCCTTCTTGCGCCCGCTTGTCGATATCCCCCGCCGCCTGCTCATCCGCCGGTTCTACCTGCACGCGCTGGACTAGCGTGGCAGCACAAAGGCCGCTGCCTCTCCCCCTACGGGAAAAGCAGCGGCCTACGCGTAGTTAACTACTTGCGCTTCTCATCGAGATTATCGCGAGCCTCGCGCACAACGTCTTTCACGCGGTCAAAGAATCCGCCCTTCTTACGGGATCCTTCCTGGTATTCCTGCGCCTTGTCTTCCACGAAGTCCTTCGCACGGTTGATGGCCTCTTCAACGACATTGCCGGCCTCGGTGACCTTATCCTTCAGGTCATCGAAGTCATCGCGCTCATCATCTGCCGCATTCTCTTCCGGCTGCTCCGGCGCGGTACCGATGTGCTCTTCTTCGACCTCGCCCACCACATGCTGTGAGGGCTCATAGTCCGCGTTACCCTCATCCAGCTGTTCCTGCAGATCGGGCTGCTCCGCCGCAGTGCCGACGTGCTCTTCCTCAGCGCCGGTAACGACGTGATTCTTCGGCTCGTAATCACTCTGCGCCGCAGCATCATTTTGCTCATCTGCGCTTGCCGTTGCGGCGGCGCCAGCAGCAGCAGTTCCAGCAGCTGCAGCTCCTGCGGCCCCAGCTCCCGCTGCCGCAGCCTTTCCGGATTCAATCTTGTTGCCCTCGGCATCAGTGGATGCTAGGTAAGTAAATTTCTCGCGATCCACGTCTACTTCGTGGCCAAGGGCGCGTGCAGTTTCTTTAGCCATTGCTTTGTACTCCTTAACTAGATCTATTTTCTCCTATCCTAGCGTTCCAGAAAGTTAAGGTGCGTGCACGGGAACCGAGAATGGAAGAATCGGCATCGCTTTTCGCACGTTTGAGACGCCGGCCCAGCATAAACAGACTCGGGGGAGCGCCACGTTGTCCAAAACAACCGCGTTTCACCAAAAATCGACCCGAAAAATGGACAAACGCGGTTGCTTTATACGCTTTCCGGTCTTTACCGCGATCATTTCGCCAAAGCTAGCGTGCAATAAACACGCGTGCACAGTGCATGTATTCTTCTGGCATGGACACTCCAAGCAAACAAGTCGCCGACGCACTGGGACTACTTTCCCAGCGCAGCCTCCGTCGACGTATGTACGCCCATCTCACCGAGGGGCTCGGTGAAGAAATCAACGAATCCACATATTTGGTGCTCAGCGGCCTAGACCGCTGTGGACCCTCCACTCCGAAAGAGCTCGCCTCAGTCATCGGCCTAGACCGCTCAGTGGTATCCCGCCACGCCTCGGCCCTAGAAAAGGCCGGACTCATCGCGCGCGCTACCGATCCCCGCGACGCGCGATGGATACAACTGTCGCTAACCCCACTGGGCCAAGACAACGTCGCCGTGATGCGCTCGCGCCTGACCCAACAATTGGAAGAATTCCTCGCCCGCTGGCCGGAGCCCGCGCAACAACAATTCGCGGAAATGCTCACCGCCCTCACCCACGACGGACCATTCGCCTCCTAATACCTCCATCACTCTCTCCATCATGACCACACCTCACCACGCCATCTGCGCACGCACTTCGAAGGAAACCCCTGATGCAGGAAGAAGAAAAACTCGACCCCCAGACTAGGCGGGTAGTCATCGCCCTTGTCTTCGGCTCAATTTTGCCGCTGCTAGATATCAGCATCGTTAACGTCGCCATTCATTCCATCAGCGAGGCGTTCCACGCACCTATCGTCCTCGCCCAATGGGTCATCACCAGCTACGGGTTGGCCTCCACCATGGCCATTCCGCTCAGCAGCTGGGCAACGCGCCGCTTCGGCGCCAAAAATCTCTGGATTACCGCGCTCGCAACCTTCACCGTCGCTTCAATCCTGTGCGCGATGTCTACGCATATAGACATGCTCATCGCCTTCCGCATCCTGCAGGGATTCGCTGCGGGCTTCTCGGTGGCGGTGATGCAGACCCTCATCGTCACTAATGCCGGAAAGGACCAGTCCACACGTGCCATCACCGCAATCGGTCTACCAGCGGTCATTGCGCCTGCGATTGCCCCACTACTGGGCGGGCTGCTTGTCGATGCCATCGGCTGGCGCGCCATCTTCCTCATCAACGTCCCCATCGGCATCGCCGCGATTGCCCTTGCCGTGCACTATCTAGAACGGACCCCAGCAGCCCCTGCAGCCCAGATGGACCGCATGGGATACCTCTTACTCCCGCCAGGTTTGCTCGCGGCGGTTTATGGCTTTACCACCGTCGGGCACATGAGTTCTTGGGCAAGCGTAATTCTCCTCGCCGCCGGCGCGGGGCTGATTGGCTACTTTGTGCTGCATGCGCTCCGGGCGCCGTCTCCGCTTATCGATGCCCGCCTATTTACCCACCCCTCCTTTTCCTCAGCATGGGCAACACTGGCCATTGCAAGCACCGTATTTTATGGCGGGCTCTTCCTCATTCCACTGCACTATCAGAGCAACTACGCCTACACCGCACTGCATGCGGGACTTCTGCTGGCCCTACAAAGCGTGGGCGCCTATTTCAGCCGCTCGGCATCGAAAAAATTCATCGCCCGATGGGGTACGCGGAAGACCGTCTACATGTGCATTGTCGCCACTATTATCGGAACGCTACCTTTCGCTTTTCCCACCGGCCAGGCGGCAGGCTGGCTCATCCTTCAAGGCTGCGCGCTATTCGTGCGCGGTGGCGGCATCGGAGCCCTTACGGTGCTCACGATGTCCGCGACCTACCACGGCTTAACCAAAGATGAAGTCGTCCATGCCAGCGCTGCGGGCCGCATAGCGACCCAACTTGGCAGCGCACTAGGCGTATCCGTCTGCACGGTGCTGATGACCCTCACCCACGGGGTCGGCTGGACAACGTTCGCCTACTTCACCGTGTTCACCACACTTATGGCTGTAACGGCTACCCGCCTCCCACGCGGGACCGTGGTCCGAAAATAAAAGGTGAAGCTCGAGGCATTTGTCCTACCGAGGTTCCTCTTTAGGAATTCGCTTCTGCTTCCAGGACGAAGAGGTGTTTGCCCCAGCCAACAGCCGTGGCAGAAGAAATAAGAGCGCGGCTATCAGCGGTAGCAGCGCTGACATCGTCCTGGGTCGGCACCTTGGTGCCGAACATGGAAAGCCTTACCAAGTCCTCTTCATAGGAATGCTCATCGCCGCCGGCTTCCTCGAGGACCTCGGTAAGGATATAAGCCCGGCGGGACTTATCCCCACCAACCGCGCGGCCTAATTCGGCGGCCACCGCCTCGCTACCAAAGACGCTCCAGGGATCGATGAAAATAACGTCAGTTGCCCACACATAGTCTGCTTCGGTGGGAGAAAAGCCGCTTTCGCCGCCACTCGTTTCGCATCGTTCACGAGAAGCTCCTGCGATTTCCCGTAGCACCGCTTCCGAGGACGCATCGGTGATAATCCGGCACTCAGCATGTTCGCATCGGCGGAGAATTTCATCCGCATATACTGCACCTCCCTGGCCAATGATGAGAACGCGAGCGGTGTCATCCAGGTACTGCTGCAGTTCCTTTGCCGCGGAAGGAGCAGTCCACCCAGCACTCACATTCTTTTGCTCAAAGCGTTCGGCTGCCAGGTGCGGGTCTTGGCCAAGATATTCTGACCACGGCAATCCCTTTTCGCCTTGAAGCGTTGGCCCACCGGCGCGAAGGCTGTCCTCGAGGCGCATCAGCGCCATCGCCTCAAGATGCGCAGGCCCGCTTAACCAACGCACCGCATTGGAATCTGGATCCGCCAGTTCCACGCCCATTGCGGTCAACGCGAGGGTGCGCTCGCGTACTTCGACGAGTTGAAGAGCCGCCAGATAACGGATAAACCTCCGGAGCGCCTCCTCGTGCAGTTCTGTCGCAGCAGCAAGAGCAGGGACCGTGTTCGCACCTGCATCGATTTCTTGGAAGAGCCCTAAACGCACGGCAGTGCGGAGCGCAAAGGCTGAATTCAGCTCAGCCAGATCATGGATATTGTGCAAAACACTATTGCTGCTGCTCGATGCGCTTTCTTTAGCGTCGCTTTGGCTGGTACGCCGCCAGTAGCCTGTGATTTCCCGATGCTCAGGGGAAATTCCGGAAGCCTTAAACAAACGCCGCAGCGGTTTCAGCCGGGAGGCCTCCCCCGCCGCCCATGCGTATGCTTCGCCACCTGGCAATGCCGACTGAGAAGTCCCCTCAAAAAGCGCACGTGACTTTTCTACGAAGTCCTCACCCTGGTCACGTACTGCCCAGTGGATCTGTACTGAATCTGGAATGTCTAAATCTTGAATATCAGCGCTCGTCGGAACCTCTACCACCGCAACCGCGCGATGCCCTGGCGAGAGTGATTCCAGGCAGCGGCCGATTGCTGGGAGCGCCGTCTCGTCTCCTGCCAAGAAAAGCCAATCGGTATGCGTGGGTAACTGTGCACACGATTTCGGCCCTGCCACAAAAATGGGGTCACCGATGCGGGCATTCTGGGACCAGTTTTCGGCCAAGCCCTGACCATGGCGCGCGAAATCTATGGCTAATCGCCCGCGTACAACGTCAAAGTAGCGAACCGTGTATGTGCGGAATAGGTTTTTAACGGCTTCTGGCCACAATAAGTTGCCATCATTTTGCGCTATTGGGTGCGGCCGCTCCCCCGTTTCCGGATCCGGGAAGATGAGCCGAACGTCGTCGTCAAAACCATGGCTTACCAGCGAAGGAACGGAAATACCATCGCGATCGTGGTCTCGGAGTTGCTCCCCGCTGAGCGTAATTCGCCGCATGGCTGGCGATATATCTTCGATATTTTCCACATACAATTCCCGGTAAGAAATTGGATAAATTTCCCTGCTCCGGCTGTTCCTTGGCATTTTTGAGACCATACCCCTCTCGGTTTTGATGGCTTTTATTTCACTTTATTCAATGGCCTAAATTGTCTTATTAAGTTGTGCTGACGCCTTGAACGCCTCTCCCAGCGCCAAGCATTTTCCGGCTCACCTACTCACCTTTAATACAGTCATCGTGCTGTGCCGATGAGCGAATATGCGGGAAGCGTGAGGCCAGGTTTTCGGTTTTCGAAGGGCAAGAACGGACGCACCACTGCCTTGGGTACAGTCCATTGAAGAGAACGCCTCCCGATAAATCGGAAGGCGTTCATGACTACCTGCTGCAACGGAGCGAGCCTCTTCTAGCAGGTATCAGGGTTGTGCGGACCTTGACTACTTTCCAACTTTTTCCAGCGTCGGCATCGTCTTATCCAGCACCCAAGCTCGGCTCAAGCTCGTGGGGTTGTTGAGTCCGGCGACGACAGCTTCATCGCCAGCGAGAGTCGCATCGGATTTCACCTGTGGCAGATCTTTGTATCCCGGAATATTTTCAACCTCTTCGATTGAGCCGGTGCGGTTATAAATAACCATGAAATCAGCGGCCAGGTAGGACACGTTTTCCGGAGAAAGCGTGACGCGACCCTTATCAACAGGCACGGAACCGTCCGTCAGCTTGTCTGGGAACTTCATGCCCAAATCGTAGATGAAGGAGGCACCCGGATCCTCAGGGTCAGCAACGGCGCCAAAGGAGCCTTGGGCGAACTGGGAAACAATGCCGGTCTTACCGGAGAGGTTAGGCAGTTTCTCCTTCACGTCGGAGAAACGCTTCTGATCCTCTTCAATGGCTTTCTTCGCTTCGGATTCCTTATTGAAGATCTTGCCCAAAGCTTCTAGCTGAGATTCCCAGCCAATTCCCTCACCCTTATCGGAGATTCCGCCGAGAGTCGGTGCGATTGCAGACAATTCCTTGTAATTAGCCTCGGAAATTGTCCAGTAGTCACCAACGATGAAGTCGGGTTCGATTGCCGCAATCTGTTCCTGGGGCAGAGTCTTGAAGTCTGTCTGGTCGATCACCTTGACGCCATCAAGCTTGCCCTCGCGCCAGGGCGAGTTCTTGTCTTTTGCATTCTGCACGACGGCTGCCGGTTTAATTCCAAGTTCCAGCAGGTTATCAACGGCCGGCCCCACGGCAACCACGTTCTGCGGGTTGACCGGATACGTATCCGTGCCGCGTGCGTGCTCAATGGTCACGTCCTCTGCGACTTCGGAGGTTGTTGCCGCTTCATCGGTTGAATCGTTCGACGAGCAACCTGACAGAACCAATCCGGCACAGATAGCGGCAGCGATAAATGAACGCGCGCCCCTTTTTACTGACATCCCTTTTCCTTAAAGTCGGTTTCCTGAGGTTGCCTTTCAGCTCTTTTCATCGGATTTTCCGGTAGACCCGAAGGCAACTTTTAAGTTAGGTTAGCGTTACCTGGGCCACGTTGCAATAGATTTGTTAAACTATTTTCCTATAGATATTTCCTATTTACAGGACCCCTAAGCCCACACCTGCACAAGACCCATTCCCCTAGCTATAAAAGTGCGGGGGCCAAAGAAAATGCTGCTTGACGATGCACTTCCGGGCAGCGGATCGGCGGTGCGACCGGCTTCCCACACAGCGAAAACCGCCCCCTCACATTCATGCGGGAGCGGTTCAGCGATTGACTCCTATTACTTCGTGGCGTCCGCCAACGGCTGCTCGATCTTATCCAACAGGTAGTCCAAGCTCAGCACGGTCTGCCATCCGAAGGCCTTTTCTAGGTCACCTTCCAAGTAGACACTGTGCCCGTCCTTAACGGCGGGTAGCTTGCTCACGATTGGATCCTCGGTAACAGATGCCTTGTCCTGCGTCGGAGCGTAGGACAACTGGTCCCACACCAGTACGTCGGAATCAACCTGGTCAGCGTTTTCCTTGGAGACCTCGCCGTAGAATTTATCCTTGGTGATTGCCGCGTAGGCGGGGTTGATCTTGAACCCCAGCTCGGTAAAGAAGCGGCTGCGCGGATCTTCTTCAGCAAAGACGGCCAGGCTGTCGGCAGAGACGGTGGCCACACCGAGTTCCTTCTCGGCCCACTCTGGGTGACGGCCCTTTAGGTCTGCAAACTTCGCTTTAACCTGCTCCACCTGACGTTTTGCTTCTTTAGGCTTTCCTACGGCTTGCCCAATCTCTTCCGTAGTCACGTCCCACGGTTGCTGCAGCTCTTTATATTCACCCTTTTGCACGACGACAGGGGCGATATCGGAGAGTTTCTTGTATGTATTTTCATCAATATCCGAGTACACGGCCACGATGAGATCTGGTTTGTCTTTAGCAATGGCTTCCGCATTGACCTCTGTGTCTTTATCGATTCGAGGGGTATCCCCCTCGATCTTGTCGTTAGACCAGTTGCCCGCAGCCTGCCCGTCTGGGGTCATGCTATCCCAATACTTCACGGAAACCGGCGTGATTCCGAGCGCCAGCAGCGCGTCCTGATCCGTATAGCCTAGGGAGACCACACGCTGTGGGGCTTCCTTGATTTCGGTGGAACCATAGCGATGCTCGATGGTGGTGGGGAATGCGCCTTGCTCGGCGTTGACCGCCTGGGAGTCTGCAGAGTTTTCGGACTGGTCATCAGTCGAACACGCCGTCACCGCGGTGCCCAGAGCCAGCACAGTAGCAGTACCGACAAGAATTTTCTTGAGTGTCATTTTTCTCCGTTATTACTGGTGACGGATCTCAGCGCAAGGCCTAGCCCGTTCACAAATGGGAAAGTTCAGAATATTTGGTTGGTTATACCCAAATGGGGGGCAACCAAGTTCCCCAATCGTTGGAGACAATGACATATTCTCGCACGATAAAAAGATAACTTAGGCTTGCCTAAATAATCAATGTTACGCTGGTCACCAAAAGATTTCCAGCTACCGCCTATGCGATGCACATGCAGCACACTCAACTTTGAGACAGACACTACAAAAGGTGCCGCATAGAGTTTCACCTAAATAGTGGGCGCCTAGGGCCAGTTGCGATGACTTGCAGCCCTTCACTTTTACAGTCTTTTAATTAAATGAAGGCTTACCTTACATGAAGACGGTAATATGCTTGTCCATGATTGACAATCACACCCAGCAACAGCCTGAGCCACGCCTCGGGCGAAGCTCCCCTCCCCGCCCAGCGGGAGTAGCTAGGTACCTTTCTCCACCCCGCGACTTAGGGAATCCCATCGCAACCTGTGAGCCAGTACTTTCCGTGGCGTCACTCCGCAGCACCGGTGCTCGCTGGGCACTATTGGCTGGGCGTGGGGGCATCGGCAAGCGGAAGCAGCGATTGGAGGCCACGCCATGAGTGTGCGCACTACCCGCCTCCTGGGTCTAGGGGCGCTGCTCCTGCTGGTCCTCGTTGGCACTATCTGCAGTTTGCTGTATGGCGCCCGTTCCATTCCTGCGGAGGACGTGTGGACTGCGCTGCGGGAACTCCCGGCCGCACGCGGTGGCCAGGAGGAAGTTTCCACCAACCAACGCGTGGTAGCTGAGCTGCGGCTGCCGCGCACCATCCTGGCCATCATCGTGGGGGCAGCACTCGGAGTCGCCGGTGCTCTCATCCAAGGCCACACCCGCAATCCCCTGGCGGATCCGGGAATCCTGGGTGTCAGTTCCGGCGCGGCGCTCAGCGTTGTGGTCAGCTTCGCTTTATTTGGCATCAGCGCCCCGTGGGCCACCGTCGTGGTAGCGTTCCTCGGCGCGATTGCGGCCACCGCACTCGTCTTTGGCCTGGCCTCCGCGGGCAAGGCAGCGGTCGATCCTTTGACCTTAGTGCTAGGCGGTGCCGCGCTGTCGGCGGTCTTAAGCGCTATTACCAGCGCATTCGTTCTCACCAATGAGAATAACCTGGACCGGATGCGCTTTTGGACCGTTGGCTCCCTGGCCGGCAGGGATATGAACATTGCGCTCGGCATCTTGCCGTTCGTGGTGCTGGGGCTGGTCCTGGCGTTCGCCACCGGCCCGCAGCTGAATATCTTGAACTTAGGCGACGACGTCGCCGCAGGGCTCGGCATCAATACCGCGGCCGCAAGGCTGGGCGGCATGGGCATCATCGCGCTGCTGGCCGGCGCGGCCACGGCTGCCGCGGGCCCGCTGGGCTTCATTGGCCTGGTAGTGCCCCATATCGTCCGGGCTCTTACCGGCCCAGATTATAAGTGGATTTTGCCGTACTCAGCACTTGCCGGCGCGGCGCTATTGCTGTGTGCGGACGTGGTAGGCCGCCTCATCGCCCGCCCCGGCGAGCTCCAAGTGGGCATCGTTTTGGCCTTCGTTGGTGCACCGTTCTTCATCGCCTTGATTTACCGGAAGAAGGTGATGACGCTGTGATGCGACGCAACAAGGCTGCGCAGGCCGTACAAGATAAACAAAGCGCTTCGTGGCAGATGCCGGGCGGGGTACCATTCCGGGCTGGGCCCATCTCCTTCCTCTGGCGCCCGAGGGTGGTGCTGGTATGCGTTATCGCCGCAGCGCTCATTGTCTTTTTGGGTGCCCTTTCCATTGGGCTGGGCGATTACCCCATCTCCGTTCCCCGGGTACTTGAGGTGATCTTCCAAGGGGAAGGAAGCCGCGTGGAAAAACTCGTGGTTTTGGAATGGCGCATGCCCCGCGTGGCCACCGCCATCGCGGTCGGCTGCGCGCTGGGGCTGTCCGGCGCGCTCACCCAAACAGTCACCCGCAACGCGCTGGCCAGCCCCGATATCCTCGGCATCACCACGGGAGCCTCGGCCATGGCCGTCACGGTCATCGTCCTCGGCAGTGGCGGTGGGTTCGCCGGTTGGCTCGCCGGAATCGGCATTCCTCTGGCCGCGTTGCTGGGCGCGATCCTGAGCGCCACGGTGATTTGGGCGCTGGCTTGGCGACGCCAAGCCGATTCCTACCGTCTCGTCCTCGTGGGCATCATTATTACCGCGCTGCTGAGTTCCTACATCAATTTCCTCATGGTCCGCGCGGAGCTGCGGGATGCAAGCCAGGCACAGTTCTGGCTCACCGGTTCCCTAGCGAGGTCGGAGTGGAGTACCACCATCCCCATCGCCGTCCTTGTGATCGTCTGCGCCCCGTTGCTGGCCTGGATCGCCTACCATGCACTGGCCACCACTCTGGGCCCCGACCTCGCCAGAGCGCTGGGCCAGCGAGTCAACGCCGTGCAGGTAGCGATGCTGGCATTGGCCGTAGCCCTAGCTGCGGTAGCGGTCTCCGCTGCCGGGCCCATCGGCTTCATCGCCTTCGTAGCGCCCCAGGTGGCCCTTCGGTTGTGTGGCGTACCCAGTCCCCCGCTTGCGGCGTCGGCGCTTACCGGCGCAGTACTGCTGCTCGGCGCGGACATCGTCACCCAAGCGGTTCTGCCGGTGGAACTTCCGGTGGGTATTGTCACCTCCGCACTGGGCGGCATCTTCCTCATCTACCTACTCGTTCAACGCACTAGGAGCACAGACGCATGACCTCCCCCATTCCCCAGCCAAACGCAGACCGACCAAATACCGCCGGTGGCGTCGTCGCTTCCTCGGTCACGGTGGGCTACGGACAGCGCACCATTATCCGCGATCTCAGCGCCACGTTCCCGGCCGGAAAGATCACCACCATCGTGGGGCCCAACGGATGCGGTAAATCAACCTTGCTGCGCGCCATGTCTGGCCTGCTCAACCTTGATACCGGGACCGTGAGTGTGGATGGCCAGAATATCTCGGACATGAAGCGCAAGGACGTCGCCCGCATACTGGGCATGCTGCCCCAATCCCCCGTGGCCCCTGAAGGCCTGTTGGTCTCCGATCTGGTGGCCCGCGGGCGGCACCCACATCAGGCGTGGTTCCGCCAGTGGTCCTCCACAGACGAAGACGCAGTATTCGAGGCCCTAAAGCAAACCGGTTCTGCAGATCTTGCTAGCCGCACGCTGGATGAGCTTTCCGGCGGCCAACGCCAGCGCGTATGGATCTCCATGGTGTTGGCGCAAAACACCGACATCCTCTTCCTAGACGAGCCGACGACGTACCTTGATCTCGCGACCTCCGTGGACATCCTCGAACTAGTCGATAGCCTGCGCCAGGAACTAGGCAGAACGGTGGTAATGGTGCTACACGATCTCAACCTGGCGGTGCGCTACTCCGATTATCTCGTGGTTATGAAAGACGGCCAGGTCATTGCTTCCGGTACACCCGCAGAGGTCATCACCGCAGAGCTCCTGCAGGAGGCTTTTGATCTGCGGGCGCGGGTCATTGAGGATCCGGAGACTGGAGATCCACTCATCGTTCCACTCAGGAAACCGGCTTAGGTCTACGCCCAAGGGTTAAGCCCACCCACTAGGGTGGCGCATAAATAAAGGCCCCGGCCAGAATCTTTTCTGGCCAGGGCCTGGAAGTTGGTAGCGGGGGCAGGATTCGAACCTACGACCTCTGGGTTATGAGCCCAGCGAGCTACCGAGCTGCTCCACCCCGCGTCGAGATGACTTCCATCATCTGCGCTTGAACAGTGCGTTAATACTTAATGTATTCGCTCTATCCCGGCGACTTCTGTAACTATACAGACAGGAAGGCACCTACCCAAATCCCCTGGGTAGGTGCCTTATTTCCTGAGTTTCTACTACGCGAAGTGAGAGGCTTTAGCCCTCGGACTTCTGGTAGGACTCAACTGCCTTGTCCAACTCATCCAAGGCGCGGCCGTACTCTTCAAAGGAGCCATTGCGGGCATCCTCCAGGCCCTTCAGGGCCTTGTTGATGTCCTCGATAGCGCCTGCTTCATCGGAGGAACGAGGGGCCGAAGCCGGAGCGGATTCCTCAGTAGATTCCTTCTTCTCGTCCTTCTTGTCCGCAGAAGAGCTGTCCTTAGCGGCATCGTCGTCGCCGGAGTCACCCTCGATCTCTTCGATGTCCTGGGCGGACTTGGCGTCGATTCCCACCTGCTCAAGGGCATCACCGATAGTCGGTGCGTAGCCCACGCGGCCCTTGTAGGACACGAGCACACGCAGCAGCTTCGGGAAGGCGGATGCCTGATCCTTGCGCTGCGAGTAAATCGGCTCGAGGTAGAGGATCTCGCCGCCGCCGACCGGCAAGGCCAGCAGGTTACCGTTGTGCAGATCGTTGGTGCCTTCCCACAGGGTGCGGTCGCGGGCAACCTGGTCAGAAGACATCATGGCGTCCTGTGCCTGCTTCGGACCCTGGGTCTGCGTATTGGTTGGCAGCACGCGCACGGTGATATCGCCGTAGGTATCCGGATCGGAAGATACCGCCATGTGTGCGGACAGGAACTCACGGTTCAGACCACGGTACGAGGTGGTCAGCTGGAAGCTCGGGTCGCCGGTTTCCGGATCGGCAGCCATCACGTAGTACGGCGGCTGGTTCAGGTCACGGGATTCCTCTGCGGTCGGGTCATTCGGTACGGACCAGAAGGCGTCGTTATTGAAGAAGACGTTCGGGTCATCAACGTGGTAGCGGGCCAAGAGGTCACGCTGCACCTTGAACATGTCCTCTGGGTAGCGGAAGTGCTCGCGCAGCTCATCGGAGATCTCGGATTCCGGCTTCACCACATCCGGGAAGACACCTTCCCAGGCCTTGAGAACGGGGTCTTCCTTGTCGAACTCGTAGAGGTCCACGCTGCCGTCATAGGCATCCACGGTCGCCTTCACGGAGTTGCGGATATAGCCCACCCGGTCATTGACCAAGCGCTGGGTTGTGCCATCGGGGTTGAGGGCGTCCTGGGTGGCATCGGAAAGCGAAGCGCGCTGCGAGTACGGCAGGGAGTCCAGGGTGGTGTAACCATCGACGATCCACTTCAGATGACCATCAATAACGGCCGGGTAGGTAGCGGAATCGGTGGTCAGCCATGGGGCAACCTTCTCCACGCGCTCGCGGGGGTCGCGGTCATAAAGCAGCTTGGATTCGCTGCCCACGCGGTCCGAAAGCAGGAAGTTCAGCTCGCGGTACTTGGCGGCATACATGGTGCGGTCAAAGAGATTGCCAATCTCAACGCCGCCCTCACCGTCATAGGTGTAGTTGGTGCTATCGGTGTCGTACTCCACTGGGTTCTCGCCGGTGGTACCGGTAATGGCGTAGTCCAAATTATCTGCGGCACTAGCGATGACCGGGCCGTAGTAAATGCGGGGCTGGTCTACCTTGATGCCCAAGGACTTCTCGGCATCTTGGGTCTCGCCCTCACCCTCGGACTCGCCGGCCTGGGTCTGTAGGTCAGAGACGGTGAAGATGGGGTAACCACCGCGAGCAGAACCGGCATCGCGGGCAACCTCATCGACGGTATTGGCCTGCGCGGCTACGAAGCCATTGCCGTGGGTATATACGGTGTGGCGGTTGATCCAGTCGGACTGGTTTTCGCGCAGCTCATTCGGGTCCAGCTCGCGGGCTGCAACGACGAAGTCGCGCATCTTGCCATCGATTTCATAGCGGTCCATGGACAGCGTTTCTGGGAACCCATAGAAGTTCTTCAGCTGCTGCATCTGGGTAAACGTCGGCGACAAAATCTCTGGATCCAGCAAGCGCAGGTTATTGATGGTGGCGTTATCGGAGGCAACCTTGTCATCCGATACGTTGTCGCCGCCCCAGTTTTCCTTGTAGGTCACGTGGTCATCGGTAAGCCCATAGGCATACCGCGTGGCCTCGATATTGCGGGCAATGGACTCGTTTTCCTTCGCCTGGCGGTTTGGCTGTACCGAGAAGCGCTCCATGAGCAGCGGCCATGCCTGGCCGATGATGAGCGAGGACGCGAGCATGAGCACGACGGCGAGGCCAGGGATGCGCAGGTCCTTGATGACGATGGCCATAAAGAGCGCAATAGCGACGAAGACGCCGATGATCATCAAAATGATCTTGGCGGGCAGGTAGGCGTGGATATCCGTGTAGGAACCACCGGTAAACAGGTCGTGCTCGGAATACAGCAGCCCGTAGCGCTCCAGCCAGTATCCGGCGACCTGGGCCACCATCCACAGCCCGGCCGTAATGGCAAGCTGCAGGCGCGCCGAGCGGGAGATAGAGCCGCGCACGCCCGCGGCCTTATTGCCAATGCGGATTCCGCCCAAGATGTAGTGGCCGAATAGGGCAATGAGGAAGGCGAGTACAAGCAGGATGGACAGGGTGCTGACCACCATCTGCAGCACGGGCAGGCTAAAGGCATAAAAGCCCAAGTCGTGGTGGAATTGGGGGTCTTGTACGCCGAAGTCCTGACCATTGAGGAATAGCATCACATCGCGCCAGTGGGACTGGCCGATGAAACCGGCGATGATGCCCACGATGGCCGGGATGACCTTGAACAGCACGCCCATGGACTTCTCAATGGACTGGCGGTACTGATAGACCGGCGAATTCAAATCCCCCATATCCAGGGAGTCGGGGCGGCCGCGCCAAGCAAAGAACCCGGCTGCCCACACCACTGCGGCAGCAACGAGCCCGAAGATGATAAAGAGGACTATGCGCGCAATAATCGCGGTGGTGAAAACACTGCGGTAATCAATGGAGCCAAACCACCTCCAATCCGTGTACATACCCACGAGCATGGGTCCGAAGAATAAGAGGACGGCAATGATGGCCGCAATAATTGCCGCGACCTTAGGTGGCCGCTTCAATGGGGCGGCTGGTGTGGATGACCCTAGGGACAACGCCAGCTCCAATCAAATAGTGCGAATATTAAACATGTAGACTTTTTCCAGTTTAAGGAATCAATACCCAGATAACGAATAAGGATGCCTATGAGTTCCCCCGAATTATCTCAGCCAGCTTTAAACCGCGCTATGACGGAGGCCGTGGAGTTCGTCCATGCTGAAGGTTGGGACGCCCGCCCCACCATCTTCGCCCTTGTTCCCACCCATCTGGTGGCGGACCAGCTAGCGGCCATGGATGAGGAAACCGCGTCCCCGCTGACCCTTATCGTGCAAGACAATGTCCCGGAAAACATCGAGCCGGGTTCCGAGGAATTGGCTGATTACGTCTCCCGCTTGGCCTGGCCGCGCGAGGTCGCGGGCGCCATCTTGGCCCAGGAGATCAAGTTCCGGGATACTTCTAGCGAGGACCCCTCCCCTCGCCCGGCGCGCCTGTATTCGGGTGCCCTGCGCGAGGAAGGAATTGAGACCACCTTGCTGCAGCTGCGGCCCACTGAAGAAGAGCTTGAGGCGGCCGGCCCCTTTGCTGAAGACGATATTCAGCTCCGCGGCGGCCCGCAGGTGGCCCCTGGCGTAATCGCCGCGCTGCGCTATGGCCTCAACCAGGATCCGGATGAACTAGACTAAGTGGCAATTAAGCCCGCAACCAAGGAGTTCTATACAGTGCGACGCCTTTCCTTCTCCCGCCGTTTTCCTGCCCGTACCGCTACCGCGGCGGCGCTACTAGGGCTCAGCGTGGCTGCGGCAAGTTGTTCCTCCGATGCCGATGCGCCTGACGATGCCCCCGTAGAGACCACCTCTGCGGCCACCACCACGACCTCTGAAAACGACGAGGAGTCCGCGGCATCAAGCACCGAATCCTCCACGTCTTCCACGTTGTCAGAATCGGCAGACAAGGACGAGGACGAGGCTTCCGAAGAAAGCACCACCCGCGAGCCGAGCGCTAGCAGTGAGCTGGATAAGTCGGTGGCCAAGGTCTATGACGTTTATAAGTCGCTGGCGCCCAAGGACCTATTCGCCCAGTTTGAGCGCTGCGATTCCACCGGCGGGGATTCTTCCTACAATTGCTCCGGTCCTAAGGTGGGGCAATTCCAATTCTTTAAGTCCCACTCCAAGGCCTCCCAGACCACCCAGGTACTTACAGAGCTGCGCAGCTCCCATGCCATCGAAGACGATGGCGATCGCGTCGTCGGCTGGTCCACGTTGGGCGCCACGGCCGTTATCACCGTGGTGGATAATAAGGAAGGCCTGGTCATGCAGCAGATGATCTCTTCTGACCAGGTGGACCCGGAAGAAAAAATTAAGGAATTGGGCCTAGTAAAGGACTAGGCCCCGGCCTTATGAGTTTTTATTAGGTGCATTCCTTGACGTCTTTGCCCGCCGCAAAGTCCTTCATGGCCGCCACGGCATCGTCGAGGTTTTCTACCTGCGCAATGGTCATATCGCCGTGGTCGCTGCCGGCCGCCGCTGAACAGTTGTCCTTAGGCGCCAAGAAGAGCTCAGCGCCTGCCTCGTGCGCGGCGGCGATTTTATGCTCGATGCCACCAATTGGCCCAACCTTGCTATCGGCCTGAATGGTACCGGTGCCGGCCACGAAGGTACCGCCGGTTAAGTCTTCATCGCTGAGCTTATCGATGACCGCCAGGGTAAACATCATTCCCGCTGATGGCCCGCCGATATCCTGCAGGTTGTAGTTCACCGAAATATCGTCCTTGGGCTGCGATAGCATGGCGATTCCCAGCAACGCCTTGCCCTTATCGTGCGGGTTTTCGCCCAATTCAATCTCTTCGCTGAGCTCTTTGTCCCCGCGGGTGACGCTGATTTTTACCTTATCGCCGGGGCTTTTGTCCTTGATCATGTCTTGGACCTCGCTTGGCTCGGTGACCTCGGTGCCATCGACGGCGGTGATGACATCGTCCTTTTTAAGGTGCTCCGAAGCGGCGCCGTCCTCGATGACCTCGGCCACGGTGATTTTGACCGGCAGGTGCAAATAGTCCATCGCCGCGATGGTGGCCGCGGACTCCGATTGGGTAAAGGCCTGCTTATTGGATTCTTGGACCTCTTCATCGGTCATGTTTTGCGGAATGACGGTATCGATGGGCACCAGGGTGTCATCGGTAAGCGTCCAGCGCCCCAACGCCTGCGCCAAGGTCATATTGGTGCGCACGGATACGGTGGTCATATTCAGGTGCCCACTGGGCTTATAGGTCTTTGGCGCCTGCACATCAACGACTTGGGTGCCATCAACCTCGCCCAGCGTATCCACGGTGGGGCCAGGGCCTTCGGCGGCATAAGGAACGGTCAGCGAGACATCGGTGCCCGGGATATGGTCAAGCGATACCAACGCACCGGTAAGCACAACGGGGATAGCACCCCAGGCGATGGTGCGGACGCGACGGCTAGCAGGAGAATTCACGAAGCAATAGCCTACAACCTTTGGCGTACTGTTCGCTGTCAGCGTTGCTGTGATCATGGAAACTTTCCGCACGGTGCCGGTAGATTGGAGCGCATGAGCAACGGATTCGGTTTTTCTTTCCCAAATAACGATGACGACGATAATGACGGCCGTCGTGACCAGAACCCGTTCGGCGCATTCGGCGGCGGTAATGGTGGCGGCCTCGGAGACATGCTGAACCAGTTCGGTCAGATGCTATCCGGCATGGGCTCGTCCATGAACTCGCCCCAGAACTCCGGGCCGGTCAATTACGATATGGCCAAGCGCATCGCCCTGCAGCAGATCCCCAAGTCAAAAGACATCAGCGCGGAAGATTCCAAGGCAGTAGAAGAATCGGTGCGCCTGGCGGAGCTCTGGCTTGACGATGCCTCTATTCTCCCCACCGCTTCCGGTACCACGCAGGCATGGGATTCCAAGCAGTGGCTGGAAGAAACCATGCCCGCCTGGGAACGCATGGTCACCCCCGTGGCCCAGCACATGAATGATGCCCAGCTGGAATCCATGCCGGAAGAGGCTCGCGAAATGATGGGCCCGATGACCAAGATGATGGGCCAGATGTCCAGCATGAATTTCGGCATGCAGCTAGGCCACGCCCTGGGCGATCTGGCCAGCCAGGCACTGACCGGCTCCGATTTTGGCCTGCCCATCGCCCCGGCCAATACGGTGGCGCTTTTGCCGCATACCATTCAGAAGGTCGCGCGCGAGCTCAACGTTCCGGGCCAAGAGGTACTGGTTTATATCGCCGCGCGCGAGGCCGCCCGCCAGCGCCTGTTTAAGCACGTGCCGTGGCTGGTAGAGCGCATCGTCTCCTCCGTGGAGGAATACGCCATCGGCTTGGTCATTGATACCTCCCACATTGAAGAGCTCGCCCGCGAGCTGAACCTGGAATCCGGCGACCCGCAGGCCATCCAGGAAGCCATGAGCAAACTGCAGGGAATGGATCTCTCTCCGCGGGTTACCTCCAAGAACACCGCCGCCGCCTCCAGGCTGGAAACCCTGCTGGCCTTGGTCGAGGGCTGGGCCGAGCACGTCGTAAGCGAGGCCTTGGGCGAGCGCATCCCCTCCACCTCCAAGCTCACTGAGGCCTGGGCACACCGCCGCAGCACCGGCGGGTCTGCCGAGCGGGCCTTTAGCAAGGTCGTGGGCATCGAGCTCAACGCCCCCAAGGTCACCGAGGCCGCCGAGCTGTGGCGCCGCGCCACCGTGGCCGTAGGTGCCGAAAAGCGCGATAAGGCCTGGGACCACCCAGACTTCCTGCCCACCGCAGAGCACCTCGATAACCCGGCCGCCTTCATCGATTCCCTCTTGGATGATGAGCCGGATGAGGGCTTCGAGGAAGAATTTGCCAAGCTCGAAGAGATGCTCAAAAACGGCGAGGGCTCCGGCGAGGACTCCGAAAGCAAGTCCGAAGAGGACAAGGATTCTGCAGAAGACAAGGACGCGCAGAGCAGCGACGACGCGGACGACGGCGACAACAGCTCCGAAAAGGACAACGGCGGCGAGGATAAGTAGCTCGCGCTAACCGCCCCAGCGCTGGTAGGCCTCAAGGTAGCCCTTGGCCCGCTCGGCGTGGGGTGCCCTATCGGCCCACTGCCAGAATTCGCGCCCATGACGCGGGATGAAGGTATGGGTCAACTCATGGATGATGACCGAATCCAACACATAATCCGGCACCTGCTGTAAGCGGTTGCTCAGCCGGATATCCGCGGTGGAGGTAGTACAACTACCCCACCGCGCATTTTGATTGCTCACCCACCGGATGGACCCAATCCATGCACGCCCGTCCAGGTACTGTGCGTTGAGCTGTTCGGCGCGCTGGAGGAGCGCCGCATCGGTCTTCGCCGCACCACCGGTTTTCTTTTCTAAGCGCGCAAGCATGTCCTGTACCGCCTCGTTTTCCTCGCAGGCGGACATCCAGGCCGGAATGCGCACTTCTAATACCCCGGCCACCATGCGCGCCTGCACGGACTTTCGCCGCCGCGCAGAGCGGATAACCTTGACCTCAGGGTGGGTACGTCCTGGTGGTTGCGTGCTCGACATGACAGGCCATTGTACCTGTGGTGCAATGGACGCACATGCGGCACATATGCCGTATTCGGGGTGATAAAAAGGGAATCGAGGGGAAAACCAGTGACTGCCTCACAAGGCACGGCTCAACGTGTGACATTAGCTCCAGGGTGTGGCGTATTTTGCCGCGAGGATTCCGTGGTGCAATTTGGGATGGACGCCACCCGGGTGGCGGTGGCGGATACGGGCAATGCGCAAGGTGTGGCCCGCGCTTTTGCCACGGCCCATCAGCCGGTCGATTCCGGGGAATTGGCGGCGCGGTTGGAAGCGGCCGGCTTGGATAGCGCCGCCGCCAGCAGCCTCATCGATGATGCTCTGGACTATGGCATCCTCTGGCCCCAGCCACCACATCCCGAGCAGCATGAAACCATCATCATGCTGGGTGAATCCCCGCTTGCTCTGGAGTTGCGCGCCCGCTTGGCAGCAGATGGATATACGGTGCGCATCCCCCTTGATGAGGACAATATCTTTTCCTATATCCACGACCTCGATGGGCTTTTTACGGTGCTTGCCATCGACCAGCTCCACTGCCCCATCGATTGCGCCAATGCGCTTGCCGGCACCCCGACAACCTGGCTGCCCATTTCCTTACAAGATAACCGCGGCATCATCGGGCCCCTGCGTGTGGAAGGGCAAGGCCCCTGCCCGCTGTGCATTCACTTATTCCGCGTGGATGCGGATCCGCAGTGGAGCACCATTGCCTCCCAGCTCACCAGCGTGCGCAGGCAGCCAGAAAAGCTGGTCATCGATGCGGTAGCGGCCCAAGCACAGGTGGTGATCCGCCGCCTAAGCAAACGCCCCCTCCCGCCAGGCGCGCCAACCTCATTTTCGCGCCCAGGCCAACAATGGGAGGTAGACGTCTACGGCCGCCACCAGCAGCGCACGGCCATCGCCCATCCGCGGTGCCCGGTGTGCTTCGGCGGCAAGGTCAACCTGGCTACACCCGCACAGAGCGAATGACCTCTAGGATTTGCTCGCCGTAGCGCTCCAGCTTATTGGGCCCTATTCCGGAAATGGACAGCAGCTCCGCCTCATCTGCCGGCAACTCTTCCGAGATGGCCTGCAGCGTGGCATCCGTAAAGATGACATAGGCCGGAACCTTTTCCTCACGGGCCACCTGCGCCCGCCACGAGCGCAATGCGGAAAAGACCTCGTCATCGCCATTGCCCTCACAGTCTTCATGCCGGCCAATGACTTTTTCCGCTGGGGTCTCTAGAACACCGCTGCATACGCGGCAGCGCTTCGGGCGACGGGAGCGCCCACTTCCCGCAGCCGATTCCACGCCTGGCGCGATGCCGTCGAGGAACCGAGTGCGCTCCCGGGAGGCCCTGGAACCGGCGGTCTTCGCCAATGCCCACGACAGGGCTAGGTGCTCGCGGGCGCGGGTAATGCCTACATAAAACAGGCGGCGCTCTTCCTCGATCTGCTCGTTACCCGCCTTAATGGCGTGGTTGATGGGCATGAGCTTTTCGCTCAGTCCGACGAGGAAGACGGCGTCCCACTCCAAGCCCTTTGCCGCGTGCACCGTAGCGAGAGTAACGCCCTCCATGGCGGGGGCTTGCTTATCGGTAGAGCGGCGGCGCAGCTCACCCAGCACCCCGTTGAGATCGATGCCCGGGGTGGATTCCACGATCTTCTCAATCAATCCCACCAGCGCGTTCAGCGATTGCCAGCGCTCGCGGGCCTGCGCGCCCTGCGGTTCGGTGGCGCTGAGCCCAAGCTCGACGAAGGCGGCCCGCGCAATCGCCACGGGGTCCTCCGGCAAATCATCGCGGCGCGTGGCGGCAATGAGCACGCGAATGGCCTCCAGAATCTCCGGGCGGCGGAAGAAACCTTCACCGCCGCGGACTTGGTAGACCACTCCGGCATCGGCAAGCGCCTGCTCAAACTGCTCCGACTGGGCGTTAATGCGGTACAAGATGGCAATCTCTGAGGCCGGCACGCCCTGGTTGAGCAGGGTCAGCACCTGCCCGGCCACCTCTTGCGCCTCATTTTCCTCGGACTCGTAGGCCTTAAACGTCGGCTCCGGCCCAGGCTCGCGCATGCCCTGCAGCTCCAAGCGGGTGCCCGCCGCGCGCCCCGTAGCCTTGCCGATGACCCGATTAGCCAGGTCCGTGACCTGCGGCGTAGAGCGATAGTCGCGCTGCAGCTTGACGATGGTCCCGTCCGGATAGCTGCGCGAAAAATTCAACAGGTACTCCGGCGATGCGCCATTGAAGGAATAGATGGTCTGGTTGGCATCGCCCACCACGGTGAGATCATCGCGATCGCCCAGCCAAGCATTCAGCACGCGCTGCTGCAGGGGCGTGACGTCCTGGTACTCGTCAACGACGAAGGTGCGGTACTGCTCGCGGAAGGTCTCCGCAATGGCCGGGACGTTCTCGATGGCGCCAGCGATGTGCATGAGCAGATCATCGAAGTCCAAATGCATCATATCCGGCGTAGCCTTGGCCTTCTCGTAGCGCCGGAAGGCCTCGGCCACCTTGGCGGCATCGGCCGGGGCGGTGCGATCCGTTTCCGCGATGACGCTCTCATAGTCCTCCGCACTGACCAGTGCGGATTTCGCCCATTCGATTTCCGCCAGCACGTCACGGATCATGTCTTTGGAATTATCCAGCCCCACCGAGCGCACCGCGCGGGCTACCAGCGGGAATTTATTGTCCAATAGAGTCCACGGCAGATCGCCTGCGACCTGCGGCCAGAAATACTTCAGCTGCCGCCGCGCGGCCGCGTGGAAGGTTTGGGCTTGCACGCCAGCAACGCCCATCATGCGCAGGCGATCCCGCATTTCTCCTGCCGCACGCGCGGTAAAGGTCACGGCCAAAACGCGCTGGGGGTTTACGAACCCTTGATCCACCATATTGGCGATGCGATAGGTAATGGTGCGCGTCTTACCGGTGCCCGCGCCCGCCAAAATGCACACCGGCCCGCGCGGGGCGGTGGCCGCGCGGCGTTGATCCTCATCCAGCAGGGACAAATCCGGCTTATTCACCGTGATACCACTCCATAATCATCGTGTGTGCGATAGAACCCGCGGTGGCCAACGGGAGCTCAAGCAGCTCGGCGCGGGTCACCCAACGAATTTCTTCCAGTTCCCCATCAGTATGGCAGGTGGGCTGGACATCCGATGTCTCTGCGTGAAAGCCCAGCATAAGCGAGCCACTCGGCGGCCACGGCTGGGATCCCCAGTAGCGAAGATTCTCAATGCGCCGCCCGGTTTCCTCCATGGTTTCGCGGGCAAAGGCGGCCTCAATGGTCTCTCCCGGTTCCACGTATCCGGCGATCAAGGAAAAGAAGCTATTGCGCCCGCGATTGCGCGCCAGCAAAATCTGCTCCTCGCCCTTGAGTTCAATGAGCCCGATAACCGCCGGGTCTAGGCGCGGAAACACCATGCGGCGCGAATCCTGCGGATCGCGGCCAATAATACCCGGCGTGGGATAGTCCAACGGGTGGCCCGTGCGCGGATCGAAGCGTTGCTCCAGCCGGTTGCGAATCAAGGCAATGGCCTGCATGACGAGGGAATCATCGGCGAAAAAGGTCGCAGGTTGCAACTGCCCCATCCGCCGCGCAATTGCTTCCGGGCAGGCAAAAACGTGCAGCGTGCCGATGTCCACCATCTCCGGTGTCCCCACGCTCTCCGGCAATTGCTCCACCAACGCGGCATCCCCGCTCGCGGTGGCAGGCACTAGACCCGTGTGCGTTACGGGCAAATACAATTAATCCTCCTCGTCCTCATCTTGCACTTCCACGGGTTGTTCCAAGTCATGCTTGATATACAGCAGGCGGTCGCCCGGTTTCAGTGCGGAGGCATCAGCGGTATCAACGCGGTGAAGTTCGTTATTGCGCAGCACCGCGAGCACGATATCCGCCAGGTGGCGCGGGTTGGAACCAACCTCGAACTCGCGCACGGCGCGCTCTGATACGGAAAAGCCCTCGTTAGGAGAAAGCAGGTCCTCCATCATTTCCACCACGGTGGGGGTCACGGTGGCAAGCCCCAGCAGACGGCCGGCGGTCTCTGCAGACGTCACCACGGAATCTGCACCGGATTGGAGCAAGAGATGGCGGTTTTCGGACTCGCGCACCGAGGCCACAATCTTGGCCTTGGGGGCAAGCTCGCGCACGGATAGGCAGCACAGCACCGCGGTATCGTCCGAGGACGGGGTGACCACAATGGAGTTTGCGTGCTCCACCCCGGCGATCTTAAGCACGTCCTGCTTGGTGCCCGAGCCAAAGATGGTGACCAGCCCATGGTGTTCCGCATGAGCCAGCGAGGCGCGGTTATTATCGATGACCACAATCTGGGAGGTGGGCACGTCATCTGCCAAGAGCGCGGCGACTGCCCCAGCGCCCTTCGTTCCATAGCCGATAACGACGGTGTGGTTACGCAATTGCTTTCTCCAGTTCTGGATTTCAAAGGTGCGGCGGGCCTTGTCCGTGAGCACGGATAGCGTCGCACCAACCAACAGCACAAGGAAGACGAGGCGGGCTGGGGTAATAAGTACGAGGTTGATAAACCGCGATTGCTCCGTAACCGGAACGATATCGCCATACCCCACGGTGGTCAGCGTGACGGCGGCATAGTAGGAGGAATCCAAAAGCGACATGTCCTCGCTATAGCCCTCACCGTCTAAGTACACCACGATGGTGACAAAGATGAGGATGCCAAATGCCCACAGCGCGCGTTTGGCCAACTGGCGCCACGGGCTGGCGTTTTGATCCTTGGGCACAGTGATGACATCAAGGAGCGCGTGATCAGGTTGCGAGGACAACTCGACCTGCGGCAAAAAGCGCTGTTTAATACGCCCTTTGAGCACCTTCGCATGTTTTTTGGCCACTGGCCCAGCCTTCTTTTCTGGATCGATTTTTGATTCCGCCGGTTATACGGGGACGCAACTATCCATTCATCGTCCGCGTTCCGTCCCCATACCTTAGCCCTAGTGGCCTGCTACTGACGATTCAAGCAGGCTACGCAGCTCCTCACCTTGGGCTAAAGTATCTGGCTCAAAAGTATAACCATCGTGAACGTAATGGAAAGCGGCGCGGATTTTATCGCCGCCGTGGATGCGCCGCCAGGCTTCGGCATAGACCGCCAACTGAATCTTCGCCGCTTCCATGGCAGTACCCTTCGGCGGCCGCCCGGTCTTCCAATCCACCACCATCCAGGTGTCATCTGCCAAGCGGAAGACGGCATCCATTCGCCCGCGCACCACCGCGCTGCCGATGGTAATTTCAAACGGCGCCTCCACAAAGTCCGGCTGGCGCTGCGCCCACTCGGAATTCAGGAAAGATTCCTTAAGCTCTTCCAGATCGAAATCCTCCGGCTCATCGATGCCCGGCAATTCCTCTTCCCCTAGCAGCGCGGGGCTGCCAAAGCGCTCTTCCAGCCACGCGTGGAAGGCGGTACCCCGCTTGGCATAGGAATTGGGCTTAAACGGCACGGGGCGGCGTTGCCGGCGCGCAAACTGTAGCGGATCGCTGCCCAGGGCCACCATGTCAGAAGCGGTAAGTTCACTGGGAAGTTCCACATCCACAACCGGTTGCTGCAAGGACTTGTATTCCTCAATGAGCGCGCCCGCATCCTGTTCCCACAACTCGAAGGTCTCGCCGTGGCTTAACTCAGGAAGGTCCTCCATCGCGGCTAGGACCGCATCCGCGCCGGCTAGGGAATCCGGATCTGCTTCAAGGGCCGGGAAGAGCCCACTTTCTGCCGCATGAGCCGAGGTTTCCACCGGCTCTTCGGGCACCGTCCATTCCCCTACGTACTGGGGGAAGGTTTCTTTTAGCCTTTCGAGGTACTCGTACGGGCCCTTCTTAGCCTTGCCCGTCCGGTTATTCGTGCCGGAGCCGGTAACGGTCAACGTGGACTCGGTTCTGGTGAGGGCCACATAAAACAGGCGAGCCGCTTCCTCCGCGTTATGCGCGCGGTCATCATCCAAGAATGCCTTGCAGGCTTTTTCGAATTCTGAGCGGGTAACCGCATCCGGTGAGACCTCGATGTAGTCATTGTCACCGGGCACCTTTTCGATCTTGGACAAAAAGGTCTCTGCTTGGGCCTTATAGCTCGAAGAGTCAGCGTGCACGACATAGACGTGTTCCCACTCCAGGCCCTTGGCCTTATGCACGGTCATGATTTGTACGCGATCCGTTGAGGCGGGCACCTCCCCGAGCTCAAGGCCATCTTCATGCTCGCGTGCGAGCTCCAAATAATCTAGGAGCGCATACAGGGAATCCCCGTGGAATCCGGCGACGATATCGGCGAATTTATCTAGGTGGGTGGCTCCCCCGGCGCTGCCGCGGGCAAGGACCTCGGTACGGATATTGAAGATGGCCTCGATGTCCGCAAAGAGATCGCTTAAAGGCTTGGATAGCGAGTAGGTGCGCAGGTAGCGCAGCTTGGCAGATACCTCTTCCATGCGCGCCAAGCCCTGCGGGGTATAGCGGTCGCGCTCGCCGAGGTCCGCCAGGGCATCGGCAAGCCCCACCGTTTGATCTGGGCCCTCAGCCGTAAGCTGCGCTAATTGGGCGCGCAGATACTCCTCAGGATCCATACCCTCTTCCCACTGCAGGCGCTCTTGTTTTGCCCCCGCCAGGTTCTTTTGGCGCGCGGCAAGGGCTTGAATATCGCCCATTCCCAGCCCGCAAATGGGCCCGGCGAAAATGCGGAGGGCCGCTTGCGCGTCTTCCGGCCGCACCAGCATGGTCGCCAGCGCTACGAGGTCCTGGATTTCCGGTTGCCACAGCAGTCCACCCAGGCCATTGATTTCATTGGGGACATCGACGGCATCCAAGGCTGCTGCAATGGCCGCGGTTTGCCGGTTGGTACGCACCAGCACCGCTGCGCGAAAGCCATCGCCCTCGCGCGCATCCCACTGCTGCTTTAATTTCTGCGCAATAAACTCGTGTTCCTCATCTTCGCTGGCGAAATAGCCCAGCTCAATCTCGCCTTCGCCCTTGTGCGGGGCCGCGTGCAGCTCATCGACGGGCCGCGGGCCGCCCCCAAAGACCCCGGCCGCCACCGAGTTGGCCAGCTCCAAGGCACCCGACGGGTTGCGCCACGAGGTAGTCAGCTGATCCTTGGGAGCAGGCGTGCCATCGGCTTGCGGGAAATCCTCCACAAACGCGGTGAGGTTTTCTGAGGTAGCCCCGCGCCAGCCGTAAATGGCCTGCATGGGATCGCCCACCGCGGTCACGGAAATGTCCTTGTGTTCCCCACCAAAGAGGCTGCGCAGGAGTACGCGCTGGGCATAAGACGTATCTTGATATTCATCCAGCATGACCACGCGGTAGCGCTGCGCCTGTTGCTTGCCCACCGCCGGGTGCTCTTGCGCAAGGCGCGCTGCCACAGACATCTGCTCGCCAAAAGTGATGACCTGCTGCTCTGCCTGCGTGCGCTTGAGTTCCTCGATCAAAGGCACGTACTGCACGCGTAGATCCTGGACATTGATGTACTTCTGCAGGTCCTTGGAATACTCGCCCTTCGTCCTCGGGGCCTTTTCCAGGTTGTCTATATCGGCGCGAAAATCCCGTGCGAATTCGGCGATATCATCCGGATCCTTCAAGGAATTGTCCATATCGGAGGTGATCTTGAGCAGGACTTCCGTAATGGAACCCAAGGTCTTTTCATCCGATAATTTGCCGCCGTAGTTTTTCACCACGTCGTAGGCAATGGCGAAGCGCTCTGCTTCCGTGATGATGCGCGCCGAGGGCTCTACTGGGACCAGGAGGCCGTATTCGCGCACGAGCTCGCCGGCATAAGAATCATAGGTGGCCACGGTAGGTGCGATATTGTTAAGCGCCTCCGCAGCGGGGCTGCCGGGGACGATGAGCCCGGAATCGCGCAGCTGAATGAGCTGGCGGCGAATGCGCTGTTCTAGCTGCTGCGCCGCCTTGCGCGTAAAGGTCAGCCCCAGCACTTCCTCTGGGCGCACGTAGCCATTGGCTACCAAATAGACCACGCGGGAGGCCATGGTTTCCGTCTTACCGGCACCGGCCCCAGCCACCACGAGCTTGGGGCCAAAAGGACCCTCGATGACGTGGGCTTGTTCCTCAGTGGGTGGGTAGTCCTTGCCCAGTGCTTTCGCTATTTGTTCCGGGGAAAAATCCTGCTTAGGCATGGATGGTCATCTTTCCTTCCTCCTGCACTGGGCAGATGGTACGAATGGGGCACTTATCGCAATCTTTATTGGTGCGGGCGGTAAGCTGCGGGCCGCGCAACTCCGCTGCCAGTGATGGCAAAAGTGCGGAGAATTCTTCCAGGGCCTCTGCGGTAAGCTGGCTTTGTGTGCGGGTGGTAATTTTGCTGGAATCTTTTCCGGGATAAACAAGCACCCCGCCCGCGCGCGGCATACCTTCGCCATCGCGCACGCGTTGCCCGTCGAAGCTGCCCCGGGACAAGGCCAATTGGTAGGTCATTAGCTGACGGTTTTCTTCTGCCTCTGCCTGCGTCGCTGCAGATTTGCCGGTCTTGAGGTCCACGACCAGGTAATTTCCATCCCCGTCCTTCATCAAGCGGTCCATGAATCCACCTACCCGAATATCCGGGGCGACCTCGACGTAGACGAGTACTTCCACCCCGGCGAGTTCATTTTTAACCTCGGATTGCTGTGCCCATTGCTGCGTGCGCTCTAACAGGCGGGAGAATTCTTCCAACTTGCTCTGTAGTTGCCACTGCGGAACGTCCAGGATGAGCTCATAGGCTTCCATGACGAGCAGGCGGGCCTTTTCCGCATCCATGCCGCGGCCGATGGCCTCCAAGAAGGCGTGTGCCATGGTGCCGCGCAGGAGGTGCTCGGCGCCGCTGGGATCTTCGGCCAAGTTTCCCACAATCGCCTTGAGCGGGCAGTTGAGCAGGGCTTCGACCCGGGATGGCGATAGGCTCTTGCTACCGCGCAGCTGCGTATGCGATGCCACAGAGCGCGCGGAGAACCACTGGTCTGGGTGGGCGCCTGGGATTTCCGCCTGCGCTAAACGCGCCAGCTGCCGGGCCGCCTGACGCCGCTCCGCCTCGCCGGATTCTGGGTTCGCGACCACGCGGCGCAATTGCGCCACGAAGGAAGGTACAGACAGCACCGATATATCGAGGGGATCGACCTCGAGTCCATCGCGCAGGGACACCGGTGCTGGCTCGGGAACGTCTAAGCCCAGCTCGCGGGGAAATTGGGTGGCGCGCAAGGCGCGGCTGGCTTCCCGGCGCGCCATAGTCCCGGGAACATCAACCCCGCGCCCAGTAAATTCCGCGATGAAGCGGGAAGGCTCTGCAAAGGCATCCTCATTGGAGTTTTCCACCGCGGCGATGAGTAACCGGCTCCGGTGGCGCGTGGTGGCGACGTGGAAGAGCCGGCGCTCTTCTGCCAGACGGGAGGCAATGTGGCTAACAGGGGTATCAGGCTCAATATCGCGGTCCAGAAGATCGATGAGATCTTCTTGGCCAAAAATGGATCCGGTCTCCCCCAGCGAGGGCCACGCGCCTTCTTGGGCTCCGGCGACGATGACGGTATCCCATTCGCGGCCAACGGCACCGTGGGCAGTGATGATCTCTACGGCCTGCGGGATGGCGGTGCGGCGGTCGCGGACGCCGGTGGGCAGTTCTTGTTCGGTGATGTGGGTTAAAAAGGACTGCAGCGAGGAGCCGGGACGGCGCTCGGAGTAATCACCGGCGGCGTCAAAGAGCGCCATCATGGCATCGAGGTCGCGGTCTGCTTGGGAGCCGGTGGCGCCGCCGCGCAAGGCGGATGCCTGCAGGCGCATATCCAGCTCGGTAGCGCTCCATACTTCCCACAGGATCTCTTCCACAGAAGCTTGGGCTTGCATGGCCTGCCGGCCCGCGGCGAGTACCGCGCGCACGCGCTCCAGGATGGAAAACTCGCGTTCGGTGAGCTGTCCGTTGAAGTCCGGTAGCTCGCCGTGCAAGAGCTCGCGCAGGCTATCCATGCCGCGCGTATCGGGCGCCCACCGGCGCAAACCGCGAATCAGGCGGCGCAGGGTGACGGGATCCGACCCGCCCACGGGCCCAGTAAGCAATTCCTCAAGCTCTGCATTGCTGAGGTCTTCTTCCAAGGCGCGCAGGGCAAGGAGCATGGCGGATACTAGGCGCTGTTCTGCCAAAATCACGTCGGTTGGGCTGATATGCACGGGTACACCGGCGGCCAGCAAGGTGCGGCGCATCTGGCCAATATCCGCCGTTGAGCGCACGATGACGGCGATATCGCGCCACTGCACGCCATCGTCCAAATGGCGGCGGCGCACGGTATCTGCCACCACATCGCGCAGGCGGCCCTCAGAATCCACGATGGAAACGCAGGCCGGAGATCCGCTGCGGTGCGGCTGCGAAAGCTCGACGGAGTTCTCCGCGGGAAATTCCTCGAGGAACTGCGAATTCGCACCGCGGAAGGCAAAGACGGATTGGTCCGCATCGCCGCCGATGACCAGCAATTGTGCATCGGGCGCCAGGCGGGAGATGAGCTTGCCCGCGGTGGGATCTAATAGCTGGGCATCATCGACCACGATGGTGTGCCACGGGTGCGAACTCGTAAGTTCTGGGCGCAGCAAGACTTGGTTGACTAACTCGGCCGCGGAATAGGAATGCGCCCCGGATAGGGCTTGGACGCGTTCATATTCGCGCAGGAACGTACCGGCAGCACTCCACATACCGCGGCCGTACTTAGCTCCGAGGCTCTCTAAATCCGCGGGGCTAAGTCCTCGTTCAATGGAGCGCAAAAGAAAATCGCGCAGTTGGCGGGCAAAGCCTACGTACTCAAGGGCGGGGCGGACTTCCTCTGGCCAGTCGCCGTGGCCGGATTCAGCGTGGCCTTCGAGCAATTCCCGGATAACGGCATCTTGTTCCGCGCCGGTAATAAGGCGCAATTCCTCGTCGCTTGCACTGCGCAGAAGGGCAAAGGCCAAGGAGTGGATGGAGCGGACCATGGAGGATTGTGCCGCATAATCTTCGAGGCGTTCCGAAAGCTCGCGGCGCAGGCGGGCGCCGGATTCCTTGGAGGCGGCGACAACGAGGATGCCGGAGGGATCTGCCCCCGTCTCCTGGGCGCGGTCGAGGGCATGAATGACGGTATCGATAAGAAAACTGGATACGCCGGTTCCAGCGGTGCCGGTTACCTTCCAGGTACCGGTTTCCGGCAGCTCAACAGGCCAGGAACGAGCGTATGCGGACGGGGTGCGGGCGATGAGTCGTACCTCGGGCGACGGCGGTAAGACCACTCCCGCGCGGGCGGTGGAATGGGGATTGTAAGTCACCGCCCCAGTATCGCAGATGCCCTAGACACAAGAAACTGTTCTACCCGCTCAATATTAGAACGCACATTCGAGCGCGACCGCGGATTCAGATCATTGATATGCCGGCGGTAAGACACCGCCCGCAGCAAAAGCTCCTGCATGCCCGGCACGTGGCCAAACCGCTGGCAGATATCATCATCTACCACCTGTGCGATCAAACCGTCCACGATCACGAGCGCTGCGCTCCACCCCGCCGGGCGGGCAGATTGGCTCGGCACGAGATCCACGATTCCCGGTGGGTGCGCGCCATAAAAGACCGTGGTGGTCAGCAGAGCGGTATGAGCGGTGACCAAGGGGACATCGGCAAGCGCGGCCTTATCGTAGGCCTCCCCCGTCTCCGCCCAGGCGGTGCGCTCCGCGCGGGCAAAGGCATCATCGCGGTGCGCACCCGGCGGCGCAGGTGCATTGGCCATGGCATCGTCCAAGCGCAAGGCCGTCTGCGCCGCTTCATCGATGCGCCCGGTGACCTCGCCGGGAAGGAACTGCGTCGCCTTCCACCCGGCCGCGGTATGGCGCCCGTCGCTCGCGAGAACCGGCCGCGATACCCGCGCGCCCGGCACGCTGAGCCTTTCGCGCACCTTGGCAGACCACGCCGCGAAAGGGCCGGCCTGGGAGTAGACAACGTCGCCCACCTTGATGCCGTTATCCCATACTGGGCCCAGCTGATCGCCTTGGGCCCGGCGCGACCCAGTCGCTCCGGTTTCTGCATGGAAGGCGCTTAAAACATGCTCTGGGGGAAGCGGCATCCAGTACTCCTTATTGGGGTTGGTGGGGATCCTTGTGCTCCGGATTGGGATATGGCCACGGGTTAGGCTCGCAGGTCACATCCTCATCAGGATAGACCTCCTTGGGATTGCGGTCATGCAATTGTTTATTGTTCAAGCTCAGCGTCTGCTGCATCATCACCGGGGCCAATTTGCCCTCGCCGCCGCATTGCTGGTGGGAGGCATAGCCAATGGCGTGGCCCAATTCGTGGTTGATGACGTATTGGCGGTAATTGCCCAAATCGCCCTCAAAGGGCGTGGCCCCGCGCACCCACCGCGCTTCATTAATGATGGTGGTGGATTCGCCGGTGAACTTTGTATGGCAAGAGGTTTCCGTTTCGATCTTCTCGCCACACCGCTCCGCGGCCGTACCTAATGAGGTCAGCTGGATGCGGGTATCGGGATTATCAGCGGAGGCGACATGCTCGAATTCGAAGTCACCTTGGGCGGTCCACCCGCGTGGATCCGCAAGGGTTGCCTCCACCATTGCGGCAAAGGCATCATCGCCGCCGTAGGGAGCGGTATTAAGTCCATCTTCTACCTCGATGGAATAGCGGACCTTCTTCTCGCCGCCTTCACCGGCTACAGCACCGGGGCGGCCGATTGCGTGGAAAGTGCCCTTGCCCTTTTTGGTGAAGTCACTTCCAGGGGGCATCTCACTCATCTCGCGCTCTACCGCCTCCGCATTTGCGGGATCCGGGCCCGTGAGATCTTCGTGGGTAGGAGTGGCGGCGGTAGTCTCCGCGCTGGATGCATCGCCATTGTCATCGGCCGAAGAGCCAGACGCGATATCCACAATCACCCAGACGGTAAGCAGCACCATCACAGGGATAGCCACCACACGCCACCAGCCGTAGCGGTGGGCGAACCGGACCACCGGGTTCGGGTGATCCGGAATTCGCCTATGGCCCTGTTGAGCCTTGCGATTCTGCCTACTTTCCATAGGCATTGAGGATACCCGGTTGCTTATTCACACACTGAATTAGCAAACCTTTAGAAAGCCCCAAGCTTAGGCGCCGGCGAAACCGACAGATTGCTTCTTCGCGGCACCAACCTCGACGTACACCACGCGGTCCGTGCGCACGAGGTACTTGCGGCCCTTGTCATCTTCTAGCTCCAACGTGGAGTTTTCCGCCAAGGCGCTATTAATCTTTTTCGTCAGCTCCGCCTGCTCGCCGGTGGTGCTAATGATCAGCTCGCGCGGGGTATCTGCAAAACCAAACTTGATATCCATAAAAATTATCCTCCTCTAACGAGAGTTTTACATGCCAATGGCCCCACTATAACCATCCCGGCTACTATCAAGGTGTGTCTGTCATAAAAACCCAGCCACCGACCTTCGCGGAACTCGGCGTCGCCGCCGAAATCTGCGATGGGCTCGCTGACCGTGGCATCGCGCGAACCTTTGCAATCCAGGAATTAACCCTGCCCATTGCGCTCAATGGCCAAGACCTCATTGGCCAGGCGCGCACCGGCATGGGCAAGACCTTTGGCTTTGGCGTACCGCTGCTCGATCGCGTTTTTGATGACGCGGATATTGCCCCACCGGATGGGACGCCGCGGGCTCTCATCGTCGTGCCCACCCGCGAGCTAGCCCAGCAGGTCACCGCTGATCTGCAGGACGCGGCCGCGCACCTGCCGGTCCGCCTCGCTGCTATCTACGGCGGGCGCCCCTATGAGGAGCAAATTAAGCTCCTCCAGCGCGGCGTCGACGTGGTCATCGGCACGCCAGGCCGCCTGCTCGATCTGCATGAGCGCGGCGATCTGGTCCTGCGCCACGTCGCCATCGTGGTGCTCGATGAGGCCGACGAGATGCTGGACCTGGGATTTTTGCCTTCCATAGAGGCCATTTTGGAAGCACTCGATGGCAATGCGCACCAAACAATGCTGTTTTCTGCCACCATGCCGGGCGCAATCTTGAACCTATCGCGCCAGTTCATGCATAAGCCCGTACACATTCGGGCCGAATCGGAGGCGGATGAGGTCACGCACGAAACCACCCGCAAGGTCACCTTTCAGGCCCACCGCATGGATAAGGTGGCGGTCATCGCGCATATCCTGCAGGCCCAGGGCCGGGGGCGCAGCATCATCTTTACCCGCACTAAACGCTCGGCGGCGCAATTGGCCGATGACCTTGCTGAGCGCGGCTTCCACGTCGGTGCCGTGCACGGTGACTTGGGCCAAAAGTCCCGGGAGAAGTCCCTGCAGGCCTTCCGCTCGGGCGAGGTGGACATCCTCGTCGCCACTGATATCGCCGCGCGCGGCATCGACGTCGATGATGTCACCCACGTCATCAACTACCAGGTTCCCGATGATCCCATGACGTTTATCCACCGCATCGGGCGCACCGGCCGCGCTGGGCATACCGGCACCGCCGTCACCCTCGTTGGCTACGATGAGCTGGCCAAATGGCGGGTCATCAACGATGAGTTAGGCCTAGATACGGCCACGCCACCACAGTGGTTTTCCACCTCGCCGGAGCTTGCCCAGGCGCTGTCCATCCCCGCTGGTGTGCAGGAAAAGGTGGGACCTGCCACCAACGTGATTGGCCAGCTTCCGGCGCATAAGCGGTCCGCGGGACAGGCTCAATCCCGGTCCCAGTCGCGGTCGCGGTCCCGTTCCGGAGCTCGGCGCGGCAAGGGCACGCCCCGAGGAGGGCGCCGATGACTAAGGCCCCCATCTTGCGGGCAACCGCGGCAGATTGGAAGGCCACCGGCATCATCGGCGCTATCTGCGCCATCGCGGTGGGCGGGGCGGTCGCCACGGCCAATATCCACCAGGCTGACCTGCACCAAGAGGCCGTTCCTGGGGAAAGCGATGCCGCTGTGCTTGCCGATATCCCCTCCTCCCTCACCACTGCCTACAGCCTGCCCATCCAGCCCGTACCCGGCCAATACCGCGCCATTTCCGCCCACGGGTTGAGCATTAGCCACGATGGCGATGTGCTCACTGCCACCAATGGCGACGGTTCCACGGCTTGGACCTATTCCCGCAGTGATGCCGAGATCTGCTCGCTATCGACCGCCTGGGGCAAGGTGGTTGCCACCTATCGCACGGGCGTGGGTTGCGGGGATACGGTTGCCATCGATGCGGCGACGGGCGAATATGACTCCACCCGCAGCGCTATTAATTCCCCGGATGTTGTACCCGTGCAATCCAATGACCGGGTAGGGACCGTTTCTGCCGGGCGAATCGATCTATGGCGCTCAGATCTCGTGCGCACCGTGGAATACGGCGACGTGGAGGCCAAGCAGGAGGCACAGAAGCAACCGCACGAGGAGTGCACCATTTCTTCGGCGTTGACGCGTACCGAGAATCTCGCGCTGACGGAATCGTGCCCGGAGGAACCTCACACCACCTGGTTAAGGTTTCAAACCACCACCCCGGAGGACTCCCGGGAACCAGAAATGGACGCGGATGTCTCCGTCGATCGCGATGGGGCGCGGCTTATCGCGGTGGGCCAAGACGCCGCCGCGGTCTATATCCCCGGCCCAGAACCCCGCATTGAGTCCTATAACAACGAGGGCGACAAGCTTTCTTCTACCCCAGTAAAGCCTTCCGACGCCATCGATTCCGGCACAAGCCCTTTCGCCCCGGCCGTTGCGGATCTCCCGCACCATATGACGTGGTTTGATGGGCAGCGCCTCTACCTTTTAACGCCCAGTGATTTGCGGATCGATCACGTCATTGACGGCGCCATCGGCACCCCGATTTCAGTAGCTGGGCGCATGCTGATGCCCACCGAAAAGGGCATATCAGTGGTGGACTGGTCTACCGGGGAGGTACTGCGCGAAATTGCCGTCGACCGCGGAGATTACCGCGGTCCTGTCCACCTCACGTTGGCGGGCGAGACCATTGTAGAAACCCGCGGCGATACCGTCGTTGGCCTCAGCAGCGACTAAGCGAGTGCCACTCGCTGCTCCCGCGCGAATGGCCCAAACGCGAGTGACCCTTAGAAATTCGAGGCGGCCCACTCCGAGGACTCGCGCCTAAACATCAAGAGATAAAGCACCGCAACCGCGCTTAACAGGGTGATAGTCCCCAGTACCGGGGATCCACCGCTATACATTTGAAACGCGCTCGCGCCCAAGATGAGCTCTACGAGGACCACGGCACCTCTTCCCCATCGCTTTCCCTTCACCATGGCCCAGGCGCCTGCGATGACGAAACCAAAGACGATGAAGATAAAGATGGCGGTGCCAAGCCCCACAAAGCTTCCTGATCCGGAATCAGAAACCATAGAGTCATTTTCCGCGCCCATCGCTTCGCGCACGATGAGGAAAATACCAAAACAAATAACCGCGATGGATTGCACCGTGGCAATGCCAGCGCCTATCAGCACCGACTGCGGGGCACTATCCGGTGCCGCTGCGGGCGCTGCCGCCTTATCTCGCTGCTGTTTATTTACCTGGCGTTTGTTCTGCTTAGACACAAAGCCACAGTCTACTAATCCGGCGCGGATTTTTTCTGTGCCACCCACGGCGGGCCTCGATGCTGCCTGCAGTGGCGCGGGGGCAGGGGGCTGAACTGGGAGATTTGACGGTCTCTCCCTCACCACACTCACAACATAGCACCTATAGCTGCAGCTCACGGCGATTCTCACAGGCTTCTTTAAAATTTGATTTTGACATTTATGGCCCCCACACTGCGCCTATTTGCGTGATGTTAACCACAATTTAGCCTTTAACCCTAGCGGCGATCGGGTAAACATGTCATGATTCTCTAGTAGCAAAAAGAAAGAGGGCGTAAACCTCTTCTTAACCTGGAGGAAACTTCAGGCAACAACACCGTGAACCATAGGCGGCGGCGACGCTGGCCCGACCTCGAGACCGGGCCCCACTGCTAGCAGACCAGTTCACACACCACCTAAAAATCAAGGTGCTTTCCTGCCCCGCACGGATTGCGCTCGTATTTACTGCTGTCAAAAATTTGTTAGGAGATATCAATCATGGATTGGCGCCACGAAGCCGTTTGCCGCGACGAAGACCCAGAGCTGTTCTTCCCAGTAGGTAACTCCGGCCCTGCTCTTACCCAGATCGCTAAGGCCAAGCTGGTCTGCAACCGCTGCCCCGTTGCTTCTTCCTGCCTCAACTGGGCACTCGAGTCCGGCCTCGATGCCGGCGTCTGGGGCGGCCTGTCTGAAGAGGAGCGCCGCGCCCTCAAGCGTCGCCGCAACCGCGGCCGCGGCCGTTCCCGCGTGTCCGCCTAAAAGCGCGGACCCGGAGAGCCTAACGCCTACCCCAATTTTCGTTTCGGCGCCCTTAGCCGCTACAGTTGAATAAAGTTCAGAAACCCTCAACGAAGGAGTGCGCAATGAGCAAGCGTGGTCGCAAGCGCAAGGATCGCCGCAAGAAGGCCGCTAATCACGGCAAGCGTCCTGGCGCATAACGTACAGCAAACATAAAGCCCGGCTTAGTTGGCAGTGCATTTCAGCACTACCCAGCCGGGCTTTTGCTATATCTACGTTAAGGTCTAAACAAGAAATTTCTGCACCCCAAAAACCCCAGAAGCCTCCAGAGGGTTTCGCAGCTCTGAAGGACGCTTCTTACCAGCGGGATTCGATCTCCGTAATTTCTACCGAGATACGGCGGCGCAGCGATTGCGGTGCCTTAGCTTGGCCGGCACAGCAATTGCGCACGATGGAGCGGACGAGTTCTTCGCGCTCTAGGCGTTGCTGGCAAAAATCGCATTGGGCGATGTGCTCGCGGATGGCTAAAGCGCGGGCATAGGTCGTGGATTCGTCGAGAAGCTCGCAAAATAGGTTGTGTACCTCAGTGGAGCTGCACGCACCACAGTTCTTTCCGGTTGCGCCTTCCATTACTTGTCCTCCATGTCCGGGTGTTCTAATCCAATTCCTTGTTCACGTGCTACGTCCTTCAACGCCTTCCGGAGCATTTTTCTTCCACGGTGTAGGCGGGACATCACCGTTCCCAGTGGAGTATCCATGATTTCGGCGATTTCTTTGTACGCTAAGCCCTCCACATCGGAGTAGTAGACCACCATCCGGTAATCCTCCGGTAAGTCATTAATGGCCTGCGAAATGGACCTATCTGGCATCTCTTTAAGCGCTGCCACCTCGGCCGATTCCAAGCCGGTGGAATCGTGGCCTGCGGTGGTATAGAGCTGAAAATCACTCAAGTCATCGGCAGAAGACTCGGTAGGGCGCCGCTTCGCCTTGCGATAAGAGTTGATGTAGTTATTGGTCATGATGCGATACAGCCACGCCTTCAGGTTCGTTCCCTGCTTAAAGGAATGAAAGGACTTATAGGCCTTCAGATAGGTCTCTTGCACCAAGTCTTCCGCGTCTTGCGGGTTTCGCGTCATGCGCAGCGCGCCGCCATAGAGCTGATCGAGCAGCGGGAGCGCTTCCTTTTCAAAGCGGCGCTGCAGCTCCTTCTCGCTCACTGTTTCTTTAACCACACAATCTATCCTAACGTCTCACGCTAAAATTCCTATATGGCCAAAAAGTCCCCGCATGCCGCTACCCCGGCACTGAAAGTCATCGAAGATGCCGGAGTCAAACACTCCATATCCACCTTCGAGGCGGGCAAGGATCACTTTGGTGATCACGCCGCGGCGGCCTTAGACGTAGAACCCGAACGCGTGCTGAAAACGCTCATCATTGATCTCACCGCGGGCAAAGGTCCGCGCCGCGAGTTGGCGGTGTGCGTGATTCCCACCACGCACCATTTAAGCCTCAAGAAGGCCGCCGCTGCCCTTGGCGTATCTAAGGCCGCCATGGCGCAGGTGCACGATGCCGAGAAATCCTCAGGCTACGTGCATGGCGGTATTTCCCCGCTCGGGCAAAAGAACGCGCTGCCCACGGTGATCGAGGAATCCGCGGTGCTTTTCGATACTGTCTTTATCTCCGGCGGCCGCCGCGGCCTAGATATCGAGCTCAACGCAGAAGACCTCGCGCACTTGTGCGGGGCAGACTTTGCCGATCTACTGGCGGATGAGTAGCTCCGGATAGTCATTAGAGACAGTCCCCACGGCCTTGTCCACAGCGTGGTACTCAAACCCTCGCAGGCCCGTGGGCACTAGCAGCTCCTTGGCCTCCTCGGCGCTACCCTCGAGCCAGGTGCGCATCTCCTCCGGCGCCAAGAATCGCGGCAACCTGTGGTGCAGCCACTCCATCTCTTCGGTAGCCGCGGTGATCACGATGGTGGCAGAGAGCCGGTCCAACCCGGTATCCCAGAGCCCCGCGGCCCACAGCAGTCCCTGGTCTGGGTGGACGTAGTACGGCGTCTTGGTGGAGCCATCCTTGTGCCACTCGTAATAGCCGTTCATGGGGATAAGGCAGCGCTGGGATTTAAAGGCGGTGCGAAAAGACGGCTTGCTCGCCACCGTTTCTGCCCGGGCATTAAAAAGCGGCGGGCCATCTAGGTCTTTCTTCCACTGCGGCAAGAGCGCCCACCGCGCGGGATCGACTTCCGCTAGCTCCTCGCGCACGCGCACGATGGGAATGGGCTGGGTGGGGGCAATATTATACCGCGGCCCCGGCGTGCCCTGTGGGGCGTGGACTTCCTGGACACCCGGGAGGTTTCCCACCTCATCGAGGAGGGACTCGGTAAAAAGAACGAATCTTCCGCACATGCCCTCTATTATGGACACTATGTCTCAACCTTGGACCGCCCCGCTGGCTACCAGCCCCGTTACGGGGGAACACCAGGTGCCAGGATCGAAATCTATTACCAATCGCGCCTTCATCCTGGCCGCGCTGGCTGATTCCCCGTCCATCCTGCACGCCCCGCTGGTATCGCGCGATACGCAACTGATGGAGGACGCGCTCAGTGCCATGGGGGTTCGCTTCACCCATGACGGCGCCGATATCCACGTCCAGCCTGGGAAGCTGCACGGTGCCACGGTGGATTGTGGGCTGGCCGGCACCGTGATGCGCTTTGTGCCGCCGGTTGCGGCGCTGGCGGATGGCCCGGTGCGCGTCGATGGCGATAAGCAGGCCTATAACCGCCCCATGTCCACGACGCTGGATGCGCTGCGCAGCCTCGGCGTTGATGTAAAAGGCGATAGCCTGCCCTTTACGGTGTCCGCCAACGACGTGCCAGAAGGCGGGAAGGTCACCATCGATGCTTCCGGTTCTTCCCAGTTCGTCTCCGGCCTGCTGCTCAGCGGGGCACGTTTTTCCCAGGGCATCCAGCTCACCCACGAGGGCGGCCAACTGCCGTCCATGCCGCACGTGGAAATGACGGTGGGCATGCTACGCCAGGCGGGCGTGCGCGTGGATTCGGATGGCACGACGTGGACGGTGCATCCCGGCCCCATTGCCGGGCGCGAATGGTTCATTGAGCCGGATCTCTCCAATGCCACGCCGTTCCTCGCCGCCGCGGCGGTCACCGGCGGGCGCCTGACCATCAAGAATTGGCCGGCGAATACCACCCAGCCGGGCGATGCCATCCGCCAGATCCTGCTGGATATGGGCGTGATGGTAACCCAGGAGCACAACAGCGTCACGGCAGAGGGCAACCCGGCAGGCAAGCTGCAGGGCATCGAGCGCAATATGGGCGATATCGGGGAGCTTACCCCCACCGTTGCGGCCCTGTGCGCGCTCGCGGAAACGCCGTCCCGGCTTACGGGCATCGCCCACCTGCGCGGCCACGAGACCGACCGTTTGCAGACGCTCGCGGCGAATATCAATGCGCTGGGCGGCAGGGTCACCGAGCTTGACGATGGCCTGGTGATCGAACCCGCCGAACTCCACGGCGGCAATTGGCCGTGCTATGCCGATCACCGCATGGCCACCGCCGGTGCCATTCTGGGTTTGAAAGTCCCTGATATCCAGATTGAGGATATTTCCACCACCTCCAAGACCTTGCCCGGTTTCGCCCGCATGTGGGAGACGATGCTGCACCCCGACCAACAGGATTTACATGGCTAGACGTTTCGGTTCCTTTGATGAATCTGATGTGCGCGTGCGCCCCGGCAAGGGCTCGCGCCCGCGCACCAAGGATCGGCCCAAGCACAAAAATGCCAAATACGGCATGGTAATTACCAAGGACCGCGGTCGGTGGGGCGTCGCGCTTGACGATGGCCCCACCGTCACCGCCATGCGCGCCCGCGAGCTGGGCCGCACCGCCATCGAGGTCGGTGACCGCGTCGGCGTGGTTGGTGATACCTCTGGTGCGAAGGACACGCTGGCGCGCATCGTCAAGCTGGCGGATCGCACCTCCGTGCTGCGTCGCACCGCCGATGACACGGATCCGTATGAGCGCATCGTGGTGGCCAATGCCGATCAATTGCTGATCGTTTCTGCCGTGGCCGACCCGCCCCCGCGGTCCGGTTTTGTCGAGCGCGCCTTGATTGCCGCGTTCGTGGGCAACCTCCACCCCATCTTGTGCCTTACCAAGACGGATCTCGCGGACCCGACGCCGTTTGCAGAAGAATTCGCTGACCTAGATGTCACGGTGGTCGAGGCCGGGGTCGAGGATGGCTTGGAAGCCGTGCGCGCGCAGGTAGATGGGCATATCACCGCGCTCATCGGGCATTCCGGGGTGGGCAAATCCACGCTGGTTAACCGGCTGGTCCCAGATGCGGAAAGGGAAACGGGGGAAGTATCGGGCATCGGCAAGGGCCGGCATACCTCGACGCAATCGGTGGCCCTCCCCTTGCCCACCGACGCTCCTAGCACCGACTCCCAGGGCGGCTGGATCATCGATACGCCGGGCATTCGCTCCTTTGGGCTGGCGCACGTGGACGCGGATACCATCCTTGGCGTTTTCGAGGATCTCGCCGCGGCCATTGAGGAATGCCCGCGCGGCTGTACGCACGCGGGGCCACCGGCGGATCCCGAATGCGGGCTCGATGATCCAGAAATCATTCCCGAGGGCACCGCTACCGCCCGCCGCCGCGATGCGGTACGCGGGCTGCTGCAAGCCCTGCGCACCAACGTGGAGTGGGAAAACTAGCGCGGCCTAGAGCAATTCCACAAGGAAGGGCAGCTCCGTGGGGTGGTAGAAGGCCATGAAGTTATCCAGGGCATCGCCCACCGCGAGCTCCGCGTCCTCATCGCCGAGGTCAGCGGAATCAATGGCCTCGATGGCCTTGGCCGTTGCCTCTTCGGATTCTTCAATATCCACGTGAATGGCGGCGAGGTTATCGGTGCCAAACTGCGCTGGCTGGAGCTCTACCACCGGCTCGCCCATATCTGGGCGCGGGGTGACTGCCGTGTCATCAACGTCGATGGAAATGACCACGCGACGGTGCGGGAACTTCTCCTCATCCCCAATGGTCAACAGGCGCAGCGAGGCCATGGAGGCCTCGAGGAAGGCGGAGTAGGCGATCTCTTCTTCATCGCCTGCGGTATAAAAATCGCGCAGGGCCGGGGTAACCATGAAACCCCAACCGGAACGCGCCGCGAGCGTACCGGTTTCTGCGAGCTCCGCCAGCATGGCATAGGTCGCCGGAATATAGACGCGGGCTTCAGCCACTAAAATTCCCCTTCAATATCGAATACGGCTTGAATTTCTACGGACACGCGGTCGAAGCTGGTGTACAAGAAACCGATCATCCCGGCATCGACGGCGGCGCGCACGTTAAGAATCGAATCATCGACCATGACGCAATCGCTCAAGGGCAGCTCGAGGGCATCGGCAGCCGCTTGGAAGGCCGCAACCTCCGGCTTTTCCGCCCCGATTTCGCCAGACAACACCACGGCATCGACGTTGCCGCGGTATTCCCACTCGCGAATGTGCTCAGCGCCGGAACCGCCCGGGTCATTAGACAAGATAGCGGTTGCGGCACCATTTGCCTTCACCGCGGATAGAAGAGCCTTCCAGCGGCGATTGTCCTCTTCAGCGCCATCGAGGACGCCGACATAGTCAACGATGAGACCACGCATATATTTAATCCTTCAGTACACGAATATTTTGTAACTCCCGAAAGTATAGCGAACTGCGCTTATATTCTCGCCCGCCTCATACAGGAAACTGCCAGAAATAGCGCGCGCAGCGCCCCCATGAGATAATTATCACGCGTTCGCCTCCCTGCCTTTTTCGCAGGAGCACTCATTTCACCATGTATGAGCCCATTCCCGGCTACTCTCATCTCAAGCTATATATCGCCCCGCACCGCATCCATTACGGCCGCCTGCCCACTACTGCAGAGGTCGCCGCCCAGCACCATATCCAAGCCTGGGTGGTCTTTATCCTTGAGGTCGCCGCCGGCTACCGCCCGCTGGCAAACCTTAATTCCCCGCGCTTTTCGGATTCCATCCGCCTGCACATTGGTTCTTGGGTACACCGTCGAAAAAGCCCCTACGACACCGATGCCCTGCGCCTTACCAGCCTGCACGCGCGTCCCAACGGCGAATACTTCGGTTCCGCTGTCATCGGCACCCAGCGCCACGCCTTTACCGGCTCCGCCACGGACCAGGGGCTGCGCTCGTTTCGGCTGCTCTAAAACTAACAGCGCCCCTCCCTCCTTCTTCACCACGCGAAGGTGGGGAGGAAAGGAAGGGGCGCAAAAGAGCGCGGAGGTTTTATGCCTCTACGGTTTCTTGGCCTGCAGGACCAGAGCCCGAGTCACCGCCGGACTCTTGGTTTTCTTCCTGCTGCTTGAACTGCTTGCGCAGCATGAACAACTGGCGCACGGTTTCTTCCTTCACGCCTTCATTCATGGCATTGAACATATCGCCACCCTCCTTCTGGTATTCCACCAGCGGGTCGCGCTGCGCCATCGCGCGCAGGCCGATGCCTTCCTTGAGGTAGTCCATCTCATAGAGGTGCTCGCGCCATTTCTGGTCAATAATCGGCAGGATGACCATGCGCTCGGTATTGCGCATCTGCTTGTCTCCGCCGATGGCAGACACGGCTTCCTCCAGCTTGTCGTACTCCCGGTTCGCGTCGGTGACGAGGGCATCGCGCAGCTGCTCCGCGGTGAGCTCGCCTGGGGAGCCGTACTCGGAGCCTTCTACGAGTTCCTCCGGGGACATCGTGGGGCCGTAGAGCGCCTCAAGAGCGTTCCAGAGTTCCTCGAGGTTCCAGTCCTCGACATAACCGGTGGCGGTAGCGCCCGCGACGTAGGCAGAGACCGTGTCATCGATCATGGTGCGGATATCGTCCTTGATGTCATCGGCATCGAGGATGGAATAGCGCGTGGAGTAAACCACCTTGCGCTGCTCATTGAGCACCTCATCGTACTTCAGCACGTTCTTGCGCATCTCAAAGTTCTGGTTCTCCACCTGCGCCTGGGCGCCCTTAATGGAGTTCGAGACCATCTTGGCCTCAATGGGGACATCATCAGGCACGTTGAGGCGGTTCATCATGTGCTCCATGGACTGGCCCACAAATCGCACCATCAATTCATCGCGCATGGACAGGTAGAAGCGGGTCTCGCCCGGGTCCCCCTGACGGCCGGTACGACCGCGCAGCTGGTTATCGATGCGGCGGGACTCGTGGCGCTCGGTGCCCAAGACATAGAGTCCGCCCGATTCGCGCACCTCATCGCCCAAGCGCTTCGAGCGCTCTTTCTCGCCGTCGATCTCGGCTTCCCAGGCTTCCTGGTACTTTTCCTCATCCTCAAAGGGGTCGAGGCCGCGCTCGCGCAGCTTCTCATCGAGGATAACTTCCGGGTTACCGCCGAGCACGATATCGGTACCACGGCCGGCCATGTTGGTTGCCACGGTCACGGTGCCGGGGCGACCCGCACGGGCGATGATCTGGCCCTCTTCTTCGTGGTGCTTGGCGTTGAGCACGTTGTGCTGCACGCCGCGCTTGCTAAGCAACTGCGACAAGTATTCGGAGCGCTCCACAGAAGTGGTACCAACCAAGACCGGCTGGCCGTGTTCGACGTGTTCTGCAATATCATCAACCACCGCGGCGAACTTTGCCTCTTGGGTCTTGTAAATGCGGTCCGAGTGGTCGGTGCGCTGGTTCGGCTTATTGGTAGGAATAGGAACCACATCCAGCCCGTAGATGGAATGCAGCTCCGCGGCTTCCGTTTCCGCGGTACCGGTCATGCCGGAAATCTTTTCATAGAGGCGGAAGAAGTTCTGCAGGGTAACCGTCGCCAGCGTCTGGTTCTCGTTTTTGATCTCCACCTGCTCCTTGGCCTCAATGGCCTGGTGCATGCCCTCGTTGTAGCGGCGTCCTGCCAGAACGCGGCCGGTAAAGCCATCCACGATCATCACTTCGCCGTTGCGGACGATGTAGTCCTTATCGCGGGTAAATAGCTCCTTGGCCTTCAACGCGTTATTGAGGTAGGAAACCAACTGGGAGTGCTCCGGCGCGTAGAGGTTATCAATGCCGAGTTGATCTTCGACGTACTCCACGCCTTCTTCCAAGACGCCGATGGTGCGCTTTTTGTGGTCCACTTCGTAGTGGATTCCCTCTCGCATGCGCGGCGCCAGCTGCGCAAAGACGCCATAGAATTGGGAGGAACCGTCAACCGGGCCGGAAATGATGAGTGGGGTACGGGCTTCATCGATAAGAATCGAGTCCACCTCATCCACGATGCAGAAATTGTGTCCGCGCTGAACTACATCATTGAGGGTGCGCACCATGTTATCGCGCAGGTAATCAAAGCCCAGCTCGTTATTGGTGCCGTAGGTGATGTCGCAGTCGTAGGCTTCCTTGCGCTCTTGCGGGCGCATTTCAGACAGGATAACGCCCACGGACAGGCCCAACCAGCGGTGCACACGGCCCATCATCTCGGCGTCACGCTTGGCCAAGTAGTCATTGACCGTGACGATGTGTACGCCCTGCCCCTCCAAAGCGTTGAGGTAAGCGGGCAGCAAGGAGGTCAGGGTCTTGCCCTCACCGGTGCGCATCTCTGCCACGTTGCCAAAGTGCAGGGCGGCACCACCCATGATCTGCACGGGGTAGTGCTTTTGCCCCAGGACGCGCCAAGCGGCCTCGCGGACGGTAGCAAAAGCATCGAGCAAGATGTCGTTCTTTTCTTCGCCATCCTTTAGGCGAGTTTTGAACTCGTCAGTCTTGGCCTTTAGCTCATCGTCCGAAAGCTCCGCGTACTGATCCTCGAGTGCAATTACATCGTCTGCAATCTTGCCCAGGCGCTTGACCGTACGGCCCTCGCCCGCGCGCAGCAGCTTGGAAAGTCCAAACACTATTCGTTAGTCCTTCTTGTCGCGACACATTAGTTAACTTCCCGCAATTGTACTCACGCCACTGCCCTTCTCGCGTTCTACCCGCCCTTAAACGATAGTGATTTCATACTAAGGGCACTAAGAAAACAGATAACTCACAGCATGACAAATCCCCCTTCCAAACCTCATCGAGTTCTAACGTGATGGGTAGGAAGGGGGAATAAAGAGGCTTAACTCTTTAGCCGGGCACGAGGGATTTTAGCCCTCTGCATCCTCAGACAAGGAGATGATGCCGTAGTCGAAGGCGTGGCGGCGATAAACCACGGATGGCTTGTTGTTTTCCTCGTTGACGAAGAGGAAGAAATCGTGGCCAACCAGCTCCATCTCGCTCAAAGCATCGTCCACGCTCATCGGGGTGGCCGGGTGCTCCTTGGTGCGCACGATCTGGCCGGGGCGAACGTCCTCGACGGTCTCGGCATAAGGATCGACCAAACGCTCTTCCTTAGCGCGCTGTGCTTCTGCCTCCGCAACCATCTCAGCGGCGATTTCGCCGGTGCCCTTCTGTGCGCGGTGGCCGCCCTTGACGTATTCACGGCGCACCTTCACCTTGCGCAGGGAACGTTCCATCTTCCCCATTGCGGTTTCCAGAGCTGCGTAGAAGGAGTCTTCCTTAGCCTCTGCACGGGCGATGTGGCCCTTGCCGGTCGCGGTGATCTGGATGCGGTCGGACTCTGCTTCGCGGCGCGGGTTTGGCTCGTGCTGCAATTCCACATGGAAGAAGGTCAGTGTGGGATCAAGGCGTTCAATCTTTGCCAGCTTGTCGTTGACGCGCTCCTGGAAGTGTTCCGGTACATCAACGTTACGGCCCGTAATCGTTACCTGAGCTTTGTTTGGCTGGGACATTGAGATGCCTCCCTTTGGTTGTGGGGACTAGAAACAATCACAGTAACTGTTCCTCTGTGACACCTTTAATAATACCAGTGGTTATGACCTGATGGCACTAGGGGGTAACACCGTACACCCCACTGTGTGATGTAACTTAAGCATCGGCAAAAGCCAACGCCCCATAGACCGTGGCGCCAGCGGCCCGCAGGGCCGCCATGCTGGCCGCGAGGGTAGCACCGGTGGTTATAACGTCATCGACAAGCAGCGCCTGCTCACCGCCCATCGGGGCTCTAATCCCCACGCGCCCCTGCAGATTCGCCCACCTATCCTGCGCATTGAGCTCGGATTGGTCCGCCGTATCCGCGCCCATGACAAGCGCCTCGCGCACCCGCAGGCCCTGCTGCCGGCGCGCCGCACCCTGGCACATGGCCGTCACGGGATCACCGCCGCGCATGCGCGCCGAGCGGCGCCGCGTAGGGGCCGGCACCAGGCACAGCTCGCGGGGAATCTCGCCACGGGCGGCCAAGTGCGCCACGCCCGCGGCCACCACCGCACCTATATAATCGCGCACTTCCCTATTGCCCTGTTCTTTCATGCTGATGACGATGTTGCGGCGAATATCGGAATAAGGCCCTAGGGCGAATACCGGCGCCCCGAGCAACCGCGGCCGGCTTACCAGGTAGGGAGGCTGGCGCAGGTGTTCCCGGCACTGCGGGCACAAGACGTGGCCGGGCGCGCGGCACCCGGCACACGCACGCGGAAAAATCAGCTCTCGCATGCTCACGGCGCGACACCACCCCATCCCCCCGAAAGGTCCTCTGCGGCAGCGTCGCCTAGCGCCGCCGCCTTCTAACTGGACACGATAGGCGAAGAGCGCCGGCCCTGCAGGCCAGGCACCTCGCGCCAGTTCACCTCATCGACCACCGTGGCGGGAAGCTCCAGCATGGCATGGGAATCCGTAATATAAAGCTTCGATGGCGAGGTAGCCACCGCAACTACCGGGGCGGTGATATTACCCGTCGGCATGGTAGAGGCCGAGGAACCATCTTGCTCGATGCGCCATACCGGCGACTGCCCAGAGGACGTACCCACGATGAGCGAGCCATCGTTATTCCAATCCAAAGATAATGCCGAGCCGGAGACCTCAGGGCCCACCTCGCGGGCGTTGACGATGCGCTTATCGCCGCTGCTGGATTGAGCCACCGCGGCGATGTAGACGTGGCCATCGATGATCATCGCCGCGCGTGCGCCGCTATGGGAGAGGCGGATAACGGAGATTTCGCCCTCGATATCGTCGATGCTGCGGGCATCGACCTCGGATTCTGAAATCCGCCCGGTGGTCTTGGAACGCACGACGCGCACGATGCGGTCACCATCGACCACCGTCCAGACGGCCTGCCCGTTATATTCAAAGGTGGGCCGCGCCAGCGTCTTACCTTCGACCGAATCCTGCAGCGCGGCACCAATCTCGCCCATCTGCAGCTTGAAGTCGCCGCTAGGCTTCCGGCTAACCGCCGCAATCATGCCGGACTCGGTGACATCGACCGATTGCACATTGCCGCTCGAGCCCAAAGAGCCCTTAACCGGCTCGGCCACCCCGCTATCGACCTCCAGCACGTTGCCCTCGTTCAAGGCGTACAGCGTGGACAGGGAATTACTGTTTACCTTGGGGTTATAGTCAGCAAAATCGTCCACGCTGACGGTGTCCATGCCTTCTAACAGATTGCTGCCATCGGCCTTGACCTTGAAGGGGCCGATATGCCCGGCATCAGAAAGCGTCCAGACCAACTGCGCCGCAAAGCGGGTGCGGTCATTTTCATCCAGGTCCGACAGGCCCTCGAACTGGTAGCCGTTTTCGTTGTCATAGCCGGCGAAGGTGACCTTTTCATCCGCCGCTCGGCGGGTGGCCGGAGCAATGCTGCTAGATGGGCCTTCCATCAAGAGGGTAATCAGCGTGGACTCGGATTCCTCGCTGCCCTTATACAGCCACCGGCGGTCCGGGGCGAGGACGTCATCGGTTTGTTTATAAAAATAGAGCGATTGCGGGGTGTAATGATTGCGCAGCTCATTGCGCTCGATAACCAACCCGGCCGGCAGACTATCAACAAGCCACTGGTCATCTACCATTTTCATGTCGATGGTAGCTTCGTAGCTCTCATTTTCCGGCACATAGGCCCCGCCGGATTTGAGGCGTCCGATGATAGTGCCGCGCACATTGAAGGAACGCGCATCCGCCGCCGTATTCTGCTTCTTATCGGGCGCGGTCACGATGTCCAGGCTATCGACCACCATGACATCGCCCGAGGCATCCCAGGCCCCGCGGGCGTTATCCGTGAGGAACCCGCGAGCGGCATCGTGGTCATTGGTAGGAACGGCCGCGGCGCGATAAAAATCGCGCAGGGTAAGGTCCGGGTCCGCCCCCACCTCTGGGGCAATGACCTCTTCCGGGCCATCGGCCTGTTTGTGGTAGGTACCCACGACCTGGGGGCTCGTATCGTGCGGCAAGGTTGAGCAGCCGGTGGCAAAACACAGCGCCGCCACCGCGCCCACGGCGGTGCTCCGCCGCCACAATCCATTGCGTATGACCGAATTCATTTATTTATCCCCCTTAAAATCCGGCGCCTTATAGGAGCGCCTCTCGGGCGAGGCGGCCCCACGGTTGCGCTCAGAAGGCCACAAGATTCCGTCACCATCCGCCTCGGCCACCTCCGCCGAGTCATCGTCGATGCCAATTCCGCGGCCTACCACCGAGCTGCTGCTTGGCGATGCCCCACCGGCGCCACCCTCGCCCTCATCTTCTGCTGCACCAGCAGCCGCTTCCCCAGCATCCGCTTCCCTAACATCTGCAGTATCAGGCTCATGAGCTGCGTCGGCCGCGAAGTCAGCAGCGGCGCCTTTTTCTCCGGCGGCAGCGGTAGCTGGGCCGGCGGTAGCGGGATCAGCGAGAGCGGGGGCATCGGCAAGCGCATCGTGCCCCTCGCGCGCGGCGTCTGAACCGGTGCCCGGGGCGCCTGGAATCTCGCGGGAGATGGGTTCTTCACCGATCTCGGTATTCGGCTCGCGCGGGATGATGAGGCGGAAGCGGGAACCGTAGCCGAAGACGCCAAAGGCATCGAGCGTGCCGCCGTGCAAGACCGCGTCCTCGCGGGCGATGGCAAGGCCCAGCCCGGTGCCGCCAGAGTGGCGCTTACGGGAGGAATCCGCGCGCCAGAAACGGTTGAATACCAGCTCTTCTTGCCCGGGTTTCAGGCCCACGCCGTGGTCCGTGACCGCCACGCCCACGGCCTTCTCCGTGGTGGCGATATCGATGACCACGGGTTTGCCCTCAGAGTGGTCGATGGCATTGGCCAAGAGGTTGCGCAAAATGCGCTCGATGCGCCGGGAATCGGCCTGGATGGTGATCCGCTCGTCTGGCATATTGCGGACCACCTCCACGTCGAGCTTTTGGGCTAGGTGCTCAACCTGGCGGTAGGCGGCATCCACGCAGGATCGCAGGTCAATGGCCGTGGTGGACAGGTCCGCCACGCCGGCATCGTGTCGGGAAATCTCGAGCAGATCCGCGAGCAGCTCCTCGAAGCGGTCCAGCTCCCTGGACATGAGCTTGGAGGCGCGCTGCGCGCCCGCGGGCAGGCTATCGGCCTCGGATTCGATGAGGTCTGCGGCCATGCGCACGGTGGTAATGGGGGTGCGCAGCTCGTGCGAGACATCGGAAGTGAATTGCCGCTGCAAATCGCCGTATTCCTCCAGCTGCGCAATCTGGGAGGACAATTTATCCGCCATATTATTAAAGGAGGCGGCAAGTCGGCCCATCTCATCGTCCCGGTCCACGGCCATGCGCTCCTTGAGATGGCCGGCGGCCAGGCGCTGGGCAATGCGGGACGCGGACTTAATCGGGGTGATGACCTGCTGGGTAGCCAACCAGGCAATGCCCACCAGTAAGACCACGACCACCACGCCGGCGGCAGAGAGCAGGCCGCGCATCAGCGCCATCGTGGACTCTTCCGATTCCATGGACAGGGCCAGGTAGACCTGCAGATTCGGAATCTCGGCATCGGTGGGCGTGCCCACCATGAGCGCGTTATAGTAATCGCCATTGCCGCGCGGGACCGGATAATACTGCTGCGCAATCTGGTCCTGGCCCACCATCTGCCGCATTTGTTCCGGCACCGGGAAATCCTCCGGCGAGGTGGTGATGGATCCATCTTGGTTTTCCACCACGATGACGGGTTCATATACGGCCTGCGCATCGCCTTGTTGCGCAGAGAGTTGATCCAAAGAAGCGCGGGCGGAGTTGATGCGCACCTGCACCGAGTTGGCCGAGCTGGTGGCATCGATTTGCTGTTCCACCGCCGTGCGGGCGCGTTCGAGTTCCTGCAGCGCCACGTCTTCTTTTTGGGATACCAACCGCTGGGTCAGCACGGAGACCAAGGCGTAGGCCAAGATGATCATGACCACCGAGGAGGCGACCACAATCATGCCGATAACGCGCGCCTGCAATGAGGTGCGCAGCGTATCTACTATGGCGTCACGAATGCGCCGCACGCGGTCCAGAATTCTGATGTTTCCTTACTCCCCGGCACCGGCTTTGCCGGTCTTATACCCCACGCCGCGCACCGTCAGCACGATCTGCGGATCTTCCGATCGTGCTCGATCTTGGCGCGCAGGCGCTGCACGTGCACGTTCACCAAACGAGTATCGGAGGCATTGCGGTAGCCCCAGACGGACTCCAGGAGTGACTCGCGAGTATGCACCTGGCCTGGGTGGCGCGCCATTTCCAGCAGGAGATCGAACTCCAGCGGGGTCAGGTTCAATTCGGTGCCATCGGTACGGCGCACCGTATGTTCCGGCACGTCGATGATCAGGTCGGCGACCTCAAGGATTTCCGGTTCCGCGGAATCGGTGCGGCGCAGGCGCGCCCGAATGCGGGCGATGAGCTCCTTCGGCTTAAAGGGCTTGGTGATGTAATCATCCGCGCCGGATTCAAGGCCCAAGACCACGTCCACGGTATCGGTCTTGGCGGTCAGCATGACGATGGGCACCGCGGATTCGCGCCGGATGGTGCGGCAAATATCCACACCGTTCATGCCCGGCAGCATAAGATCCAAAAGGATGAGATCCGGTTCGTGCTCGCGGAAGGCAGGAACGGCATCGTTGCCATCCATGACGGGGACGGGGTTTAGTCCCTCAGATTCAAGGACAATGGTCAGCATTTCCGAGATCGCTGGATCATCATCCACGACCAAAATCGTTGGCGCCACGTTTTAATCTCCTACAAGGTCATTAATTGCTGCCGTAATAGTATCCGCATCGGCGGTGGCGATCCAGCGCCCACCCCAACCGGATTCGACCAAGCGCCGGTAGGCGGCGGCGGTGCGCTCCTGTAATCCCCCATCGCGTTCATAGTGGTCGCGCTCGCGGGTGGAATCGGTGGCGGCCCGGGACTGCGCTCTTGCCGATGCCACCTCCACCGCCGTATCCACATACACCTGCAGGTCCGCTTTCGGCAGGCCCAAGGTACCAAATTCTAGGTCGTAGACCCACTGGAAGAGGCTATCGTCGCGCAACCGGGCCGCGGAATAGGCAGCATTGGAGGCCACATAGCGATCCAAGATGACTATCTCGCGGGTTTCCTTCGCCGCCCGCAATTCCTCTTTTATCCCAAAGCGGTCGAGGGCGAAGAGCGTGGCCATACCGTAGGCCGAATCCGTGAGATCGCCCATCTTTCCGTACAGCGCCTCGCGCGCGAGCTGCGCGTGGATGGAGGTCTCATAGCGCGGAAAGGCTATGGTCCTTACCGGGACTTCGAGGGCGCTTCGCACTGCGGTCGCAAGCGTATTTTTTCCGGCGCCGTCAATGCCTTCAATGCTTATGAGCATGGTGAGATACGCAGAATCCTTTCTGCTCTGTGGCGGCGCCTTTGGCACCGAAGGACATGGTTTTTAAGAAAGTGCCTCGATAAAAGGTTCCACGTCGTAGTCTTCTTCGACGGTGTCCAAGATCTCGAGGGCATTTTCGGTCAAGGTATCGTCAACGGTTCCCACCAAGTCCCTAATATAGGGGTAGTCCTCAACGGTTTCGCTGGCACTGAACGGCGCACCCGCCCAAATGGCGGCGATCGTGGCCGCGGCGTGGGCGTTGAGTTGTTCCTCTTCGGTTATATCGTCCTTGCTGCGGGCCACCTCGCAGGCATCCTGTACTGCGCGGATTACCCCTTCTTCATCGAGGTTTGCTAATTCATCTAGAAAATCCACGTTGAGATCGGTGCTAAAAATCTCTTCGTCCCAGCTGCTCATCTCTCACTCCTTCGACGGGTTTAGCGCCATTTATACACGCTTTTCCGGCGGAGAAAAATCGGGCATGAAAAGGATTGCATAAGCACTGCCATTTCTCATCTCCACGTTGTTTACATATCACGGAATCCGCAGCCTGTCGCGGAAATTCCAATACATGATACTCTCGTTATCAACTTGTTACCCACCCTATGCAACCAAGAAAGGAGGGCACGATGAAACCAGATTCACGTCGCGTGTACGTCTTCATCGTGCTCGGCCTTATCGCCGCCGTCGTCGTGGGAGTGGGCGTGTGGCGCATGAGCACGCCGAGCGCCCGTTACTCCAACGCCGCGAATGAGTCCCCTACCTCTACCGTGGCACCAAAAAATACTTCCGCTGAAGAATCGACGACATCGTCGACGCATAAGAAGCCTTCGACGGAAAACTCTGCCCCCGCAGAGGCCAATTCTGGCGCCGGTGAATCAGACCACCAGCACCCTGAATCAACGGACCCATACTTGGCGCCGAATGCCGTCACGCATCCCCACGCGGCCACCCGCCCTACCAAGGTGTACCGCCCCGAAAATGTGTACTCGCCAGGAACTTCCGTTAATAATGCCCCGTCTAACCAGGGCGGGCAGGTGCCGCAAAATGGTAACGGCACAGGCACCGGCACCATGCAGGCGGTCCCAGATAACCCCAGCAAGCCGGATAACCTAGCACCGTCGTCCCAGGCACCGAGCTCACCGGCTCCATCCCCTGCCCCGGGCGAAGAGAAGCCTGATCAAGGTGGCGAGCCCGGCAAGCCTGGTAAGCCGGAGGAGCCCGCCGAATCCGGTATCCCGGCGCCGCCAGCGACGCAGGCTCCGCACAAGCCTCGTCCCGAGTCGAGCACGCAGCGCACCCCGTCGGCTCCCGATGCCACTACAGAGGGACACGGTGCAGGAGCGGGCGCGCCTTCTGGTACACAGCAGACGAAAAATAAGTCCCACGCCGAGCCGCAGGCAACCGAGAAGCTTGTTCCTACGCAGCAGCCAGGAAACCAAGAACCCACGGATCTCCCGGCAACGGGAAGCTCAGCCGCCAGTTCTTCTGCTGCGCGCTAACTTTTCACCGCGGCTAGCGCCTAAAAATGCCCCCTTGCTGGGATTTTCCAGCAAGGGGGCATAGTTGTGAGGCCGCTTAGACTCGGGCGACGAATAATTGCGCCGTGCTGCCCTCAGGATTTTCCTTTTCTACAGCGTGAGCCTGGGCGGTAACCATGCCGTCGGAGGCCGGCAGCCATGCGGCCTGGCCCGGGGAAAGGATCAATTCCTCGCCCGCAGCATTGCGCAGGTTGAGGGACCCACCGGTGCACAAGGCGATGGTGGGGCCGTCATAGTCGAGGTCGACGGAAGAATCCGGCCCGAGCTCGGCGCGGTCGAGCAGGAATTCATCGATGGGCACCGGATAGGACCATGCCGCGGCGCCGTGGACGTTATCCTGGTGCTGCTTATCCTTTTGCTGCACCCGCGGCTCAGTGGCGGCCGCGTAGGTCAAGACCTTGACCAGCTCCGGCACATCCACGAATTTCGGGGTCAACCCGCCGCGCAAAACGTTATCGGAATTGGCCATGATTTCTACGCCCAGCCCGGAGACATACGCGTGGAGTTGCCCGGCGTCAAGGTAGACGGCCTCGCCCGGGGCAAGCTCGATGTGGTTGAGCAAGAGCGCACCAAGCACACCGATATCGCCAGGATAGCGGTCATTAAGGTCCACCACCGTAGCCATGACCCGCGCCTTCCAATCCTTGGGATCGACGGCAATCAGGCGCTCGCCGGCGGCAACGATGGCCTTAATGAGCTCCTTGCGCTTGGCCGAAGGGATCGTAATCCACGTGGTGAAAAGCACCCGGAGGTTGGCGGACTCGGAGGATTCCGCGGGGTCATCGTCAAGCATGGCCAGGTAGCGCTCAAGCTCCGGGCATTCCAAGGCGGCAAAGAGCTCGCGGGTTTGTGCCAGGGGACGGAAACCCGCCATGGCGTAGAAATCCGACAGCGCCACGATAAGTTCCGGCTTGTGGTTATCGTCCTTGTAATTGCGGTTTGCAGCCTGCAGGGCAATGCCCGCCTCGTTTTCGCGGGCGAAACCCTCCTCGGCCTGCTCCTTAGACGGGTGGGCCTGCAAAGACAGCGGATCTTCGGCGGCGAGGATCTTCAACAGGAACGGCAGGTTCTCGCCGTATTCTTTATAGACTCGAGCGCCCAACTGGCCTTCTGGATCCGCCGCAATAACCTCATTGAGAAGCTGGCCATCCACCGTGGAGGGATCGCCTGGGTGGGCGCCAAACCAGAGTTCAGCCACCGGCTTTTCTGCGGCTTCTTCGCCCCGCAGCTCAGGGATGAGGGTGCGCGAACCCCACGAGTAGTTGCGGGTAGCGCCTTCCAGTAATTGCATTTATTTCTATCCTTTAGAAATCTCGTAGGCGGTCGCGGCAAAACTCCGCGTAATAAGCTGCAGTGAGCGGGCAAGATGCCCAAGGCCCGGTTCCGGGTCGGTGCTGCGGACTGCAAGCGAGTTGGGCAGGTTCGCCTCTTCCTGCCCCCAGAAAATCACTTTCAAGGGTATCAAAGGTGTATCCGCGCCAGCACCGTCGATGAAGGGATCGTAGAAAAGGTCATCGGCAGACGCGGGCGCCGTACTGGATTCAGCGCCCCGATCGAGTGCGCCGCGCAGGTCAGCGGGCTCGACAAAGGTGCCGGGCAACCCGTGCACGGCCCAGATGGTTGCTGCCATGCGGGCGACCAAGGTATCGATGTGCACGCGCTCGCGGCGCTCGGCATACGCGTAGGGATCGATGACGCAGGAGTGGATAATCCGCGCGCCCTCGGCGTATTCGCGCAGCTGCCGGCCGGGATTGATGGCATCATCGCGCTCTGGCGAAAGCTGCTCGATCTCGCGGTCCACGGCGGCGGCAAGGTCCTCTAATTCTTCGCACACCGCGCGCGGGGAGGTATGAACGATGCTGCACAGCGCGTACAGGGCCGTGATAAATCGCGCCGGCGAGCAGCCCTCTGCGGTGGGAAGCGACGGGGCAATCAGGGTGTCTTCCGGGCAATCCTCTACCAAGGGGCCGCTTGCCGGGCCCACCAGGATGGTGGTGGCGCCGCGCTGGCTCGCCGCAATGAGCGCGCGGGAGGCCCAATCGCATTCTGCGGGCTCGCCCACCGCCACGACGATATCGAGCGCGCCCACGTATTGCGGCAGCGATTCCGTCACCACCAGCGGGATGCGCAGCGGTTCGGCCAAGCCGACGCCGAGGTGCGCTGCCTCGCGGGCGATGGCATCGGTGGGCAAGATGACCAGGGAGCGCGGATTGAGCCCGTTGAGGATCTCACCCCAGCGCTCCATTTGCCCGGCGAGCAGACGAATCTGCGCGCCCTCGTGGGCGACATCAAAAAATCGCACCGTTTCGGTGTCATAGGCGGAACCCTCAGTGAAACCGTTATCCATATCGCTCAAGCATAGTCTGGCTCCCACTATGATGGTGCGGCATGACGTCCGCACAGATTCACCCCGTATCCCTTATCGGTGGCGGCCCCGGCGCGTGGGACCTGATTACGGTTCGCGGCATGCGCGCCCTACAGGAGGCCGAGGTCATCTTGACCGATCACCTGGGCCCTGCCCCGCAGTTGGATAAGCTCTGCGATATTTCAGCCAAGGAGCTTATCGATGTCTCCAAGCTGCCCTACAAGAAGTCGATTACCCAGGACAAGATCAACGAGCTGCTCATCGAGCACGCCCAAGCCGGGCGGAAGGTAGCGCGGCTGAAGGGCGGCGATCCTTTCGTGTTCGGCCGCGGCTTTGAAGAGGTACAGGCCCTAGCCAAGGCATCTATCCCCACCACCGTCATTCCAGGGGTGACCTCCGCGGTTTCCGTGCCCGCGGGCATTGGCATCCCCGTCACCCAGCGCGGAATGGTTCACGGCTTTACCGTCGTATCAGGGCATCTGCCGCCTGGCCACGAGAAGTCCCTGGTGGATTGGCACGCCCTGGCCCAGTCCGGCGCGACCTTGTCCATCATCATGGGCGTGAAAAATGCCCCGGCGATTGCCAGGGCATTGCAGAAAGGCGGGCTTGCTGGGTCGACACCGTGCGCGATTATCCAAGAGGGCACCCTGGATACGCAGCGGGAATTTCGCTGCGATTTAGAACGCCTTGCGCAGACAATGAAGGACAATAACGTCTCCTCCCCCGCCGTCTATGTCATTGGCGAGGTTGCCGGCCTCGACCCAGCCGGGGATTAGGCCTTATCCGCCTGCGGTGCGGATTCCTCCACGGCGCTTTCGCCCTTGGAGGCACCGGTCGCGCTGTGGGCAAAGCCTGCGGCATGAAATTCCGCGTGCGCCTTGGTTTCGGCGTTTTCGGCTTCCAATTCCCTTGCGCGGGCTGCCCGGGTAGCGCGCGCACCGTGGATGGTGGCGGAAATGCCCACGACGAGGACCACGACCATGAGCAGCGGGGAGACAAAACCCGGTGCCGTCAGCCCGAAGTAGGTTTCTAGCCCGCCTAAGACCTTGCCGATATTGAGAGCCACGATGGCCGTACCCACGAGGCCACCGAGGACGACCGGCTCAATCCGGGAAATCACCCAGGCCGCAATCGGGGCGGCAATGGAACCACCGATGAGCAGGGCCAGCACGGCGGAGAGGTTGGCGACGATATCCTGCCACAATCCAACGACGAAGCCGAGGGTGGCACCCAGTGTGACCAGGAATTCGGCGGTATTTACCGTGCCGACGATGCGGCGGGGCTGCTCGCGGCCAATCGCCATGAGCGTCGAGGTAGACACCGGGCCCCAGCCGCCGCCACCGGTAGAGTCAACAAATCCGCCGACGGAACCGAGACCGATCAAAAATGGGGTGGAATGGCTGCGTTTTTGCACGAACTTCGCCCGGCGCGGGCGGGAAAAGCGCCAGATGAGGTTGCTGCCGATGGCCACCAAGATGAGCGCGGTAATCGGGGCTGCCGCATCGGTGGAGATATTGGAGAGCACGGTGGCGCCGATAAACGCCGCGATGGCACCCGGCACACCCAGCCGGAAGACGGTTTTCCAGTCCACATTGCCAAAACGGGCGTGGCTCAAGCCCGACATTGCGGTGGTTCCTAGCTCCGCAGTGTGGACTACGGCGGATGCTTGGGCGGGCCCAAGGCCCGCCAGGAGAAGGATGGTGGTTGAGGTGACGCCGAAGCCCATGCCGATGCCGCCATCGACAAGCTGGGCGGCCGCACCGGCCACGGCGATTAAAATCAGGGTTAGCATGGGACACCGACCTCCTGGGCGATGTGATAATGAGCAGCAACGATGCCAGCGAGATCGGTACCAAGAACGGGATCGACGGTGACATTGCTGGGGGTAGATGACAGTGGTTTAAGGAGCAGTCCTGCGGTGACAAAGAGCGGGATAACCCGCATTCGCGCAGTGCTCCTCGCCAATGCATGGATGTCATTGCTGCCACCCCGGGTGGCGAACGCGGCCGTAGCGGGGACGCCAGTGAGTTGAGAAACCCGAGCGGTAAGCCTGCGGATGGAGTCATTGGCCGCAGCATCAGAGGAACCGACGGAGTAGATGACGTGGTGGGTATCTTCCGGCCTTGCGCGTGCCGCGAGCACCGCCGCCAGGTCCGCTTCTGCGGCTTCCCGCCTGCCCACATCTCGTACGCCATGCTCTGCGGCGCGCCCTCCGCCTAAGCACTCGCCTTGCACCAAGCGCAGGCCTGAGGCCTGTTCGGCCGCAGCGATAACGCGGGGAACGTCAACGCGCTGGTGGTAGCCCTGCGTAAAGAGCAATGGAATGACTACGGCCGTATCCTCCCCACAACGGGCGAGGTCGACCGCAGCTGCGGTGAGATCGGGAGTATTGAACTCTAGGTGCGCCGCCCGATAAGCAGGGCGGGCTGGTATCGCGGCAGCAGCGGCCTGGGTGAGCCGTTCAATGCCAGCGGCGGCGCCCGGGTGGCGCGAGCCGTGGGACAAGGTGATGAGTGTGGTCATGGTGCATCCTTAATCCACCGGAGCCGTGGAGTGTCCGCGGCGGGCTAGGGAGCGCTGCAGGGCTTCGGTGGAAGAAACGGCCGGGGCCGGTGCCACGGGGGCATCGTCTTGGCCGTGGAAGCGGACCGAAAATACGCGCAGGCATTCCTGGCAATTCCAGGCAAAGTCGTCTTCTTCATCCGGGAACAGATCGGTGCCGGCGCAGTAAGGGCAAAAGGTGGGGTGATTGCGATTGGGATTAGGTTTACGGCGGAAATTCACTGCAGATCTTCCTCCTCGGCGCGCAGTACCCAGTGGCGAAACTGCTCGCCTTCTTCGCGTTGTTCCTTATATTTATTGACCAGCCGTATGACGTAGTCCGGTACCTCATCGGCTACGACCTTGTGTCCGCGGAGCTTGCGGCCCCAGTCGGGAGAAAGGCCGAGGGCACCGCCTAGGTGGACTTGGAATCCTTCGACGCGGTTGCCATCGGCATCGGTGACGATCTGACCTTTAAGTCCGATATCGGATACCTGGGAGCGCGCGCACGCATTGGGGCAGCCATTGAGTGCGATAGAAATGGGTACGTCCAAATCCCCCAGGGTGTCTTCGAGGATGTCCACCAATTCGATGGCGCGGGCCTTCGTGGTCACGTGCGCCAACTTGCAAAATTCCAGCCCAGTGCAGGAAATGACGCCGCGGCGAAACTCCGTGGGCTGGGAATACAGGCCCGTTTCATCCAGCGCGCGCGAAAGTGCCGGAATATCGTCTTCTTCCACATCGAGGAAGAGCAATTCCTTCATCGGGGTGGTACGGATGCGCGAAATGCCGAATTTTTCCGCGACATCGGCAATGGCAATGAGCTGCTCGCCCGTTGCATGGCCCACGGTGGGTTTTACGCCGACGTAGAACTTGCCGTCCTTTTGCCTGTGCACGCCCAGGTGATCGCGGCTGCCGGGATTAACCTCGAGCGGGATGCCATCGGCAAGCGGCTTCTCCAGGTACTCTTCCTCAAGGACCTGGCGGAACTTGTCGATGCCCCATTTAGCCACCAAAAACTTCAGCCGCGCGCGGTTGCGGTTGCGGCGGAAGCCGTAGTCGCGGAAGATGCTGACTACACCGGCCCATACTTCCGGCACGCGCTCGAGTGGCACCCACGCGCCCAAGGATTGCGAGAGCATCGGGTTGGTGGATAGTCCCCCGCCCACAAAGCAGTCAAAGCCGGGGCCATATTCGGGGTGGTTGACGCCGACGAAGGCAACGTCTTGAATTTCGTGCGTCACGTCCTGGCGCGCATTGCCGGAAATAGCAGTTTTGAACTTGCGGGGAAGGTTATGGAACTCCTCGCGCGGTAAGTAATTATTCTTAATCTCCTCGATGGCTGGGGTGGCATCGATGATTTCATCCTCGGCCACTCCCGCGACCGGCGAGCCCAAGATGACGCGCGGCACATCGCCACACCCCATCAAGGTGCCCAGGCCCACAGATTCGAGTTTGTCCCAGATGGTGGGTACGTCTTCGATCTGAATCCAGTGCAGCTGAATATTCTGGCGGTCCGTAAAGTCCGCGGTGGAGCGGGCATAATCGCGCGAGATTTCTCCCACCGCGCGCAGCTTGGCTGGATCGGCGCGGCCGCCATCGAAGCGCACGCGCATCATGAAGTATTCATCTTGCAATTCCGCGTTAGATAATTTGGCGGTCATCTCCCCGCCCAGGTTCTGGTTGCGCTGCGTATACAGGCCTAACCATTTAAAGCGCGGTGCTAAATCCTCCGGCGGGATGGAGGAAAATCCCTGCTTGGAGTAGATGTCTATCACGCGCTGCTTAGCGGAGAGACCACCATCATCCTGTTTGATGGCCTCATCGTTATTCAACGGTTCTTTACCGTCGATTTTCCACTGGCCCTCGGGCTTATTGGCGCGTGGCTTGCGTTTGGTCGTTGTTGCGGTAGCCATAATGTGGTGTAGACCTCCCTTTCAAAGTATTGAGGGAAAACCTACCCGTCTATAGATTGCAGACAAAGCGGTCTGTTTTATTTTCACTTTTCCCAAAGCTATGACCTGCACTTTGAGAAGGTTTAATAAAGAATCTAATTATTCCGCTTGTGCGCAAACAGACCATACGGTTCACTCTCTTAAGAGAAATCCCGCGCTCGCCCACGAGAATTAGACTAATTGGTCTATTTACGCATATTTATCGAGGGCCCGTTCCCTTCATCCCACCGCGGGAGACTACGCAGACAAGAAAGGCAAAATTACCGTGTCAGATAAACCCTTAAACGTAGCCGTCATCGGTGCCGGCCCCGCTGGCATTTACGCCTCCGATATCTTGGTGAAAAAGACCGGTGGCAATGTACACATCGATCTCATTGAGCAGATGCCCGCTCCCTTCGGCCTCATCCGCTACGGCGTGGCCCCTGACCATCCACGCATTAAAGGCATCATTAAATCCCTGCACCGTGTATTGGACACGGAGCAGATTCGCCTGCTTACCAACGTGCACATCGGCCGCGATATCACCGTGGACGAGCTGCAGCAGCACTACGATGCCGTCGTCTTTGCCACCGGTGCGGTAGGCGATCGCCACCGCGATATCCCCGGCGCACAGCTGCAGGGCGTGCACGGCGCCGGTGAATTCGTAGGCTTCTATGACGGCAATCCGCGCTTTGAGCGCGAATGGGACCTCTCCGCCAGCGAGGTCGCTGTCATCGGCGTGGGCAATGTGGGCCTGGACGTCTCGCGTATCTTGGCCAAGACTGGCGATGAACTTAAGGTGACCGAGATCGCCGATAATGTCTACGATTCGCTGGCACAAAATAAGGCAGAGACCGTACGCGTCTTCGGGCGCCGCGGGCCCGCCCAAGCCAAGTTCACCCCGCAAGAGCTCAAAGAGCTCGACCACTCGGATAACATCAATGTGGTCGTCTCCCCCGAAGATATTGATTACGATGAGGCCTCGCTAGAGGCACGCGCTTCCAGCAAGTCCACGGATTTGGTCTGCCAGGTTCTTGAGCAATATGCCATTCGCGATCCCAAAAAGGCCCCGCATACGCTGCAGATTCATCTCTTTGAGCAGCCGGTGGAGATCCTCGGTGAGAACGGCCGGGTGAGCGGGATTAAAACGGAGCGCACCGAGCTGACCGGCGATGGCAGCGTGCGCGGGACGGGTAAATTCACCACGTGGCCAGTGCAAGCGGTCTACTTTGCCACGGGCTACCGCTCGGACGCCGTGGACGGCGTGCCATTTAATAGCGAGAAAAACGTCATCAACAATGACGGCGGCCACGTCATCGACGAAGAGGGCGCCATCGTGCCCGGCCTCTACACCACCGGCTGGGTAAAACGCGGGCCCGTGGGCCTGATTGGCAATACCAAGTCCGATGCCAGCGAAACCATTGGCATGCTGCTTGATGATGCCGCCGCGGGCACCCTACCGTCCCCCACCGCCGGCGATATCACCGAGGCCTTCGCGGATAAGGGCATCGACTACCTCACCTGGCAGGATTGGCAACGCCTCGATGCCGCTGAGCGCGCTTTGGGCGAGCGCGAAGGCCGCGAGCGAAAGAAGTACGTGGAGTGGGAAGACATGGTCGCCCACTCCCGCGCGCAGTAATTCAGTAACTCCAGTAATTAGCGCCTGATGATGGCGAGGACCTCGTCTACGATCTGCTGAACCTCTTCGGAGGTCTTCGCCTCAACGTTGAGCCGTAGCAGCGGCTCGGTATTGGAAGCGCGCACATTGAACCACGCGTCCGTGCCCTTGAGCTCGACCGTAACGCCATCGAGCTCATCGACGGATTCGATCTTATCCGCCAGCCCATCGAGCACAGCCTGAGTGGCGGCCTTTTGGTCCGCCACGGTGGAGTTGATCTCCCCGGAAGCCTCGTAGCGGGAGTATTCCGCCATGAGCTCGCTGAGCGGCTTATCCGTCTGTCCCAACGCGGCCAGGACGTGCATAGCGGCCAGCATGCCGGAATCGGCATTCCAGAATTCCTGGAAGTAGTAGTGCGCGGAGTGCTCGCCGCCAAAGGCCGCCGTGTGCTCGGCCATTTGGGCCTTAATGAAGGAGTGGCCCACGCGCGTGCGCACGGCGGTACCGCCCTTTTCCGCGATGAGCTCCGGCACCGTCTTGGAGGTAATCAGGTTGTGGATGATGGTCGCGCCCGGGAACTTATCCAAGTAGCGGCTGGCCACCAGCGCGCAGATGGCAGACGGCGATACCGGCTGGCCCTTTTCATCCACCACGAAGCAACGGTCGGCGTCGCCGTCGAAGGCAAGGCCGATATCGGCGTTTTGCTCTACGGTGAATTTCTGCAGATCCTCCAAGTTCTTGGGATCCAGCGGGTTCGCCTCGTGGTTGGGGAAGGTGCCGTCGAGCTCAAAGTAGAGATCGCGGACATCAAAGGGCAGGCCATCGAAAACGGCCGGGACCGTGTGCCCGCCCATGCCATTGGCGGCATCGACGGCGACGACCAGCGGCTTGGATTCTTCCAGCGGCACGAGGTGACGCAGGAAGTCCGCGTAGCCGGTCAGGATTTCTTGCTCGGCGATGGCACCATTAGGGCCGTCGTAGCTTGGGGTGCCATCGATAAGCATCTGCTTGATTTCTTCCAACCCAGTCTGTTGCCCCACGGGGACGGCACCGGCGCGGCAGAGCTTGATGCCGTTGTACTTCGCCGGGTTGTGGGAGGCGGTAAACATCGCGCCCGCGCACTCCATAGAACCCGCCGCATAGTAGAGCTCATCGGTAGAGGTAAGCCCCAAAAGCGTCACATGGAGGCCTTGGCTCACCACGCCCTCAGCAAAGGCTTGCGCCAACGCGGGAGAAGACGGGCGCATATCGTGGCCTACAGCCACGGTGTTTTCGCCTTCTTCGCGCAGGATTGCGGCGAAGGCGGCGCCAGTATCGCGCACGAAGTCTTCATCGATATCTTCGCCCACCACGCCACGGACGTCATAGGCCTTAATCACTGCATCAAGATGCTCACGAGTTCGCATACCTCGCAATAATACTCCCTGCCTACGGGCAACTAGCGCAGTGCTCCTTCCGTGTCTGCGGCTAGGTAGCGCGAGTTTTCTCAGGCGCTGTGCTCAGCGCCCTTGCTTTAATCAGATTCGGTGTCCGTGTCCTGCCTCTCGGCAGAATTATCTTCGCTCTGCGCATCAGGAACGACGGACAGGTGAGCGCGGCGGGCCTTTTTGGCATAGGCCACGCGGCGGGTGCGAAATACCGGATGATTGGAATTGGCGGGATCAGCGCCATCGAAGGTGGCGGCGTAATCGATGGGATCTGCCCCGGAGCCGGCGCTGCGGTCATCGACAAGCCCAGTGGTCACCCTGCCATCTTCCTTGACCGCCTGGGCCAGGGCCATAAGGTCGTCATCCTCGTCGAGCTCGATGCGGTCTACGCGCACCAGCTCCCAGCCCACCGGCGCGGAGATGCGGTCGCGGTGGGTGCTGCAGAGATCCCAGCTGTGCGGGTTATCCTCTTCTGCCAGCGGGCCAACCACGGCGGTTTGATCCGCGTATGCGTAGGTCAACGTCGCCACGGCGGGTCGGCCGCAGCCTGGGCGGGAGCAATGGCGAGATTCAGTCACGCGCATTAGTCTAAACCCTTGGTTGAGATTTAGATAGTACTTCCCCGGCGTGGCTGCACTTATTGCGCAACCTTAGAGCTTTAGAATCAACGCCATGACCGCTGCTCGCCCCCGCCCGCATATCCGCCCCGCCCACGATCGCCACGGGCGCGGCCTGCACGGGCCCCTTCTGCCGCAGCAAACCCCACGCTACCGCAGCGCCCGCGAGCTTTTCGATGCCGCCATCCTCGAGGCCTACGCACCCATTCAGCACGCCTTCGCCCCGCAATTGCGCGGGCTCGACCTTGCGGTAGACACCATCCCGCGCATGCGCCTTTCGGCGGATATGACGGTGCTGCCGGATGAAATCATTGCCGATGGCCCCGTGCCGCTCGGCCGCATCGTGCCCGCCGGTGTCGATTCCGCTGGTAGCCCTACCCGCGCCCGGCTCGTTATCTTCCGCATGCCCATTGAGCAGCGTGCCGTGACCTCCGCCGAGCGCGCAGAGCTCCTCGGCACGGTCATTACCGCCCTGGTGGCCAATTACTTAAACCTCGCCCCAGAGGAGGTAGACCCGCGCTATAGCTGGTAGGGACACTTTTCGCACCACAGAGAAAACTCTAGCCCTTGGCCACACCACGTAGGTCGCAGCCAAGGGCTAGAGCACACACAACTTAATTAACCAATCTCGCGCTTGAGGCGGCGGCGTTCGCGGTCCGAAAGCCCGCCCCAAATTCCGAAGCGTTCATCGTGCTCCAGCGCGTATTCCAGGCACTCATCGCGCACCGCGCAGGCTTGGCAGATACGCTTTGCCTCACGGGTGGAACCTCCCTTTTCGGGGAAGAATGCCTCTGGATCCGTCTGCGCGCACAACGCTTGATCCTGCCACTCCTGCTCGACGGCACCGAAGAGTTCATCGAGCGATACCTCTGCAGCAGCACCGCCACGGAGAATGGCGTTGTTATTAGCCATTTTGTCCACGCCTTTTCCTTTCTCCGAGGTTGGGTAATCCTAATCAATGCAACCGACTGTACACGAGGCTGAAGTGCGGCTGAATCGCCGTCAATCCTCGAGCCAATCCGTAAAAACGGGTGTGTCGGTCGCCGTTTCTTGCACTGATGTAATTTCACACCGGATCACTAAATATCGTCAACCTGAATTAGTGCCTTTTTCGCGCTTTATCGCAAAAACGCTGCACACGATCCCCATCCGTCACATTAGTAACACCCGGTGCTATCCGGGGGTATAGGTAGGGGGTACTATATATAGTGGTGCCCGGTTTTTCTGTCAACAATTTTCAGGAAGTGTCGGCGTGTCTCCCAAAATCTCAGCCGGGCAGGGATCACAAAGCCCTCCACACCGCGCTCGTGGCCGAGCTGAAAGCGGTGCGGAGGGTAGGTGGTGGGTGCTTTAGGCGTCAGAGCTAAAGCGAATGCCGGCATCGGGGATGGTCACACCAGGAAATACCCGCATGCCGTCCACGAGCTCGCAGCGGGCGCCAACGTGGGCGCCTTCGCCAATGACGCAGTTTTCGATGACCGCATTGGCGCCAATATGCGCGCCGGAGGCGATGATGGAGTTGTGGATGATGGCGCCTGGTTCGATGCGCACGCCATCAAAGACCACGGTCCCCTCGAGGCGGGAACCGGCGCCCACCTCGGATCCGCGGCCCACCGCGGTGCCAGATAGCAGCAGCACGCCGCCGGCAATACCCGCAGAGGATTCCACGAGGGATTCGCCGGTGCGGCCTTCCAAGAGCGGCGATGGCGCGATGCCGCGCACCAGGTCGGAGGAACCGCGGGTGAAGTCATCGGGGCGGCCCATATCGCGCCAGTAGGAGTTATCGACGTGGCCGACGACCAGGCGGCCATCGGCAAGCAAGCCCGGGAAGGTCTCACGCTCGACCGAAACCACGCGGCCTGCCGGGATGGATTCGATGACGGAGCGGTCAAAGACGTAGCAGCCGGCATTGATCTGGTTGGTTGGTGGATCCTCGGTCTTTTCCAAAAAGGCCGTGACCCGGCCCTCAGAATCCGTGGGCACGCAGCCAAAGGCGCGCGGATCCGCCACGTTGAGCAGGTGCATGGTGACATCGGCACCCTTGTTGTGGTGCGTGGTCAAAATGCCCTCTAGATCCATGCCGGAGAGCACGTCGCCGTTGAAGACCATGACGGTGTCATTGCGCAGCTTGTCATAGACGTTGCGGATACCGCCGCCGGTGCCCAGCGCGGTTTCTTCCACCACGTATTCGATGTCCAGGCCAAGCTCAGAGCCATCGCCAAAGTATTCCTCAAAAACCTCTGCCTTGTACGAGGTGGACATCACCACGTGCTCAATGCCCGCTGCCTTGATGCGGGCGAGCAGGTGCTGCAGGAACGGGTAGTTCGCCGTCGGCAGCATGGGCTTGGGCGTACCAATGGTCAGTGGGCGCAGGCGAGTTCCGCGCCCGCCCACCAAAATCACCGCATCGGTGGTGGCACCATAAGTAGTGGCTGCTTCAGTCATAGTCATCCTTTGTATGCAGACAATCTTATTCTGAGGTTTTTCGAGGGTCAGTGTATGCGGCCGCGGCCAGAAACCAGGTCAACGGCACGCGCTTCAGGCTTCCGAATCTTTGGCGGTACTGGCACGAGCGGCCGTTACCGCTCCCCGCACCCGCAAGCCCAGCCACAGCGCGGCGCGCAGCGGGGCCTGCCACCACGCCGGGTGGCGGTCCGCCTGGAAGCGGTACGCGGAACTGTGGTGCGCGCGCAGCATCGCCCCGGCGTGCGCCTGGGTGGAATGCCCCTTGGCGTGGCTAATGACGGCTTCCGGGCAGAAAATATTTTGATACCCGGCGCGCGCGAAGCGATCGCCCAAGTCCACATCCTCCAAGTACATGAAGTAGCGCTCATCAAAACCGCCGATGGCATCGAAGGCCTCCCAGCGCACCAAGAGGCAGGATCCGGATAACCACCCGGCGGGGCGTTGGACGGACATATCGGCATCATTGCGGTACGTGCGCGTCCACGGATTAGAGGGCCACAGGTTAGAAAACAGCGCGTGGCCGATGCCGGTGGATATATTCGGCACCGACCGGGCGGACGGATAATTGCTGCCGTCTGGTTCCACGATGCGCGGGCCTACCGCTGCAGCATCCGGCCAGCGGCGCGCGCACGCGATCATCTGGTCAATCGCGCCTTTACTAAAGGTGACATCCGGGTTAGAGATAAGGAAGAACTCATCGTCTACGCGCCGGTTCTCCCGCACCCACCGCGCGCCGGCGTTCATGCCAGCGCCGTAGCCAATATTGCCGCCAGTATCGAGGAAGTCCACCCCTTCCCTTTCCGCCGCGGCGGCTTCGGGGATGCCATCGGTCGAGCCATTATCCGCCAGCACCACCTGGGCGCCTTGGTCGCTGGCGTCCGGCAGGGAGCCTATAAAGCGCGCCAAGTACTCACCGGGGTTATAGGTCACGGTGATAATGGCGAGCGGAGCTGTAGTTTCAGTAGTCACAATGGACCCCAAGCTTAGTCACGCCAGGGGCTGTGTCCGGAGACAGACACTGTTCAATTGCGCGAAACTGGTCACGGATCCCTAATTTTGGCGAGATCTCCCCTAAACTGTCTCCAGATCCCCGGAAAGTAGAAAGCCTTCACTTGTGACTTCTGAGAACACTCGCCGGGCGCGCAATATCCAACCCGCGCCCTCTGCCGCTAGCGCGGTTAAGCAAAAGGGTTCCACGGCCACCAAAACCATCGTGGCTGTTATTTCTGCCCTCATCCTAGCTGTCTCCGGCGTGGGCTACGCCACGGTGGGGCGCCTGGATACGGGCATGTCCTCCGCCTCAGACTTATCTTTGGGCGAGGATGGTCTATCCGATCCTTCCTTGGACGGCGCCGCCGATATCTTGCTCGTAGGCAAGGACTCGCGCACCGATGCCCAGGGCAATCCGCTCTCTGAAAAGGAGCTGGCGGATCTCCACGCCGGCGTTGCCGAGGGCGAGGAAAACACCGACACCATCATGCTCGTGCGCATTCCGGAAGACGGCTCGCGCGCTACCGCGGTATCCATTCCGCGCGATACCTATGTCAACGATCCGGACTACGGCAATATGAAGATCAATGCCGTCTACGCCTCGCACAAAAACGACAAGGTCCAAGAGCTCCAGCAGGAAAACGCCCAGGCGGAGGCGCAGGGCGAAAAGGCACCGTATACGGATAAGGACATCGAAAAGCGCGGCGTAGAAGCCGGCCGCGAAGGCCTGCTGAAGATGGTGCACTCCCTGACCGGCGTATCCATTGACCACTACGCCGAGGTGGGCCTGCTGGGCTTTACGCTGCTTACTGATGCCGTCGGTGGCGTCGAGGTCTGCCTCAACGAGGACGTTGAGGACGAGATGTCCGGCGCCAATTTCCACAAGGGCACCCAAACCCTCGACGGTGCGCAGGCGCTGACCTTCGTGCGCCAGCGCTATAACCTGCCGCGCGGTGACCTCGACCGCATCGTGCGCCAGCAGGCGTATATGGCCTCGCTGGTCAATAAGGTGCTCGATAATGACACTCTGACCAGCCCATCCAAGCTCTCCAAGATTGCCAAGGCCGTGGAGCGCTCCGTGGTCATCGATGACGGCTGGGACATCATGGGCTTTGTCACCCAGCTAGCAGGCCTGGCCGGCGGCAATGTCACCTTTACCACCATTCCGGTGACCTCCATCGATGGCCGCGGCGATTACGGCGAATCCATCGTCACCATCGATACCAATGAGGTCCACCGCTTCATGGAGGATCTGGCCATGTCGCACGAGGAAGCTGAAGAAGACGCGGCCCACAAGGAGGAAAACGCCGAAAACGCAGCGGAGCATGATGCCGATATCAACTCCGATAACGAGGTCCACGTCCTCAATGCCGGCAATATCGATGGCTTGGCCGCTGGCATCGGCACCTGGCTGGAAAACACCGGCTATACCGTCGAGCGCTCCGCCAATGCCCAGCCCGGCATCTACTCTGAGTCCCAGGTCGTTGCCGCAGACCCGGAGAGCGAAGATGCCAAGAAGCTGGCGGAAAAGCTCGGTGGCCTACCGGTGGTAGAAAACCCGCAGCTCGATGCCAATACCTTGCTCGTCGTGGCCACCGACGACTACCAGGGCCCTTCCGATGAGGAAGCCAGCGCCGAGGAATCCGCGGCCGAAGAAGATACCGACCTGGTAGGAACCCCGGGCAATGACTTCGGTGCCAACAAGGTTGCCCCTGAAATCGACGCCGGCGGCGACGGTCCGCGCTGCGTGAACTAAGCAGGCTGGCCTACGATGGGCGGGTATGGAACTACTCGCCCATCTTTTAAACGCCGATGCCGCCACCCCGCGGCTGACTGTTTATAACGAATCCACCGGCGCGCGCATGGATTTTTCCGCCCAGACGCTCGATAACTGGGTGGCCAAGATCGCCAATATGTTGGAAGAAGAGCTCGACTTGGAGCCGGATTCCACCATCGCCATCGACGTGCCCACCTCGTGGCAGGCCGCCGTCATTGCTTTAGGCGCCCTCGCCGCCGGGCCCAGCTTTGATTTCGGTGAATCGGCCGCGCTTGCCGATGTCGTCTTTACCTCCCCCTCCCGCTACCTCGCCGCCCAAGAGCACCAGCCGCAGGCCGATATCGTGCTCATCAGCGACGACCCCTTTGGCCGCGGCATCGTTGAATCCGGCGGGGAACTGCCCACCGGTGCCATCGACTTCGGCCCCACCGTCCGTTTTTATGGAGATCAGTACTTTGGTGAAACCCAGCCCCTGCCGGAATTGGTGACCCCGCCCGGCTGCGCCGAGCGGCTGCTATCTACCGGGTGGAGCGATAAATCTTCCTTCACCCGCGCCGTCCTCGAGCCCTTAGCGGCCGGCGGCTCCGCCGTCATCGTCGCTGGACTCTGCCCCGCGTCCCGCCTGGATGAAATTGCAGCGAATGAGAAAGTAACCGCCCGGCTCTAGGCCAAGTGCCCTATACTTGCCTTCCATCATGTTCTTGGGAATCTCTTCAGACGCGTGGGTCTACATCTTTATTGGTGTGCTCATTTTGGTCGGCACTATCACTCAGGGCTCGATCGGCTTTGGGCTCGGCACCATCGCCACTCCCATCATCGCGCTCTTGCGCCCGGATTTAGTCCCCACGCTCATCTTGCTCCTCGCGCTGTGCATTTCCATCTACACGCTGGCGCGAACCTACCGCGAAACCTCATGGCGCTTGGTCGGCATATCCGTCATCGCCCGCATTCCGGGCTCGTTCGCCGGCGCGTGGGCAATCGCATCCCTCTCACACGATGGCCTTTCCATCTTCATCGGCTGCGCCGTGCTCTTGGCGATGTCCCTCTCCAGCCTCGGCTGGAGCCCCGAGCCCACCAGGCGCAATACCGTTCTTGCCGGCCTTACCTCCGGATTCCTGGGAACCTCTACCTCCATCGGTGGCCCACCGATGGCGCTGATTATGAAGCGCTTCGACCCACAGCGCACGCGCGGCAGCCTCGCCGGCACCTTTGTGATCGGTACCGTCATGTCCCTTATCATCCTAGGCTTTAATGGCCAGGTGACCCAGCCACAGGTCTACGCCGCCGCGGCCTATAGCCCGTTAGTAGTCGTCGGCTTATTCATTGCCAACTACCTCAACCACTTCATCGATACCAAGCGCCTGAACCGCATCGTCACAGTGGTAGCTATTACCGCTGCCCTGGCACTTATCGGCCAAGTGCTGTTTTTCTAGGCCGCCACTAAGACCGGTATTACCTCGTGCTCACTGCCCCCGGTTTTGTGCCCAGCCTGTCACGCTATTGTTTCGCGCGTAAAAAGGCTTGTACGCTAGAAGCACATCATCAGCGCAGAGGAAGGACCAGAGAGTCTGTGCCCCTAATAAATTTCCCTGCGCCCTATTCTCTTTCTTTTAGGTGATGAAATGAACGAATTTATCGCTGCGCGCTGGCAGGATATCCTTTTCCGCAGTTACCAGCACGCAAGCCTTGTCATCCAATCAGTTGCCGTGGCCCTGGTCATCGCGTTGATTATTGCCATCTTTGTGGCCCAGCGCCCGCGCGGTGCGGCTATCGCTAATGCCTTGACCTCCATTGGCCTGACCTTGCCATCGCTGGCGCTCCTTGGTCTTGCCATCCCGCTGTTTGGCATCGGCACCATACCGTCGGTTGCCCTCGTGGTCTTTTATGCCGTCCTTCCCATCCTGCGCAATGCGATCGTCGGCTTGCACACTGTCAGCGACGATGTCATCGAATCCGCCCGCGGGCAGGGCATGAGCTCGACGGCTATCCTCTTCCGCATCCGGCTGCCGCTGGCCTGGCCGGTGATTATGACCGGCATTCGCGTCTCCACCCAGATGTCTATGGGTGTTGCCGCCATCGCCGCCTACGCGCTCGGCCCAGGACTGGGTGGATATATCTACTCAGGGCTCAGCCAAATCGGCGGCACCAACGCACTTAATTTCACGCTGGTGGGCACCATCGGCGTCGTCATCATTGCGCTCATTGTGGATGCGATTCTCGCAGGAATCCAAAAATTGACCACCCCGAAAGGTATCTAAGAATGTCCGATTCAACGCACGCATCATCCACACGCTCTGCGGACGCGAGCAATAGCGGTGCCAGCATTGTCTTCGATCACGTCACCAAGGCCTATTCGGGCCAAGACTCCCCCGCCGTGGAGGACCTTTCCTTCGAAATTCCGGCAGGCGAGCTGGTCGCTTTCGTCGGCCCGTCTGGTTGCGGTAAGACCACCTCGCTAAAGATGATTAACCGCTTGGTGGAGCCGACCCGCGGCACCATTTATATCGATGGCGAGGATGCCACCAAGAAAAATCCCACGCAGCTGCGCCGCGATATTGGCTACGTCATCCAAGGCGGCGGCCTCATCCCGCACATGTCCGTCGCGGATAATATTGCGCTTGTGCCCAAGCTGAAGAAGTGGAAGGCCGATAAGATTGCTCAGCGCACCGATGAACTTTTGGATATGGTCGGGCTCGATCCTGCAACCTACCGCGATCGCTTCCCCAGCGAGCTATCCGGCGGCCAGCAACAGCGCGTCGGCGTCGCCCGCGGCCTAGCTGCGGATCCGCCGGTGGTCTTGATGGACGAGCCTTTCGGCGCGGTCGACCCCATCACCCGCACGCGCCTGCAGGATGAATTGGTCAATATCCAGTCCGAGCTGAAAAAGACCATCATCTGCGTCACGCACGATATCGATGAGGCCATCAAGCTGGGCCACCGCATCTTCATCTTTGAGCCGGGCGGGAAGATCAGCCAGTACGATACGCCCGAAAATATCCTCGCCGCGCCCGCGAATGACTTCGTGGCCGACTTCATTGGTTCCGGCTCTGCCCTAAAGCAGCTCAGCCTGCGCCGCGCGGACGAGCTGGAGCTTGCGGATCAGGCAACCGCGCGCATCGGTGAATCCACAACCGAGGCCCTAGCGCGCCTGCGCGAAGCCGGCGAAGAAATGGTGGTCATCGTCGATGACAAGGGCCATCCCCGCGACTGGATCTTCGCCCGCCAGCTCGAGCGCTACGAGACCATTCCGGAGCCGCAGTTCGAGCTCAACTCCGTTGTGGATGCGCACTCTACGCTAAGCGATGCCATGTCCGCCATGCTTGCTTCCTCCCACAGCGGCGCGCTTGTTACCCGCCGCGGTGAATTCGTGGGCGTTTTGTACTACGAAACGGTCACGGATTATATCCAGCAGATGAATGCCGCCGCCCAAGAGGCTTTAGATGACCAGGAGGTGGATTCCGGTGGAGAAATTTAAGCGCCTGACCGGTGAAGACCGCCTCCTTATCATCGGCATCCCCATCCTGGTCGTACTCACGGTGGGCGGCTGGCTCATCTGGCACGCCACGGCCGAGCTGGATGATATTGAAGAGCGCACCCTGCAGATTAGTTCTGTGCTCACCATGACCCGCGAGCATTTAGTCCTCGTGGTCATCTCCGCGCTGCTGGTCATCGCCACGGCCGTGCCGCTGGGCATCGTGCTAACGCGCAAGTCCACCAAGTTCATGGCGCCGATTATCACCAGCATCGCGAATATTGGACAGGCCGCGCCCGTCGTCGGTGTCATCGTCCTATTGGCCATCTGGCTCGGCTTTGGCGAGCCTGTGGCCGTCCTCGGCCTCTGGTTCTATGCCTTCTTGCCGGTGCTCGCCAACGTGATTGCGGGTTTGCGGGGTGTGGATAAGCAGCTTGTCGAGGCCGCCTACGGCCTCAGCATGTCACCAATCCAAGTGCTCACCAAGGTCGAGCTGCCCATGGCCCTGCCGGTCATCATGACCGGCATCCGCACCTCCCTGGTGCTCTTGGTCGGCGCCGGTGCGTTTGCCACCTTTATTGATGCCGGCGGCCTCGGCGGGCTGATTACCACCGGTATTACCCTCTACCGCAACCCTATTCTCATCTCTGGCGCGGTCCTCATCGCCGCCTTAGCCTTAGCGGTCGAATGGGTGGGCCGCGTTCTTGAGGTTGTCTTCGCCCCGAAGGGAATGATCAAATGAAACGCCTCCTCGCAACACTTGCCGCCGCAAGCACCTTCTTCCTCGCTGGGTGCGGCCTCGGCACCGCCGGTGGCCTCATCCCGAGCGGACAGTTAAAGGGCGACCTGGCCGATATCGACTTGGACGGCGCCAATATTTCCATCGGTTCCAAAAACTTCACCGAGCAGGTCATCCTGGGCAAGATTGGTGCCATCCTCTTGGAATCCGCAGGTGCCAACGTAAAGGACCTAACCAATATCCCCGGCTCTACCTCGGCGCGCCAAGCGCTGGAGGTCGGCGATATGGACTCCATGTTTGAATACACCGGTACCGCCTGGATTACCTACCTGGGCAACGCCGATCCGGTCCCCGGCTCGCAGGAGCAATACGAGGCAGTGAAGGAGGCCGATAAGGACCATGGACTTACCTGGCTACCCCCAGCGCCGATGAATAATACGTACGCGCTGGCCATTAGCGAGCAGTCCCACGCACAGTACGGCCTCGAATCGCTGGCCGATATCAAGGGAGTTCCCGCCAACGAGCAGACCTTTTGCACCGATAGCGAATTCTTAGCCCGCAATGACGGCCTGCTTACCATGTTGGATAGCTATGGCATTGAACAACCACCGCGCGACCGCATCAGGATTATGGATTCCGGCGCCGTCTATGCCGCCTTGAATAAGGGCGAGTGCACCCTCGGTTCCATCTTTGCCACCGATGGCCGCATTAAGTCCTTAAACCTCACCGTGCTGGAGGACCCTGAGCTCTTCTTCCCCAAGTACAACCTCGCCCCGGTTGTGCGCACCGAGGTCTTGGAAGAATACCCAGAGATCAAGGATCTCTTCGCTCCCCTCGCGAAACTCCTGACGGATGAGAAGATGCAGGAGCTCAATGCCCGCGTGGACGTCGACGGTGAGGACTACACCGCCGTGGCACAGGATTTCCTCATCGATGAAGGCCTGCTAGAAGGATAATCTTTGAGGGCCGCTTACCAGCGCAAATGGATTTACAGGAAACTTTCAGTATTTTTCAGCGACCTATCAGATAGATTCCATTGCTGTTCCAGCCGCGTGCCCCATACTTAAATCATGCGTTTGAGAGAGCGCATACGAGAGAGATAGAGAGAACCCCTCAGTTTCCAGAGGGCGGTGAAAACCGATACATGGAAACACCCTTGTAGAGAGAGACGCCAGCGGCACTCGGAACCGAAAGGAACCGGGTGCCGCTGGCGTTTTACTAGTTCTACAGGCATAACCCGCGCGGGTTATGCCACCAGCTTGTTCTTGCGCGGCGCGAAGAGCACGGCAGTACCCGTCACGATCGCCGCAGCCACCAGATAAAAGGCCGGGGCTAGTTTATTTCCGGTGGTATCAATCAGCCACGTCGCGATCATCGGGGCAGTACCGCCGAAGATGGCATTGGCAGTATTAAACGTCAGCGCGAAACCAGACAGGCGCACATGCGTGGGGAACTGCTCGGAAAGGAAGGAGGGCAAGACGCCATCGTTAAGCGCCAGCACCCCACCCAGGCACACCTGAATGATGATGACGAGCAGAATGCCTGCGCCATCGAGAAGCATGAATGCCGGAATGATGGCAAGGCCCATAAAGAGCGCGGCGCACAGCATGGTGGTGCGCCGTCCCAGGCGATCAGAGAGCAGGCCGGTCAACAGCGCAAAGCCCACGTAGAACGCGGAGGCCACCGAAGACGCGATAAACGCCGGAGTTTCCGCCATGCCCAGCTCCTCCGAAAGATAGGTGGGCAGGTAGGTCAAGATGACGTAGAAGCCAATCGCGTTGAGCACCGCGCCGGCAAAGGCAATGGCCAGGGCCTTGGGGTATTTCAGCACCTGGCGCAGGGGCGAAAGTTCGGTGTCCGCGTGCTTTTCAAAGCGGTTGGATTCCTCCGTATGGCGGCGGATCCATAAGCCGTACAGGCCGAGCGGCACCGCCACTAGGAAGGGCACGCGCCAGCCCCAGGAATGCAGGGCATCATCATCGAGCACACCGGTAAGAAAGGCCGCGATGAGCGAGCCCAAGAGCAGCCCGGATGCGGTTGCCGATGGCACTACCGCAGCATAAATCCCGCGTTTTCCAGGTGGGGCAATCTCAGCCAGGTGCGTGGCGGCGCCGGCATATTCACCGGCGGCGGAAAAGCCTTGCACCATGCGGCACAGCAGGAGCAATAGCGTGGCGGCAAAGCCGATAGTGGCATACCCAGGCAATAGACCGATGCAGGCGGTCGCCAGCGACATCAGCACGATGGAATAGGTCAACGTGTGGATGCGGCCGTGCCTATCACCAATATGGCCCCAGACGATTCCACCGATGGGGCGCACCAAGAATGACAGCGCAAAGAGCGCAAAGGTCAAAATCAGCGCGCGGCGACCTTCCATTTCTGGGAAGAAGACGCGCGAGATAATCGCGGACATATAGATATAGGCCGCATAATCGAACCACTCAATAAACGTGCCGATGAATGCGGCCTTGATGGCGGAAACGCGCTGTTCATGTGAAGTGCCAGGAACGTCCACATCCGTTCGCGCAGATTCATCGCTCGCTGGCGGTGGGGCTATCAGAGGAGCCATGCTCCTCACCTCGTTTCTGTTGAGCTTCTTTCGCAAAAATGGCGCAGCATAGTCTGCACCCGTAGCGACGAGCCTACAGAATTTATTATGGTTTAGGTCACTTTTATGTGCCTTTATAGCCTCGCCGACACGCCTCGCTTGCCGATGTCTCCCTTCCCCACCCAACTCACAGCACTTAGCAGCAACCTTTCAGGCAGATACCATGGCGAGTCCAGCCGCGTGCCCCATACTTAAATCATGCGTTTGAGAGAGCGCATACGAGAGAGATAGAGAGAACCCCTCAGTTTCCAGAGGGCGGTGCACACCGATACATGGAAACACCCTTGTAGAGAGAGACGCCAGCGGCACTCGGAACCGAAAGGAACCGGGTGCCGCTGGCGTTTTACTAGTTCTGCGCTGTGGGGTGACGCTGCTGCCTTCTGCTACTGCCTGCTGTCTCTGGGCGCCCCACTGCTAGACCACCTGAACTAGATGGGCTTCTTCCGTGGGATCTCCTTATCGAAATCAATAAGGCGCCCCAGCGCCCAATCGCGGTCCGTCAGCAGACGAGCAAATACCATCCCTGCACCAATGGCGCCTACGACCATCAGACCGGTGGCCACATTCGCCACCGCCTGATCCATCTGGCCATCGTTGAGGTAATAGACCGCGCGGAACATCGTCACCCCGGGGATCATGATGACGGCGGCCGGCACGGTGGTGGTGATGCGCGGCAACCGCGCCTTTTGGGAGGCCACCGCACCCAAGAGCCCGATAATCAGCCCACCAATGAACGCCGCAAAGTAGATGGTCGTGCCCAGCTCAAGGAGGCCAAGGCGCACCGCGTTGGCCACGGTTCCCACGCTTGCAGCCACCAACACCATGCGGCGCGAGGAGTTAAAGAGGAAGGCAAAGCCCGCGATGCCGAAGAAACTGGCGACAGAAGCCAGCAGGTACCACCGCGTATCCGGTGCAGGAACCGGCGGATCCGGGCTGAGATCCGTTAGCCAACTGACCATGGAGACGGTAAACGTAGCGGTAAAGATGACCGTAAACGCATAACCCAGCCGGGCGATACCCGCATCAAAGTCAAAGCGCGCGATATCAATTAGGGCCGAGAACAGCGGGAACCCCGGAATCAAAAAGAGCACCGCCGCAACATAGCCCGAGGACAGCGAGCTCGGCTCTACTACCCCGGCAAATCCTAGGAGCTCGATGAGGATAAAAAACGTGATGCTGGCTGCCGCACCACCGGCGATGATCCCGCCAATTTGGTGCACATGCTGGTGCAGTACCTCATAGCGCACGAATTGTCCCACGAACGCTGCCAGCGCCACGAGGCCTACCGCCTGCACCGGAAAGAAGTTCAAGAAAGCAAACGCCGCGCACGCGACCGCTGCCGCCGTGGATAGGACCCACACGCTCCAGCGCTTTTTCACATCGCTTTCTATGGAATCGAGCATCCCCGAAAGCTCTTCCGCGGTAATGCCGGAATATAGGTGGTTATGGGTGAGATCCTCCAACGCCTCAATGCGGGAGGCATCGACGGCCGGCGAGTGCGTGCGCGCAATCACGGTGCGAAAGGAATCGCCCCGGTGAAAGGTACAGGTAATCTGGGTCAGCCCCACGTTGGCATCCAAGTGATCAAACCCCAGCGCGCGGGCGCTGCGCTTCATGCCGCGCAGCACGCGATAGCCTGATGTGCCCGCCCCCATCAGCATCATTCCGACGCGCAAGACGACGTCAGCTTCCACGCCCATCTGCCGGTGAAAATTCGGATCATACTGCGACGACAAATCTTCCACCTCTACCTCGCGGGAAAGCTGCGATCCAGGCCACTTCTCGGCGGCCATTGCCCCAGCTTCCACCCACATTTTGGCTATTTCTTCTACCTCCCAGACTAGCGCACCGCGTGCCTACCCCGTGATCTTCTTAGCCTGCACTAACTTTCAGGAAAATTTCAGCTTTTTTCAATGCCTATAACAGGATTTAGGCCCATACTTTCCTTAGCGTTTGAGAGAACGCAAGAGAGATAGAGAGAACCAGCTCCAGCGCCCTGCGGCCCTTCACTGCGGCCCGGGCGCTGGAGTTGTTTTTACTGCGCCATCTGGCTTGCGCACTGTTGCGTCCACCCAGTCGTCCCATCCGTGAAATAGGTGGTCCCTGGTTGCTGATTGGATGGGTCGCCACAGGAAGCAACTGTTTTATCGAGAGGGTGCGGATTCTCCACGCCAGGGGCTTGGGTAATTCCTACGACAGGCGCATCGCCAGCATTCTGGGGCGCATCGCCTTCCTGGTTGTTCGGGTTTACCTGCTGTTGTCCCCCACTATCTGTTCCCGATTTCGGCTGTGGGGCGGGCTGCTCAGCTTCGCCTGCGCGCTCTTGGGCAGGGTCATTCTTGGGGCTTGCTTCATTGGTTGGCTCCTGTGAAGAAGGCTCCGCTTCACCGCCGCTTTCCACCTTAATCTTGTAGCTCACCTCATTCGTGGCCTTAAAGTGCAGCATATTGGTGTCTTTAGAAACATCGAGGAAAGCCGTACCGTCGGCGCTGTAGCCTGGGAATTCATCCATGAGGTTGAGGTAGCTGCCATCATCGCAGCTGACTTCTGCCCGTGCATTATTAATTTTGTTGTCAGCGGTGCTTGCTCGCCACGGCATAGAGCTAAAGGGCGAAGTGAATCCGTCATCCGCGCCCTCAGGCATGGACGCGGAAATCTCTACCGCGACAAACTTCCCTTTCTTCGACTCGGTACTTGCGCAGTGCGCATCATCGATAATGTCGTTGATTTTCACGGTCATGCACGTGGTGTCATCATTGCCGCTGCACGGTACATCGAAGCTATCGCCCTTGCTTAAGGCTTGCGCAGCCTCTGAGGTAGAGGACGTCGCTTCCGATTGTGCACTGGTAGATGGTTCTGCAGCATCATCGCCGCCGGAAGAACACGCCCCGAGTGCCACCGCACCTGCCAATATCAATGCCGAAAAGCCAAGCTTGCGCTTCATAAAGGGTCCTTTCCAAAGGTGAGAGAGATAATTCCAATGTAGCCTTGTCTACTCATCCCAGGAAACCCGCGGCGGTTCACCTCCATCGGGTGTTGCGTCAGCCTCGTTTTCCGCGATTACCCACAGAACTCGTTCCAGGGCGAATTCAATACTGCTACCGTGACGGATTGATAAGGCTAATACGCCCTATTAAATTTCAAACGGATGCAAAGGATCCTTTAGCTCATGGATACTTGGGAGCCAACACTTTCTACTGGCCCACTCCTCGGAATCGCCATCGCCGCGATTGCATTAATCCTCGTGCTTGTCATCTATTTCAAGCTGCATGCATTTTTAACGTTGCTGGTGGTCTCCGCCCTGACGGCACTCGCGGCCGGCATACCGCTCGAGGGCATTGTCCCTACGATGACGGAAAGCTTTAGCTCCACCCTTGGCTCGGTGGCGCTTCTGGTGGGACTCGGCGCCATGATCGGCCGGCTCGTGGAGGCTTCCGGCGGTGCTCAGTCGCTTGCCGATGCCATGGTTCGCCGCTTCGGCGAAAACAAAGCGCCCCTTGCACTCGGCATCGCCTCGCTGATTATGGGCTTCCCTATATTCTTCGACGCTGGTCTTATCGTGATGCTGCCGGTTATCTTTGCCGTCGCCCGCCGCCTGGATGGCCCAGTCCTTGCCTTTGGCCTGCCGGCCGCTGGCGCCTTTTCTGTCATGCACGTCTACCTGCCACCGCACCCCGGTCCTGTCGCCGCCAGCGAATTCTACGGCGCCGACCTCGGATTGGTGCTGCTCGTCGGCCTGCTGCTGGCCCTTCCAACCTGGTATATCTCCGGCTACCGCTTCGGACTTTTTGCCGGAAAGAAGTTCCCGTTCAAGGTCACCGATGCCATCACCGGGCCTGTCCTTGAAAAGGAAGAACAACCCTTAAAACCAGCCTCCGCCGCCACGGTGATTTCCACCTTGCTCATCCCGATGGTGCTCATCTTCTTCAATACCGGGCTCAACGCTCTAGCTTCCTACGGCACCATCGATGCTGATGCCACGTGGGTCAGGTTCTTCGTCATGCTCGGCCAAACTCCAATCGCACTGCTGATTACGGTGCTTATCGCGCTGGTAGTCCTCGGCCTGCGCCGCGGCGAGGAAAAGACGGCTCTGGAAAAACTCGTTGACTCCTCGCTCGGCCCTATCTGTTCCGTCGTGCTCATCACCGGTGCGGGCGGCATGTTCGGCGGCGTGCTTCGCACCTCCGGCATTGGCGATGCGCTTGCCGATTCCCTCTCCGGCCTCGGCATCCCCGTCATCCTGGCCTGCTATCTCATCGCCGTAGCCCTCCGCCTGGCACAAGGTTCAGCCACCGTCGCGCTCACCACGGCTGCTGCCCTCATGGTCCCCGCCGTGGAAGCTGGCGGTTTCACCGAGCTCCAACTCGCACTCATCGTTGTGGCCACCGCCGCCGGTTCGGTCTTCGGCTCGCACGTTAACGATTCCGGCTTCTGGCTCGTCGGCCGTCTGATGGGCATGGACACGATGACAACGCTGAAGACATGGACCGTTAATCAGATGCTCATCTCCGTCATTGGCTTCGCACTCGTCCTAGTCCTCTACGGCGCGGCTGCAGTCTTTTAAGCGCCGGTCTTTATCCAGGCAGCAGCCTCTTCTGCAATATCTTCCGCTGGCCGCGTCACATCGAAGACGCGGCCAGTTTCGTCCTCTTCCAACGGTTCCAAGGTGTCGAACTGCGACTGCAACAGCGACGCTGGCATGAAGTGTCCCGGCCGGTGTTGCATCCGCTTATACAACACATCAAAGTCCCCGTGTACGTGCACAAACGCCACGCCTGGGCAGTACTGCCTAATCAGATCCCTGTACTTGCGTTTTAGCGCGCTGCACCCCACCATCGCACCTTCCGGCCTATCCGCCAGCCACTGACCGATCTGTTTTAGCCACGGCTCCCGGTCCTCATCATTCAGCGGCGTTCCCGCGGCCATCTTGTCGATATTTGCCTGCGTGTGCATATCATCGCCGTCGCGGTACTCTAGCCCGACCAGCGGCGACAGGGCCTCCCCCACCGTTGTCTTGCCAGAGCCAGAGACTCCCATGACGACGACGTGACGGAATTTGTTCTGGTCCATGGTGGCTCCTTGGGTTGGGGTTCTTTCTCTCGATTTTATCCCCGGCGGTTTCCAATTGAGCTACATCCGTACCGAGTGAATCGTTCTCCTACTATCATGAAAACGTCCCTGCTTTAACTTCTAAGGATGCTTTGATGAGTGACCCACAGCAAACCTTTTCTTGGAGAACTGTTCTTCCCATCGTCTTAGAAACGATGCGGGACGCGACACTGGTCTCTTATCCCGAGATTTTTGAACGCGTTCAAAAAATTGCTGAAGTGGACTTTCCAGAGCAAGCTCACCGGCAGCTCAAAAATAGAACCGCTGTGGAAGACCGGACGCGGTGGGCGGTATTCCACGCAAGAGAGATTGGCTTTGTCACTTCCTCTAAACCGGGTTCCTTTTCCTTGACCGCTGAGGGGGCCACTTGGCTTGCCTCCAACCCGTATCCCTTAAGCAAAGACCAAATTCGAGAACTCGGAAAACTTACTTCCAAAACAAATAAGCCACAAGCAGCCGATACAGGCCCGCAAGAACAAGTTCCTGAAGAATCCAGTGCGGATTTTTTCTGGGTACTGCGCGCCGGAAGCAATGGCGAACGCGAAAAGCAAGCATTAGCGTCCAACCAAGGTCTTCCCGGCATGGACTACGGCCCAGAGGTAAACCAGCAGGATAGTCTGGATGCCATCAAAGCCTCAATGGTTCGAGAGCACCCAGATCTCAAGGCACAAACGGCTACCAGCTACGCGTCTCAGCTCAATCGATTTAAAAACGAGATGCAGATAGGCGACTTAGTTCTGATGCCTAGCAAATTGCACCAAGGACGAGTTTATTTCGGCTATGTCTCCGGCAACTACGAATACCACCCAAATGATCCGAAGGATTTACGGCATGTTCGACCAATCAACTGGTCCAGCGATTTCTTCAACCGTGATGACCTAGGACTTGACCTTCAACGTTCTCTGGGTTCACTGCTTACTATTTGTCAGATTTCTCGAAATCATGCCTATGACCGTGTGGAATCAGTCATCCAGGGCATGGGAGATCCTGAATTTTTCTCTGAGACTCCATTATCCCCGTCATTTGATTGGCCGGATTTTTTCGAAGAATTCGCCACTAAGCTACTCGCCTTCAAAGACAACCGCGCTGAGCTACTGGAAAAGCTAAAAGAAACCGCTGAAATTTCAGGACGCCCGCTTCGGTTCAAGCATCTATGGAAATGGTCCATCGACGATGAAGAAGTGCCAGCTACTGACATGGATCCGTTTACTATCCTCGGAGTGTCAAACCGTCAGATTTCGGTGTCTAACAAACGGGCTATTTGCCAAGCCTTCAAAGCGGTTTTCGGAATTGAAGCCCCAGCACCAACAGATTTTTCTGGACTACCCCAACTAAATAACCTGCGCTCGTGTTTTACCACCAAACCCTCAGATGTTAAGAACCAAAAGTTTTGGGATAACAGCTGGAGTCTTTTCGAATCGGCAATCGGGTTAAGCCAGTCAGATACGCCAGAAAATAGAGCCAAGTTCATGCGCGATTTCGACGTGATGACTAAAGATCGATCGATCACGGCATACACCATGGCATTGTTTTGGGCGCGTCCACTCTACTTCCTGACTTTTGATTCAGTTATCACCAAGTATCTTGCCCAAGACTCCGCATTAGGAATCAATATTCAGAAGAATGTTTCAACGGGTAAAGATTATTTGCTCACGCTCGATGACATTCGAGAATGGCTTACTACCGCCGAGATCGAACCAGCCAACTTTCCCCGGTTGTCTTATGAAGCATGGGTTTTCAACCAAGAACCAACAGATGCTACTACCCAAACTGCAGAGTCTTCGTCGGAAGAAGACCCCTTTACCATCCCTAAACTAATAGAAGAAGGCTGTTTTATTCCGAAAGACGATCTCGAGCTTATGCTGGAGCGCCTGAAAGAAAAGAAGAATCTGATTCTCCAAGGACCACCGGGTACAGGAAAGACATGGCTTGCACGTCGCTTGGCATATATCTTGTGCAAGTCGGATGCAGAAGAACTAGTCACTTCTGTTCAGTTCCATCCTTCTACTTCATATGAGGACTTCGTTCAAGGCTTTCGCCCCAGCAGCAATGGAAAGCTTGAACTGAGAGACGGACCGTTCCTCCATGCGGTAGAAAAGGCTAAGGAAAACGACTCCAATCCACACGTAGTGGTAATTGAAGAGATTAACCGCGGCAATCCAGCGCAAATTTTTGGAGAGATGCTCACCCTCTTAGAAGCTGATAAGAGAAACCCCGAAAATGCACTTACCACGCTTTATAGCCAGGAAGGAGAAGCAATCTTCCTACCCGATAACTTTTATGTCATCGGCACTATGAACCAAGCGGACAGGTCACTTGCCATGGTAGATATGGCTTTACGCCGCAGGTTCGCCTTCGTAAATCTCGTTCCACAATTGGGATCCACCTGGCGCAATTTCTGTGTTTCCAACCGTAATCGCAATGGCCAAGCACTCACCGAAATTGCCCGGAGGATCGAGGAGGTTAATCAACTAATCCGCGATGATTTCAATCTTGGTGATGATTACCTCATCGGACATAGCTTTGTTACTCCGCGCCGAAAGCTAACAGACAGTTCTTACGAAGCCACTATTGAGTGGTTTAACCAGGTAGTGACCTCGGATCTTAAGCCGCTCATAGGGGAATACTGGTTCGATAATCCTTCGAAGCGCGAGCAGGCCCTCGATGTCCTCACAGGATAGTTCCATAAAACCGGAGGACATATACGTTCCGATCCGTAGTGTATGGATGCTCCAGCTATACGCTTCACAGACTTTCATTGATGGACACATATCCAATTCCTCCGTGGAAGAAGCGGGAGTTGAGCTTCCAGAGCTCATCGGAACAATGCTGTGTGACGCTGTAGAAAGGCGCTTTCGGAGAGAATTGAGCATCGGCTTTACCCTCACCGAACGAAATATAACCCGGGTGCGAGGCCGAATAAACATGTATGAAACCGCCCGCCACCAACTCTTAGAAAAGGGTCTCATTGCTTGTGAGTTCAATGAACTAACCATCAATAGCGAAATTAACCGATTCCTTCGTTACGCCCTCGAGTATGCAGGACATATCCTGTCAAACGTAGGTAGTGGTGACGCTGCGCACCGGTGCAAGATACTGGGTCAAAGACTTGCTCAAATGGGGGTTCCCGAGCCAAAAACGGCGGCTTTTCCTCGTGCCAGGCTTTCTCCTGCAGATAAGAAACCAGTTGCCGTGGCTAAACTGCTTCTGGAACTAGCCGTGCCCACTCGCGGAAACGACGCCCTTCCTCGGTTCAGCAGAAAACACTTCACGCAAGACGAACTCCGCAAGCTGTTCGAAAAAGCTCTATTCGGCCTGTTCCATTACCATCTCAGCCCTTTCGGCTGGAAAGTAAGCAGCGGTAAACGCTTAAATTGGAATGTTCAACAAGCTCCCAGCTATTTACCGAGCATGCAGACAGATATCATTCTGCGATCACCAGAAGGTGAAATTACAGTTATTGATGCCAAGTTCACGCATTTGTTCACTGAGAATCGCGTAGGAAACGAATCTATTAAAAGCTCTCATCTTTATCAGCTTTACGCATACTTACGCAGCCAAGAAACCTTCAGCGAGGAATGGGAAACCGCTCAGGGCATCATGCTTTATGCTTCCACGGGACAAAACCAAGCGGATGAGGCGTTATCGTTCTTTCTCGATGGGCACCCTGTAACTTTCGCTGGCATTGGTCTAGAAACCTCAATTCGAGAGTTTCGTGAGAAAGCACTTATGCTTGTGGCGCCAAATATCGGTTCCTTTCAAAAAGAATCTCACGAAATTGCTTAAAGACTCTCTGAAAGAGCACAATGCCAGACGAAGTGAATACAAGAGTACAAAACAGCCACGTTATGGCCTGAGACTAGTGATTCAGAGGCGATAATGTGGCTGTTTTTTCGGTTTTGACCGCAGTATGTGGTCTAGCCGAGATTTTTAAGGGCCTCGGTTACCAATTTCCAGAAGCCCACATGGTCCAGCTTGGTAGCGACCTGAGTATGGCAAGTGTCATCGGCGGGCTCCCGCAAATCAGTCACGGTCATGCCGGTGGTTAGTGCGCCGGCGAGCTCGACGTGCACGGGCGCCTTGCGCGTTTGCACGATGCTCGGATCGATGAGGTAGGCGATGGTGCACGGATCGTGAACCGGAGGATCCGTGAAGCCTTGGTTTTGCTGATACGCGTCACGAAAGAAGCCGAAGAGGCCGACAACAAAGTCCGACACGGGTGTATCCAATGACTTAATTTCGGCTTCGACCCCGGCTGTGGCCAGTGCCTGGTGGGTCAGATCTAGCCCCACCATCGTGACCGGCCACGGCTCTTCGAAGACGATATGTGCCGCCTCAGGATCAATCTTGATATTGAATTCGGCAACGGGGGACCAATTGCCTTCGTGGTAGCCGCCGCCCATAAGCACAACCTCTTTGACACGCTCTACGATGCGCGGTTCTTTGCGCGCGGCCATAGCGATATTGGTCAACGGACCCGTTGGAACCAAGGTAATGGTGCCGGGTTCGTGGGACATGACGGTGTCGATGATGAAGTCGATGGCGTGGGCATCGGCAAGCGCGGTGCTTGGGTCCGGAAGCTCGACGCCATTGACATCCATGCCGGTGGAGCCGTGGATAACCTCGGCAACTTCTACGGGGCGCACGAGCGGGCGATCGCAGCCGGCGTAGACCGGAATCTCCGGATGACCGGCGATTTCCTTGACGACCAGGGCATTGCGGGCGACCTTGTCCAAGGTCTGGTTGCCGCCGACGGTGGTAATGCCCAGCAGATCGATGTTGGGATTGCCCATAGCCAAGAGCAGGGCTACCGCGTCATCGTGGCCGGGGTCGCAGTCCAGAATAATTTTTCGCGTCATGTCTCGAGCCTACTTTTGGTCGGTGAAGACCGCCACGGTTTCAGCGTGTGGCATAGCTTCAATTCCTCCGTGCTCACCAGCTGTACCCTGGAAAGCAGCAAGTCACCCTGTAAACGGTATAAACCGTCGTGGAAAGGAATTCGCCCCGCCATGCCTTCAATTTCTGACCGCCTGACCCAGGCACAGCAAGATTTTAACGCGGTGATTTCCACCATTCCTTATGATGAGGATGCCGTAGATACTGCGCTTACGCTGCGCGGATTGCCTGTTGCTTTTAAAGACATCGTGGATATCGCCGGGGTGCCAACGACCTGTGGCACCAACGTTGATACGGGACCAGTTCCGACCAAGAACGCCACGGTGGCACAGCGGCTAATGGATGCCGGCGCGATTCCCGTGGCCAAGGCCAACCTCCAGGAATTTTCCTATGGCATCTTGGGTGATGCCTCCGCGTATGGCCGCGTCATCAATCCGCGCGATCCGCAGGTCTGCGGCGGCGGATCCAGCTCTGGGTCGGCGGCGCTAGTTGCGTCTGGGGCGCTCAAGCTCACGGTGGGTTCCGATAGCGCCGGTTCCGTGCGCGTCCCGGCCGCCAGCCAGGGCGTGCTGGGATTTAAGCCCACCACCGGTACGATCCCGCTCGATGGCGTCTTCCCCTTCGCGCCGAGCTTCGATTGCATCGGATTCTTCGCCACCTCCATAGAGCTCATCGAGCAGGCCCTGCTAGCCACGGTGAATGAAGAACCGACTCCGGCCGAGAACGTGGCCACCATGGATATTTCCGCATTGACGACCAAAGGTGAGCGCTTTGCTGGTCTGCTGTCTGCGCTGCAGGATTCCACGTTCGCAGCCGTGGAGCGCCTCGATTACTCCCAGCTCGAATCCACCATCGCTACCACCGCGAAGCTCTACGCGCCGATGCGCCTCAAGGAGGCTTACGACGTCCACCAGCCCTATCTTGACCAGCGGGATAAGTACCAGGGCGTCATCTTGGAGCGCGTCCTCGGCGGGCAGGATATTACTCAGGCAGACTACGACGCTGCAGCACAGCAGGTACAACAACTGCGCACGAAAGCACTAACGCTTGTCGATGCCTCCCCCATCATCCTCACCCCCACCCTCGACGCCGGCCCGATCAGGTGGGACGACATCACTGCAGAAAATACTGCGGATTCTGCTGCCAGCCTGCGCCGCTGGACCGAGCCATTCAATGTATTGGGCTGGCCGGCGATCACTGTCCCGCTGCGCACGACGGAGACCACGGGAGTGGGTGACGCGGTGCAGGTCATCGGCAATCCGGGCCAGGACCTCACCGTCTTGCGCGTCGCCCGCGAAATTCAGGCATTGCTTTAAGCACACCGCAATTCTGCGCGTCTCTGCCTGCTGAGGTCGTTGGTAAGGTGATGGTTATGAGCACTCCAGCACAGCTTGCCGCGCGGTTGCGCGCTGAGGCCGATAACGGGTCCTTGGAGTCATTCTGCTTGGATACCGGCATTGACCTGCTGGTTCTTTTTGGCAGCGCGCACGTAGATGCCACCAATGCGAATGATGTTGACCTTGCCTATTCGGTCGATTTCTCGCGCGCGAAAGCTGACCGGCCGAATGTGCTCGACGTTGCCACGGCGTTTTACTCCCGCTACGGCGACGGCATCGATCTCATGTGTCTGGATACCGCGGACACGGTGGCGCAGCATGAAGCTCTGCAAAAGTGCGAGCTCTTGGTCGATCCGTCCAATTCTAAGTATGGAACGCTGCAAATGATGGCGGCACGGGAGTACATCAATACGGCGTACCGCCGCGAGTTCGAGCTCAGGAGCTTAATGTCATGAGCTGGCTAGCCTGCCGCTAGCACGGTCTTTTCTTGCGTGCGCGGGCGCCAATACGCAGCTTCTACTGCGTTAAGTTCCTTGAAATGCGAGGACGTCAGTTCATCCATCGCGGTTAAATAGCCGCCCACGTCCTCGCGCGGTAAGCGCAGACCCATCGTCAGATGCGGCGTCCAGCGCGGTCCGCGGCCCTCGGGATTGGCGGCGCTAATCTTCCGCGCTGCTATTTCGAGTTCATCGCTGGTCTCTAATAACCAAGCCACGGTTCGTTTCCGCTTGGTGCCGAAGATGACGTTTCCCACGCGCCGAAACGTCGCCGGAATAACCGCCGGTAAAAGCTCCGCGGCAAGCTCCACAACGTGAGGATCCATCTCCTGCGCGAAGGTCACCGTAATATGCGGGCGCTGGTGTTGCACGGGGAATCCGCGCTCTGCAAGACCTGCAAAGATCTCCCGAATCTGCTCTTCTTCCTTTTCTGGCAGGTAGAGCAGGATATTATCCGGCGATGCTGTACTCACAATGCGGCTTTCTTCATTTCAAGTGGGCACGATTCATTCGTGTGCCCAAGTGCGGGCGGTTTCGGTTCTGTTTCTAGGGTACCGCCGGTCAACACTGGTGCGATCTCCGCGATGCTATAGGTCCCATGCTCAATTTGAGCAAAGTCGCCCCTCAAAAATCGCATCGCGCCCTCAATTGACGCAGAGGAGGATGCGCATAGGACCCTGCACGCCGGACTCTGCACAAAGAACCTTCCAATCTCCTTGTGCTCGTTTAAGCAGGTGCCTTTAATAAGAGTATGAGCACATCAGATTCTTCGCCTTTCATTCTCGCCATCACGGCGTGCCCAACGGGTATCGCCCATACCTATATGGCCGCCGAGAACTTGGAGGCCGCCGCCGAAAAGCTGGGCTACCGCATCAAGATTGAAACGCACGGTTCCATCGGTGTGGAAGGCAGCTTCAGTACACAGGACATCGAGGAAGCCGATGCGATTGTTATCGGTGCCGATACCGTCATTGCAAAGGACCGATTCCACGGCAAGCGCTTGGTGGCCACCGGCGTGGACGAAGCCATCAAGCACCCCGAACAGCTGTTAACCAAGTCATTGGAGGCGGCAGCGTGGAAGGGTGAGGATGAGGGGGCATCGGAAAGCGAGGCGGAGGACGCCGCGGAAGATGCGGGGCTGCGCGGTATTGGGCAGACCATGTACAAGGCGCTGATGAATGGCGTTTCCCACATGATTCCCTTTGTGGTCACCGGCGGATTGCTCATCGCTGTGGCGCTGTCCTTGGGCGGCACGCCCACGCCGGAGGGGCTCTCGATTCCTGAAGATAGCTTCTGGAATACGCTCAATGAGCTCGGTGGCCTGGCATTTTCGCTGATGGTGCCGGTCTTGTCTGGCTACATTGCCGTTGGCATCGCGGATAGGCCGGGGTTAGCGCCAGGCCTTATTACCGGGCTCATCGCCACAACCGGCTCGCTGTACGGGTCCGAGGCTGGCGCCGGATTCTTGGGCGGTATCGTCACCGGTATTCTCTCCGGCTACGTGGCCCTTGCGATCAAGAAGATTCCGGTGCACAAATTCATCGCGCCGATTTGGCCGATTATCGTCATCCCGATTTTCACCACGCTGATAGTGGGCCTAGCCTTCATCTATTTCATCGGCGCGCCGATTGCCAGCGCTTTCGAGGCCATGACCGAATACCTCGGTGGGCTGCAGGGCTCGTCGGCGATTGTGCTGGGTCTTATCATCGGTGCGATGATCGCCTTCGATATGGGCGGGCCCTTCAATAAGACTGCCTTCCTGTTTGGTGGCGGCATGATCGCTGCGGGAAATGCGGCCCCGATGGGTATGGCCGCCGCCGCGATTGCGGTCCCGCCGCTCGCAGTGGGCGTGGCTACCCTCCTGCGCCGGGGTTGGTTCAATAAGGCGGAAACGGATTCCGGTATCGCCGCGCTATTCATGGGATTTTTCGGCATCACCGAAGGCGCCATTCCCCTAGCCGCAGCGCGCCCCCTGCAGGTCATCCCGGCCAACGTGGTGGGCGGTGCTGTGGCCGGTGCCATGGCTGGCGCGTTCGGGGTCCAAGATCATGTCATGCACGGCGGCCCGATCGTCGCCGTCCTCGGCGCGGTGGATCAGGTGGCGTGGTTCTTCGTATCCATGCTCTGCGGCGTTGCCGTGTGTGCTGCGCTCATGCTCCTGCTCATTCGCCTGACGCAACGCTCCCCGGAATCGGACGAGGCCACGGCGGAGTCCACCGCGCTCCCGCTTCTCGATGCCTCCACCATCAGCCTCGATGAGCCACTCGGTAATGACTCCGAGGCCGTCATCAAGTCGCTCGTTTCCCTCGCCGCAGCCGATGGCCGCATTAGCGAAGCCACTGCGGTTGCCGATGCCGCCCTTGTCCGCGAGTCCCAACACTCCACCGGCGTGGGCCACGGCGTGGCAATCCCGCATGCTCGTTCTGCTGGGGTTACCACACCGACGCTGGCCTTCGCCCGGCTTCCCGAAGGTGGCATCACCTGGGGCACCGGAGAAGGACCCACGAGCTTAGCGTTCCTTATCGCCGTGCCCGATGACGCTGGGAAACAGCACTTGAAGCTGCTGTCCACCCTCGCCCGCGCCATCATGAAGGAGGATTTCCGCGCCCAGCTGCACGAGGCCAGCTCCCGCGAAGAGGCAGAAGGGATTATCTCCTCTGTCCTCCAGGTCAAACCCCAAGCCGCCGTGGAGTCTTAGTTTTCTGCCTTGCCCTCGGTCTGTCCGGAAAGGAGCTGTTCCACCGACACCACTCCGCCCAAAAAGTAACCGCCTTCACAAATGGCAGTGGCACGGGTTACACTTGGAACCACACTTATTGTTCAACAATTAAGGATGGTGTTGAATGGCTTCGCTCCACATTGATCTCAACGCGGACTTGGGTGAAACCACCGCTGGCAACCCGGTAGCCGATGATGCCGCGATGCTGGAGATGGTCTCCTCCGCCAATGTCGCCACCGGCTTCCACGCCGGTGACCCGCACTCCATTGCGCAGACCCTTAAGGCTGCAGCGCGTGCGGGAGTAACGGTCGGAGCACACGTGGGCTATAACGATCCGGCCGGTTTTGGCCGCCGCTTTATCGACTACAACGCGGCGGAGCTCGCGGACGAGGTCACCTACCAAATTGGTGCGCTCGATGCGCTGGCGCGCGCCAATGGCACGCGGGTGTCTTATGTGAAGCCGCACGGCGCGATGTACAACACCATCGTCAAGGACGAGGCACAAGCCAAGGGAGTTATCGCAGGCATCAAGGCCTTCGGTGACCTCCCCGTGATGCTGCTGCCGGGCGGCCTCGCGGTCGATATTGCAGAATCCCAAGGCCTCACCGTCATCCGCGAGGCCTTCGCGGATCGCAACTACAACCCCGATGGCACGCTGGTCTCCCGCAAACAGGACAATGCGGTAATGGGGGATGAAGGGGATGTCGTCAAGCGCGTGCTGGAAGTCGCCCAAACCGGCTCTATTACCGCCATCGATGGCACCACGCTCGATGTCGATGCCCAATCCGTGTGCACCCACGGTGACTCACCGGGCTCCGTGAAACTGCTGCGCGGTGTGGTCGAACGCCTCAGCGCGGAAGGAATCGATATTCGGAGCTTTATCTAATGCCGCATATTCACTTCGTTGGCACCCGCGCCCTCCTCATTGATTTGGACGGGCTCGAGCAGGTCATGGCGTGGCACGCGGCGCTGTCCGCTAAACCGCTCAAGAATCAGGTGGATTGCATTGCCGCCGCCACCACGTTGCTCATTACCTTTGAGGCGCCGAATTCCGCGCGCGCGGCCGCGGAGTTCCTGACGGACTTCTCCCCTGCCGCCGCTACCGCGAAGGAGACGCGCACGGTAGACATCGACGTGCTTTACGATGGCGAAGATGTCGACGCCGCCGCCGAGCTCCTCGGCATGTCGCGCGAGGCCTTGATTGACTGGCATACCTCTACCGAGTGGACCGCCGCCTTTGGTGGTTTTGCCCCCGGTTTTACCTACTGCGCGCCTTCTGATCCGGCCCAGGCCAAGGCCGTGCCACGCCGCTCCGATCCGCGCACCGCCGTTCCGGCTGGCGCCGTGGGCATCGCGGGCGAGTTCTCCGCGGTCTACCCGCGCGTTTCCCCAGGTGGCTGGCAGTTGCTCGGCACCACCAATACCCCGATGTGGGATTCACACGCTAACCCACCCGCGCTGGTGCAGCCCGGTGACCGCGTGCGCTACCGCGCAGTGGACGAGCTACCGGACTTGGTGGATCGCAGCGCGGAATCCAAGCGCTCGCCGGCCCGCCTGCCCCGCATGGAGGTCCTCGATGCCGGCCTGCTCACGCTTTTTCAAGACCTTGGCCGCCCCGGCGTAGGTGACTTGGGCGTAACACCCTCCGGTGCCGCCGACCACGCCGCCGCGGCAACCGCGAATGTCGCCGTTGGCAACCCGCGGGGAGCTACGGTGCTAGAAAATATCGGTGGCATTAAGCTGCGCGCGCTGACCGATACCGTCATCTGCGTTACCGGCGCCACCGCCCGCGTCCGCCTGGGTGAGATGCCCGTGCACCTCGCCCGCCCGGTGCTCGTAACCGCTGGCCAGACCGTGACGGTCGGTGCCGCAACGGTGGGCATGCGCAACTACGTGGCCATTCGCGGCGGCATCATTGCTGAATCCGAACTCGGCTCCTCTGCCACCGACATCCTCTCCGGCCTCGGCCCTGATCCCGTCACCACCGGCGATGTCATCGGCGTGCTGCCGCGCTCGACCGGCATGACGGATGCACAATTGGTCAACCCCCTGCGCGTATCCGCTGACTCCGCCGGAAAAACGCGCGCGACACTGCGCTGCGTGCTAGGCCCGCGCGATGACTGGTTTGGCGATAATATCTCTACCTTCCTGGATACCGAATGGGTCGTCTCCTCTGATTCCAACCGCGTTGGCCTGCGGCTTTCCGGGGCTAAAGACAGCGCAGGGGCTTCCGAAATCACCGTGCAGCGCGTGAAGGACGGCGAGCTCCCCTCTGAGGGAATGGTGGCCGGTTCCATCCAGATCCCACCGAATGGCAAGCCGGTGGTCTTCCTGCGCGACCACGCCGTCACCGGCGGCTACCCCGTCATCGCCACCGTGCTGGAAGAAGATATCGACATCGCCGCGCAGCTCCCGCCCGGCGCGCGCGTGACCTTCCGCCTCGTGACACCCCAAGCTTTAAATACTGGAGAAGAAAATGCAGATTAAAACCGTCCTCATTGCTAACCGCGGCGAAATCGCCGTGCGCATCGCCCGCGTAGCCCGCGACTTGGGTATTAAGTCCGTCGCCATTTATTCCGAGGCCGACGCCGGTGCCCTGCACACCCAGGTTGCCGATGAAGCCTATGCGCTGCCCGGCAATACCGCCGCCGATACTTACATGAATATCCCGGCGCTGCTGGATATCGCCGTGCGCACCGGCGCCGATGCCATCCACCCGGGCTACGGTTTCCTCTCCGAAAACGCCGACTTTGCCCGCACCGTCACCGATGCCGGCATGGTGTGGATCGGCCCATCCCCGGAGTCCATCGAGCTGTTGGGCGATAAGATTGCCGCGCGCCGCGTGGCCGAAGAGGTCGGCGCGCCCCTGGCTCCGGGCACCTCCGATCCGATTGATGATTGGCAGGAGGCCCGCGCCTTTGCTGAGGAGCATGGGCTGCCGATTGCCATCAAGGCCGCTTATGGCGGCGGCGGGCGCGGCCTTAAAGTCGTGGACTCCATGGATGAGATCGAAGGCGCGTTCAACTCCGCCGGGCGCGAGGCTATGGAGGCATTCGGCCGCGCCGAGTGCTACGTGGAGAAGTTCCTGACCCACCCGCGCCACGTAGAGGCGCAGGTCCTGGCGGATACCCACGGCAACGTCCGCGTGCTAGGCACCCGCGATTGCTCCACCCAGCGCCGCTTCCAAAAGCTCATCGAGGAGGCCCCGGCACCTGCGCTTTCCGATGCCCAGCGCACCGGCATCATCGAAGGTGCCCGCTCCATCTGCTCCCACGTGGGCTATACCGGAGCCGGCACCGTGGAATACATCGTTTCCGAGGACGGCACCATCTCCTTCTTGGAGGTCAATACCCGCGTCCAGGTCGAGCACCCCGTAACCGAGGTGGTGACCGGCACCGATATCATCGCCGAGCAATTCCGCATCGCCGCGGGCGAGCCTCTGTCTATCTCTGAGGATCCAGCCTCCACCGGCCACGCCTTCGAGTTCCGCATCAATGCCGAAGACATCCTCAACGGCTTTGCCCCCTGCCCCGGCACCATCGTCTCCTTCGAGCCGCCCACCGGCCCCGGCATCCGCGTCGATTCTGCTGTCCGCTCGGGATCCATTATCCCGCCGTACTATGACTCGCTCATTGCCAAGCTCATCGTCTGGGGCCCCACGCGCGAGGTGGCCCTCGCCCGTTCGCGCCAGGCGCTGCGCGAATTCGACGTCTCCGGCGTGCGCACCGTGCTGCCCTTCCACCGCGACATGATGGACGAGCCAGCACTTATTGGCACCCCGTCTTCCGCCGAGGCCGATGCGGGTGCCAGCGACATCGGCGTGTTCACCGACTGGCTCGACCACAACTACCGGCCCTCTGCCGCCAACCGGGTAGACAAGGTCGAGGCCATCTACACCAAGCGCCGGACGGTAGCGGTGGAAATCGATGGCAAACTCGTCAATATCGGCGTGCCCATGGACTTCCTCGCTGGTGCTGGTGCCGGCGCTGGCGCGGGCGCCGCGGGTGATTCTGGTGCCACTGCCACCGCTCCCTCGACGGCCGGGGCACAGTCCAGCGACGATAACGCGGTCACCTCCCCCTTCGAGGCCAACCTCGTGGCCTGGAATGTATCCGATGGCGATAGCGTCTCCGAAGGAGATTCCATCGCCACGGTCGAGGCCATGAAGATGGAATCTGCCATCAAGGCCCCGCGCGGCGGCACCATCAAGATCCTCGCTGAAGAGGGCGACCGCCTGGATTCCGCGACGGTGATTGCGACCATCGACTAGCGCGTGCTGCGCAAATACTCGCCAAGGTAGGGCAAAAGGAAATGCACGGTTCCGTAGCTGCGGCTAGCGATGAGATCGCGTTCTAAAAGCAGCTTGCGGGCCATGGAAATGGCATTGGGAGTCTTGCCCAGGTGCGCCGCGATGGCACCGGTGGGAATATCAGCCCCGTGTTCGGATTCCAGCTCCGCCATGGCGTTGAGAAAAGCGCGCTGGGCGTCAGGAACATTCTTCAACGCAATCCTGTGCACCTGGTTGCCCATATGCGCTGGAATCTCGCGCGCAATAGAGGACACGTGACGCTCTTCGATGGCATCCGCCCCATCGAGTACCGCACGGGTCCACGCCAAAGCACCGACCAGCTGCAATAGGTACGGATACCCCTGCACCAATGCGGTCGCCTCCTTTAAAGCGCGCTCGCTGAAACCGCGCCCAGCCGCGGTGGCGGTGCTCTGCAAGGTTTCGGCTACGGTGGCATCATCAAGCAGCCCCAAATCCAGCCGTTGAGCGCGGCGCAAAAAGGTGGTGCCCTCGTGCTCCAATAGCTCTTCTACCCCAAACGTCAATCCCGCGGCGGCGAAGGCAATATCGTACTCGTCGCGAATGAGATCCTGGATGGCGGTGGCAAGTTGCGCAAGCTCATCCACGCTGGCCGCTTGCACCTCATCGACGGTCAATAGGACGCCCGCATCATGCGCACGCGCGGCCTTCAGGAGGCTGCGCAGCCGCGAAACCAAGCTGGGTTGGGCCTGGTTGTGGGGCAATTGCGTCGTTACAGATCCCACGCCCGCCACAGAAAATCCCGTGATCTTTCGGCCCGGAGTCTCCGTATAGTCCAGCTCCTCTATGGCTTCCGGAATCGTGGAATCGCGCAGCTGCGCCACCATCTGGGCATCCGCATAGGCGCGGATGACAACCCACCCAAGGCGGCGCGCGGATTCTTCAAACTCATTGAGAAGTACCGTTTTGCCCACCCCGCGCGTACCGCTGACCAGCAAGGCGCGCTGCATGGCGCCCACGCCACCCAGGAGCCCATAGTTAAACGAGCTGATTTCAAATTCGCGCCCGGCCAGCTGCACCGGCGACGCGCCGAAACTGGGGCGAAAAGGATTCTTATCCGGAATCACTCTGACAGACCTCCCATTTAGATCCTTTAGAACTATGGTTTCAGTTTAGATCCTTTAGAACTTTGCCACCTCTTTAGAACTTTTAGATCTTTAAGTCATACGGAATGGCCGTTGACGCCTCACCCATTCAGTAAGGTGAGGGTCATGCTTTCCCAGTCCGTCGCCACCGCTTTGCGCCAAGAGATGTCGGCCGGCAATTTTCAGCCCGGCGAGCAGCTCAGTGAGGTAAAGGTGGCCGAGCAATTCGGTTGCTCCCGCAATACCCTCCGCGAGGCCTTTACCACGCTCGCCGCCGAGCGCCTGGTCGAGCGCATCCCCCACCGCGGCGTCTTCATCGCCACCCCGGATGCCGCCTATATCCGCGATTTATTCGCCGCTCGCGCCGCCATCGAGCCGGCCGCCGTGCGGTGGGGCGCATTTGCCGATGCCCCCTCGCTCATCTCCCTCGCCTCCTCCGCCTTCGAGTGCGCAAGGCGCAATAAGCACCAGGAAGTCTCCTCCATTAACCAGCGCTTCCACCAAGCACTGGTAGCAGGGCTAGGTTCCGCTACCTTGGATGAGCAGATGAGCAACCTGCTCGCGCGCATGCGGCTTACCTTCTTATTGGTCATCCCGCGCTACCCGCAGCTGCACGCCGAGCACATTCAAGACAACGTTGCTGTAGCCACGCTCATCGCGGACGGAAAACGCGAAGAGGCCACCACGCACTTGCGCGATAGCCTCTTAGAAACCTGCGATACCATCTTGTCCTTCACAGACTAAGTAAGCGGCGGGGTAAATGCCTAAGGGATGAGGTACTCCGCATCGCGGGCATTGGTCACCAGCATCTTGCCCGGCGCATGGGAAATGGCCAGCTCTGGCTTTGATTCCATCACGATGGCCTGCGGGGTAACCCCACACGCCCAAAAGACGGGCAGGCAACCTTCTGGAATATCCACCGCATCACCAAAGTCTGGGTGTGCTAAATCCGCGATGCCGATAGCCGCCGGATCCCCCACATGCACCGGTGCACCATGCACGGACGGATAGCGGGAGGTAATGCGCACCGCATCGGAGACCTGCGATGCCGGAATCGGGCGCATCGATACCACCATTGGCCCGGAGAATACGCCCGCAGGAGTAGTGGGGATATTCGTCCGGTACATCGGCACATTGCGCTGCTGTTCGATATGCGCGATCTCTATACCCGCATCCACCAACGCCGTTTCAAAGGTAAACGAACAGCCGATGAGGAAGCTGACCATGTCGGGGGTGTAATAGGAGGTGGCATCGGCAAGCGTGGCCGTGTGCTCACCGTTTTCAAAGATGCGATAGGCCGGAATATCGGTGCGAATATCGCCACCAGGCAGCAGATCCGAGGTGTACTGCCCCGCCTCAAGTACACCGACGATGGGGCACGGCTTGGGGTTGCGCTGGGCAAAGAGCAGGAAGTCGAAGGCGTATGCGCTGGGCAGCGAGAGCAGGTTGGCCTGCATGTAGCCCCGCGCGTGCCCGGCGGTGGTGGTCATCTCGTGGGTGCGCGCGAACTCGCGCACCTCTTCTGGCGTGTGCATTATGCCCATATTGCTGTGATTCCTGAGACTGCGCGGAGGCCGATGAAAATGGTAAGCAACCAGGCCAAGCCGCCAAGGATAAGCAGCCACTTTGGATACTTATAACCCTGCAGCAGATCCTTGCGGCGCCAAGCTACCCACATCACCAGCGCGAAGCCGATGGGAAGGATGAGCCCGTTAATCGCACCGGCGAAGATCAAGAGCTTTTGCGGCGCGGAATTGATTATTACAAAAATGACCGTGCAGACCGCAATGAAGATAACGGTGAAGATATTACGGGTCCGGGCCGGGGTTTCCTGGGTGGTCACGAAGGATACCGAGGTATAGGCGGCGCCGATGACGGAAGACAGGCCCGCGGCAAAAAGCACCATGCCAAATGCACGGAGGCCGAATTCACCGGCCGCGTGGTAGAAGGCATCGGCGGCGGTATTATTTTCTTTTAGCGTGACGCCGGTAGCCACCACACCCAATACCGCTAAGAAGAGCAGCATGCGCATAATACCGGTGACGATGATGCCGCTGACGGAGGTCCGCGTAATATTCTTGACGTTTTCAACGCCGGATAAGCCTGCATCGATCAACCGGTGCGCGCCGGCGAAAGTAATATAGCCGCCGACGGTACCGCCGATGATGGTGGTAATGACGAAGAAATCGATTTCACCCGGCGCGACGGTATTCTTCAGCGCCTCCCCTACCGGCGGCTGGCTGACGATGGCCACATACAGCATGAGCAGGATCATCACCGCGCCCAGGGCGGCCACGAGACGGTCCAACGCCATTCCAGCGCGGCGGGAGAGGAAGATGAAAACCGCAATCGCCGCCGCAATGACGCCACCGATGCGGGCATCGATGCCCAGCATCGCGTTCAAGCCCAAGCCTGCGCCGGCGATATTACCGATATTAAAAATCGCACCGCCGAAAAAGACGAAGCCTGCGAGAACCCAGCCCAAGCCGGGCAGGACAGTATTTCCCAAGGTATTGGCGCGCATTCCCGTCACGCAGAGCACGCGCCACACATTGAGCTGGATGGCAATGTCCACGAGGATGGACAGCGCAATCGCGAAGGCAAAAGAAGCGCCCATCTGGACGGTAAAGACCGAAGTCTGGGTCAAAAAGCCCGGACCGATAGCCGAGGTAGCCATGAGGAACATGGCGCCTGCCATGGCGCCGATGCCCTTGGGCGGGGCGGAAGCCTGTTTTTCAGCACTCACTAATTTCACCTTTCGTGACGCCGGTCTCTCCTAAATGTGATTCGCATCATCATAATTGCTCCCCCGGAGGTTGTTCAACAACATTTATGGCAAGGGGTGCTGCGGGGGTGATCTACGCTACTTTTCCCGCCTTTCGCTCCAGGTATTCAACTATTGTCTCTACGACCCTATTCGGGTCATTGACCAGCTCTTTTGGCCCAAATCTCAATACCGTAAATTGCTGGTTTTCGATTTCTCGTTGCCGGCGCATCTGTTCCTTGACCACTGTTTCCGGCGCTGTCCCATACGTACCGTCGTACTTAGTGTCCCCGTCGACCTCGATAATGAGCCACCCATCGATACATAAGTCAGCCCGATACTTTCCCAATACGCGAAATTGAGGATACACAGTGGCAGCGGGAATCCTTTCAATAATTAACGCCCGCAAAAGCGACTCGTACGGTGATTCGGAACCGGCATACGCATGCTTGACTACCATTTTCATGGGGATAGGCCCCTTCATCCGAGCCATCGCTGCCCGTGTTTCCTTCAGATCTTCTACCGAAACCAGGCCCGCACGTAACGCGGAATCGACCGCAACAAGCCCCTCCGCAAACCCATGTAGCCTGGCGATATCCAAGCATGTCCGCGCCGGATTCGTCACGCGGACTCCAGCCCTTTCCACCGTTGTTTCCTCTATCCGAGCCATTCGGTAATACTTTCGCGGCCACTGCGTTTGCGGTGGGATACTTCCTGACGGCGAGGCAAGTTCAATGATCTCGTTTCTTCGAGGAATCACCCAAATTCCCCAAATACGCGCAGCTGACTTAGCCACCAACGATGCCCTGTGCGCACTTAGGCCGGCCCCTAAAGTAAGGGCCAACTGTTGCTTATGCCATGGCCAGCTTTCCCACGTCGTTGTTTTTACTGCAATCCAGGGTGCAACCCGCTTTAGTTCTCCTGAGTAGAGCGCTGGATAGTAAGGACTAGTTAAACCTGCATAACGAAGATTAATGAACTCATGATTTAACATGCTCTTTATCTTCGCCGCTTCTTGGAGAAACTGCTGAGCGTGATGCTCCAAATGGTCACATTCTGAGCTCCTTGCGGGACACCTGCACCGAACGGGTGCCAATCCCACGAGACGGGCGACTAACACCTTTTGCGAAGGCCCGGAAGTCGGTCGCTTTGGTCAGAGTTCGAAGGTCAGCCTCCTATGGTCAACCTCCACTGCAATAACTGAGCAAACTGGCGCCTCAAATATCGCAAATCTTCTTCAAATATTGCATAGGACCCTGCACATTTTGCGAAGCTCCCTGAGGAGGCCTTCGAGCTGCCGGTTGCGGAGTATGCTGAAGCGGCTTTGCGCAGCTTTTGGCGGAGCTTCTGAGGGGCCCTTTGAACAGCCCACCGTACAGCTCTTTGCGGCACTGTTGCGGTCCGGACCGCAACGAGTACTAGAACTATCGCGAACCTTCACGAATCGAGCCCACATCAGGCGCGTGCAGCTCACCGCTGGAATGGGGCGTGATTTACTAGAACCAATGGAACCCCTCGAGCTCTCAGCACTTACCGGCACGCAATCGCGCACCTATGGCACCCGCAAAATCACCAAGGACATGGTATCTGCGCCGGTCCATGTGGCGATCGCGTTGTGGGATGAACGCTGGGATTCAGCGGAGGATGGAACCATCGAGGGGTGGGTCATTGCGGTCAATACCGCCCAGGCACGCTTCGTGCGCAAAGGCCAGATCAAAAAAGGCGATATCGTTAAAGTTGCGGTACGCGAGCTGCAACGCGCCCTGCACGGAATCGATGGGCGCACCTGGATTGTCACCGGGCGCAGGCAAAATGCGCTCCGAGCGGCGCTCGAGAAGCGCGGCTATACGGTGACGGGGAGCTTTGCGGGGGAGAATCGGGCATCGGCAAGCGCGAGCTCCGCACGCCGCAAACAAGCTGGCCTGACCGCGCGGAAGGCGCGCAAGCTGGGCGAGGCCCCGAAAAAGAAAGAAGCCAACCACGTCGAAACGCCAGAGGCGAAATGGTGGCCCAACTTCTCGCACACGACGTCGTGGCCGGCGGGCGCGGTAGCGCGCATCGCTACCGACGCCTCCTCCGATACCGTATTCAAGGGCTCGATGTGTTTCGTGGCGGGAAACGGTGACTACCGCCTGCGCACCCGCGAGACGAAAGCTAGCACGGACGAACTGGAACTAGAAGCGCTCACGCTCGCGTTAAAGTACCTGCTCAAGGTAGGTGCGACAAAGGCTGTCATCGAATCCGATTCTGTTGCGGCATTGGATGCGGTCAACCACATTGTGCACAAGAAAGGCTCGAAGGCGGCACGATCTGGACGCAGGTGGCGCGGTGTCTCGTCTGGCGCGCGTTCCCGGTTCCAACAGGCCTGGGGCGACCTCGAAGGCACCTGCGAGGTGGATATTCGCAGGGTGCTCGGCCATGCTGGGGATCCGCTCAATCGCGCCGCCGATCAGATTGCGTATATGGGGCTGCGCGCCATTGCCCACCCCATGAAGCAATCGCGGCCTACCTTGCAAAGCGGGATCAGCAAGGCGCTCAAGGCGGTAAAGCCCCGGTAACGGTTACCGCCGCAGCACGCTTAGTGCAATCGGCGCGCGCCCTCTCCAGGGCGGGCCACCACGAAGGTCGGAGCGGGAAAGCCCTGCTGTGCCGCTGCTTCTTCAATAGCCTGCGCGGTCGCGTCCACGTCGTTCTTCGCTATTAGGGCGATAACTGCGCCGCCAAAGCCACCGCCAGTCATGCGCGCACCGAGCTCACCTGCCGCGTTAAAAGCAGAGTCGAGTTCGGGCGTTGTGACCTCGTAAAGATCCCGCAGCGAGCCATGGCTATCGCGCATCAGCTGGCGAAATGTGTCCAAATCAGATGCGCACAAGGCGGAAGCAGCGCTCAAGGTGCGCTCGGTTTCTTCCACCACATGGCGCACGCGCCTTTGGTACAGCTCGGCCGAATCCGAGGACTTTTCGGCAACGATTGCGGCAAAGTCCACGGCATCCGGAATATCGCGGATGGTGCACCCAGCTGCGGATTGCACGTCATCGATAACTCCGCGGCGGGAGGCGTATTGGCCATCGGAAAGCGTGTGAGGTGCGTTGGTATCCGCAATGAGCAGCACCAAGTCTTGGGAGGCGATATCGAATGGGATGCGTTCGACGGCACCGGTAGCAAAATCGAGGAATAAGGCCTTTCCACGCTGCCCAAAGAGGCTGGCATTTTGATCCAGTCCCCCGGTGGAGGCGCCAACCACCTCGTTCTCCGCGCGAATACAGGCTTCAACGAGCCCGGCGCGGGCAGCGTCATCGGGTAAATGCCCATGGTCAAGCTCATAAGCCGCTACGGCAATAGAGCACTCCAACGCTGCAGAACTGGATAAACCAGAGCCAACGGGAACGTCCGATACAATCGCGATATCGAGTCCATCGCATTGCAATAGATCGGCTTCCACCGCCGCCCAAATTGTGCCAGCGACGTAGCCTGACCAGTCAGCGGGATGCCTCGGCCACACGCTAGAAAGCGGGACACAGGCCTGAGCTACGGAACCATCGAATTCCGATGCAATGCGAATTGCGCCATCTGTACGCGGGCGCACGGCCACGGCCGTATTTTGTTCCAAGGCAAAAGGAATGGATGCGCCACCGGCATAGTCAATATGCTCGCCGATGAGGTTTACCCGCCCTGGAGCCGCCCACACCCCCACCGGCTCAGGGGCAGCAGCACCTGCCTCATCTTCAGCGAAAGTCTCCACGAAAAGCCGATGGGCAGCGGTTGCGAGTTCCTCGTCCGTGCGCGTAGTAAACCAATTAGGCATCCCAGACCTCCTTAAAGCGTGCAGCGATGCGTTCTGGGGTGGTGTCATTAATCCACACTCCCTGCGCGGATTCAGACCCGGCAAGATACTTCATGCGATTTGGCGAGCGCATGAGAGAAAAGAGTTGCAGGTGCATGCGGATGCCCTCGCGGACAGACGGATCCACTGGCGCTTGGGTCCATCCAGCAATGTATGGGGTCTTTTCCACACCTTCAAAGAAGCGGTCAACCGCGGAATAGAGCTTTTTCAACAGGGGCGCTAAATCGGCGCGTTGCTCTTCGTTCAGCGCAGAAAAGTCTGGGACGTCCTCGTTCGGTAGCACCATCGCCTCCAGCGGCCACTTAGCAGCCGCTGGAACGAGGACAGTGAAATGCTCAGTCTCCGCGATAATGTGATTGCTAGCTTCCCGTTCCCTATCGAGAAGATCCTGGAAAAGATCGCCGTCATAGGCGCGAACCGAATCCACAATGGAGCGCAACCGTGGGGAAAGGAATGGATAAGAATAAATCTGGCCATGCGGGTGCTGGAGGGTAACCCCGATTTCTTCCCCGCGATTTTCAAAGGGGAATACTTGCTGCACTCCGTCGATGGCGGATAATGCGGCGGTGCGGTGTGCCCAGGCCTCGATCACGGTGCGAATACGGGATTCAGGCAAATCGCGGAATGAAAGGGTTGGGTCCTCGGTAAAGCACACCACCTCGCAACGGGCATGGGCTGGCAGGCGCGGGACCATGCCGAGGAGCTCATCATTATCCGGCTCCTCAATCGTGGCGGCCATGGAGAAAGAGGGAAAGCGGTTTTCAAAAACCACCACGTCATAGCTGGGGCTGGGAATCTCAGTAGGCAGTTGGTCTGGCCGCGTCGGGGCTAGAGGGTTCTCATTTGCCGGCGGCATGAAGGTTCTGTTCATGCGGTGTGCGGCGAAAGCAACCCAGTCTCCCGTCAAGGGATCGCGCCGCATTTCGGAAGCGGGAGCAACGGTGGGAATATCGCGGGCATCATCAAGCACGCGGTCGGAATGCGGCTGATCGTCGAAGTAGATGATCTCGCGGCCATCGGCAAGCGTGGCATGGGTGATATCAACCATTACTCTTCTCCTGGAATCCGAATGGGCTTAAAGCGGGCCCAAAGGGCGAATAGTACCGCTACGGCAAGCATTCCGAGGCCTGCCCACAAGTTATCCGCTGCTTCTTTTGGCATGGCGGTATCTGGGTTAATGCCTGGGTCAAGGAAGAAATAACAAGCAATGAGAATAATTCCGTACAGGCCTAATAAGGCGCCAATCACATTGCGCAAGTCAAACGCGCCTGCGTGTTTTTTATCAGACATGAGCTACTCCTTAGGCAAAGATGATGTTGAGGCCGACGGCAATGACGAGGCAAATAATGCCCAGTGGGACAGTTTGCTGGTACCACGGCAGGGACTTTTCGGTGTAGTCCTCGAAGTGACCCTTTGGGGTAACGGAGGAGACGAAGCCCACAAGCTCGCTGTCAGGTTTGGGCTGGGTGCACATGCTGACGATGATGGACACAAGGATATCCACAACGAAGGCGACACCAGCAGCAACGAACGCAGTTCCCTGCCCCGGAAGATTAATGGCGTCAGTGAAGGTAGCTACGTACCAGAACGCAATCGCCGAAGCCGTACCGGCAACCAAGCCCGACCAACCGGCGTGCGGAGTCATCCGCTTCCAGAACATGCCCAAGATGAACGTGGCGAAGAGCGGCGCATTAAAGAATCCAAAGAGCGTTTGCAGGTAATCCATGATATTGCCAAAGTTTTTCGCCAACAACGCGGTGAAAATCGCAATCGCCGTCGCCGCTACCGTAGCCCATCGCCCGAACTTGAGGTAATAATCGTCCTCACGATCCTTAACCACATACGTTTGCCAGATGTCATAGGACATAACTGTGTTAAAGGCAGAGATATTGGCGGCCATACCAGCCATAAAGGATGCCAACAAGCCCGCAATGGCCACGCCCAAAAGGCCATTAGGCAGCAAATCACGCATCAGCAACAAGATGGCATCATTCGGTTCAGCCCGTTGTTCCATCAGGTCCGCAACCGATACCGAAGCCACCATGCCCGGAATTACCACCAAGAATGGGATAAACATCTTTGGGAAGGCACCGATAATCGGAGTCTTGCGAGCAGCGGAAATGGAATCTGAGGCCATTGCTCGCTGCACCTCGACGAAGTTCGTGGTCCAGTAGCCGAAAGACAGCACAAAGCCCAAACCCAAGACGATTCCGATGACCGACCACACGGGGTTTTCGAAACCGGAAATTTCCGTGCCCGGCCACGTGTGAAAGTGCGATTCATCAGCAACGGCATCTTTCAAGCCGCTCCATCCGCCGACTCGGTTAAGGCCGATAATCGTCAAAGGTGCGAGCGCAGCCACGATGACGAAGAACTGCAATACCTCGTTATAAATCGCTGCCGATAGGCCACCCAACGTGATGTAGGACAGCACAATGAGTCCTGCTACCAGCAGAGATACCCACATCTGCCAGCCCAACAAGGCTTCCACGATGGTGGCCAAGAGATACAGGTTCACTCCGGCGATAAGCAGCTGCGCGATGGCGAAAGAAATTGCATTGACCAAGTGCGCTGCATTGCCAAAGCGTTTGCGCATAAACTCTGGAACCGAGCGCACCTTGGAGCCGTAATAAAACGGCATCATCACGATGCCAAGAAATACCATGGCGGGAACGGCGCCGATCCAGAAGTAGTGCATGGTCTGGAAGCCATACTCCACACCATTGGCGGACATACCAATAATTTCTACCGCACCCAGATTGGCGGAAACGAAGGCCAACCCGGTTACCCAGGCCGGAAGTCCCCTACCCGATAAAAAGAAGTCAATGGAGTTTGAGACCCGGGCCTTTGCCGCCCAGCCGATGCCCAAAACGAATAGGAAGTAAATGGCTACCAACAGGTAGTCCACCCATGAGGCATCCAGCCTCAATACGGATTCAGCTGTTTCCATCGCTGACCTTTCTCGATTTTTATTTTTCTACGGCAGACAAATGCAGGCTAAAAACGTGCGGTTTCCCCTGTTTAAGTCGCACAAGATCTATCCCACTGCGCAAGGCATTAGGTGGCGCACTCATAGGTTCAACGGCCAAGGCCTTGCCCGATGGTGCTACATCGCGGGGAAAATTCTCCGGTGTATACAGTTGCACCCACTCCACACCGCTATCCATTTCCAAGCGGACCCCGCGGCCATCGGCGGTATAGTCCGCTACAAGCGGGCCGTGTCCGTGAAAACAGTCATCCCAGTTCACACGGTCCAGCGGTGTGTCCACCAACTTCGCCGGGCGCACCTCACCGGTGGGCAGGTTTCTTTCATCCAAAAGGTGGTGCTCATCCACATTCAGTTTGAGCACGCACTCGTGGGTGGGCGCACCCTGCGCAGACAGGTAGAGGTGAAGCCCATAAGCAAATGGGATGTCCTCGGCGTGCTCGGTCACGGCCTTCAGATGAGAATGCAAGCCGCTATCATCCACGGCGTAGGTGGCCACTAGCTCTACAGTCCAAGGCCAGCCATTGTGGGGCCCAATGCTAAAAGTTAGCGTGACCTCGTCTTTATGCTGTTCAACTAACTTCCACCAGTCCACTGCAAGCCCATGAATAGCGTTATTGCGCTCTGGCTCTGTAAGGTCCAGCTGGTAGTGCTCGCCCTGCCAAGTGAATTGACCGTCTTCAGTGCGGTTAGGCCACGGCGCTAGTACCACCCCAGCCATCATCGGGGGCTTGTCCTTATAGGTTTCTAGCAGCGGCCGTCCCCGAAAGGTCAGGGATTTCACGCCGCCGCCCCATAAGGCAATTTCGGCTAAGTAATCGCCATGAGAGATGCTGACGCACTCAATGTCGGCGCGCTCTTCATTCGATGTATAACCGGTCATATTAACGACCTTTCTGGCTATAACGTGTGGTTGAAATCAGCTTAAGATCTCGCGCAAAATCAAGTCAATCGTTTGCACAACCCTCTCCTTAAAAGGGCTATTTGGCCAGCTCGGCCACTGCAAGATTGACCCATTTCAGGGCTACCGCGGTGTACATACCCACACCATTGCGTACCCACATGCCTGAGATTGATTTTTACCTCTCCCCCAGAATGCGAGGAATACTAGCCTCCCAGCAGTCCAAGCCAGACGAGATCACCCACTGCACAATCGCTTTCCACTACTTGCGCAGTCGCCGCCACAGGATGCGCGCCACGGAATGCGGGGTCGCCACAACCTCGCGCAGGTAATTGCTCGGCATCGCTAGCCACGGCGTGCGCGCGGGGTGAACGTTTATCGCAATTCCCAAATGCCAGGCCCACAATGTGGTGCGCAGCGCATGGAAATCGTTGGTAACCACCTGCAACACGTCATCTGGTGCGAGGCTGTGCGCGTTTTCTAGGTTCTCATTTGTACTGGTAGCGGCCGGTTCCACGAGCACATCCGCAGGATCAACACCCCGCTGGATTAGGTACTCAGCCATCGCGCCCGCTTCCCCGCGGCCAGAGACGATGACCGTCTGCCCAGAATAGAGTTCGAGCGCCTTATCCAAGCGCGACCGCAGCATGGCGCCTGGGTGACCGTGGGTGACACGGGAGCCCAAAACAAGGAGCGGATCGCGCTGGGAATTGTCCATGATTATTAGCTTAGACCGGCGGGAACCCTTGACACCTATAAGAGCCAAACCGTAGAGTTAAAATAATCGTGCAAACGATTGCACACTTAGTCGTTAATTTCCCATCTATGAGGAGCTCGGCATGGCTACAACCACGCTGAAAGACGTCGCCGCGGCTGCTGGGGTGTCCATTTCCACCGCCTCACGCTCTTTGGCGGGAAATACCTCGATCTCAGAAGCCACGCGGACTCGGGTTCAAGACATCGCCAATAAGCTTAATTACAGGCCCAATGCTCAAGCGAGGGCCCTGCGCAGCGCGCGCTCACACGCCATCGGGCTCATCATTCCCAACCTGGATAACCCCTACTTCGCCGCCATGGCAGCAGCGGTGGAAAAAGAAGCAAACGCCCAAGGCATCGCCACCATCATTACCAGTTGCGGGGAAGATCCGGAACGCCTAGTGACAGCACTGGAAGCATTGGGACAACGACGAGTCGACGGCATCATCGCCGTACCACTCGCTGGAGCAAAGGATGCCCTGGCGCAATCGCAGGAACAACGCCCCCTCGTTCTCATTGACCGCGAACTCGACTCGCTGCCAGCCGTGGTTTCGGACCCCTCCCTTGGAATCAACGACGCCGTGGCCCAACTCAAGGACAAGGGCCATACCAAGATTGGTTATCTCTCAGGGCCGCAGGAAACATCTACTGGTCGCCAGCGCCTCGAAGTGTTTAAGCAGGCCGCTCAGGGAATGGATATACACATCCACCAAGGCAACTTTCGGCACAAGGAAGGCTATAAGGGCGCCATCGAACTGCTGCAAGCAGAAGTCACCGCAATTGTTGCCGGGGATTTCATGATGACTGCCGGCGCATTAGAGGCCTGTTATAACGCCGGTAAATCCATCGGCCAAGAAGTAGCGCTCGTTGGTTTCGATGATTTTATCTATCTGCGGTTTCAAGCAGCCCCAATTTCCGTGGTGGACCAAGATGTCGCCTGCATGGGCCGAGCCGCCGCTGCTGAACTCATCGCATCCATCGAAGACAAACGACAACCCCAAGGAAAAATCCTTCCCACCCGCTATATTCCGCGGATGTCCACAGCCCACGAGGTGCAGGGAGAAAACACATGAGCGATACCGTCCTCAAACTCGACAACGTTACTAAGTCCTTCGGACCAGTCGAGGTCATCAAAGGCGTAGATTTAGACGTACGCTATGGGCAGATTCAAGCCCTCCTCGGTGAAAATGGTGCCGGGAAATCCACACTCATCAAGATGATCGCAGGCGTACACGAGCCGGATTCAGGACGAATCCTCATTGATGGATCCGAGGTAAAAATCCCCGATACCAAAGCCTCCGAAGCGCTTGGCATCGCCACAATCCATCAAGAGCTCAACCTCGTTCCCACGATGTCTGTGGCAGAAAACATCATGCTCGGGCGGACGCCGAATAAGTTTGGCCTAGTCAACAGAAAACACCTCAAAGCACAAGCTAAAGCAGCATTAGACCTCATCGGCTTGGACGTTGATTTAAATCAACCGGTAAGCGAGCTGGGCATCGCCAAGCAGCAATTGGTAGAAATAGCCAAAGCCCTATCGATGAATGCGCGCATCCTCATTCTTGATGAGCCAACCGCGGCATTGACGGGCAAAGAGGTCGATGCCCTTTTCACGGTATTAGAGGACCTGAAAGCCAAGGGCGTCGCGATGGTTTTTATCAGCCATCACCTCGATGAACTGGCGCGAATCGCAGAAACCATCAGTGTGCTGCGAGACGGCGCCTTCATCGCTGAAGTCCCCGCTGATACCGAAAAGGACGAGCTGGTGCGCCTCATGGTTGGCCGTGAGATTGAAAATCAGTATCCGCGAAAAGCTTCGGCTCAGCCTGGCGAGGCACTGCTTGAAGTTAAAGACCTGTCCTCCGAAGGCGCATTTCACGATGTCTCGTTTGAAGTGCGCGCCGGCGAAGTGGTCGGGCTGGCCGGCCTTGTGGGAGCGGGCCGTACCGAGATTATCCGCGCTATCGCCGGTGCGGATTCGTACGATTCGGGCACCATATACGTCGCAGGAAATGCTTTACCCAACGGTGATATCAGTTCCTCTATCGCTGCAGGGGTAGGCCATATTCCGGAAAACCGTAAATCTCAGGCCTTGATTCTCGATGCCTCAGTATCCGACAACCTTGGTCTTGCCACCTTGTATCCCACGGCGAAGGCAGGGCTCGCAGACCGCAAGGGGCAACACCGACGTGCCGGTGAGGTTGCCGAAACCCTTCGGATCCGGATGGCCGGGCTGGACCAACCCATCCGTGATCTCTCGGGTGGTAACCAGCAAAAGGCTGTGTTCGGCCGGTGGGTACTGGCCGGCTCCAAAGTCTTATTGCTTGATGAACCAACTCGCGGCGTCGATGTTGGTGCAAAGGTAGAAATCTACAACATCATCAACGAAGTAACTGCAGAAGGCGGAGCAGTGCTCATGGCTTCCTCGGATCTGCCTGAGATTCTCGGTATGTCTGACCGCATCCTCGTAATGTCCGGGGGCCAGCTGGTCGGACAACTGCCCGAGAATTCCACTCAAGACGAGGTCATGGCCTTGGCGGTTTCTAACGTAGCTGCGGCTACGGAAGTCTCCGCAGTCAACACCGAATCCGCCACATCACCCTCCACCTCTACAAAATAAGGACTACTCATGACCAAGAATCGCATTGCCAACTGGGCCATGAATAATGGCGCGCTCGTGGGGCTCATCGCCTTGTGTATTGCGCTCTTTATCGCCACTCCCTATTTTCTTACCGTCGCCAATCTCCTCAACGTAGGTATCCAAGCCGCCACGGTGGCCATCTTGGCCTTTGGCATGACCTTCGTCATCGTCACCGCAGGCATTGACCTTTCTGTTGGCTCGGTAGCCGCCTTGGGAGCGATGGTATCGGCCTACATGTTCTCCACTGCCGGGCTTCCCGGCTGGCTTACTCTGCTTATAGGTTTATTCGTCGGCGCTCTTGCTGACGCAATCTGCGGTATGGCCACGGCTTGGGGAAAAATTCCGTCATTCATCGCCACTCTGGCCATGATGTCCATCGCCCGCGGCATCACTCTTGTGATTTCACAGGGCTCGCCCATCGAAACCGCCCCTACGGTTAACGCCTTCGGCGGCGACGTATTCGGCTTCCCGGTTCCCATCATCATGATGGTCATCGCTGGCGTTATTTGTTGGTTTATCTTAGAGCGCACCGTCCTTGGCCGTTCGATGTATGCCATCGGCGGAAACCTTGAAGCCGCGCGCCTGTCTGGCCTGCCAGTAAGGCGTATCCAAATCGCAGTATTCGCGCTTTCCGGATTTTTCGCCGCTTGGGCAGGAATGGTTATGGCGGGCCGCCTTGAATCCGCACAGCCACAAGCCGGAACTGGCTATGAGCTAGATGCTATTGCAGCCGTTGTCATCGGTGGTGCCTCCCTTTCCGGCGGACAAGGCAAAGCGACGGGCACACTCGTTGGCGCCATCCTATTGGCCGTGATTCGCAATGGCTTGAATCTGCTCAATGTTTCTTCTTTCTGGCAGCAGATTGTCATCGGCTTGGTCATCGCCCTAGCCGTGGGCTTCGACGTATTCCGTAATAAGACCGCGAATTAGGCAGGACACCATGAAGAAACTTTTAGCCTCACTCATCGTCCCAGCTCTAGCGTTGGGCCTTGCCTCGTGCAACCGCTCCGAGGAGGACCGAAACCGCATCACCCTGTCCGTATCGACGCAAACTAATCCATTCTTCGTAGAATTACTCCACGGCGCGCAGGATAAGGCCAAAGAGCTCGACGTTCCCCTCGATATCCAAGATGCCTCCGATGACCCGGCTCAACAGGTCAATCAGTTGGGAAATGCGACATCCATGGGCGCAAAAGTGGTGGTCATTAATCCCACCGACTCTGATGCCGTCGCCCCCGCTGTACGCAGCATCAAAAATGATGGTGTGCCAGTCATCGGAGTCGACCGAGACGTCAACGGCGTGGAACTAGATTCCATGGTTGCTTCTGATAACGAGGCCGGTGGCGCCCAAGCGGCGGATAAGCTCGCAGAATCTATCGGAGAAGAAGGCGAAATTCTGATCCTGCAGGGAACCGCCGGTACCTCTGCCTCGCGCGAACGCGGCAAGGGATTTGAGGAAAGGATCGCGCAGTACCCGGGCATCAAGATCGCCGGCAAACAGTCTGCGAATTTCGACCGCACTGAAGGCCTCAACGTAACGACCAATCTGCTGCAGGCGAACCCGAATATCAGCGCCATTTTTGCAGAAAACGATGAGATGGCTTTAGGCGCTGTTGAGGCTCTCGGTTCCAGAGCCGGCAAGGAAGTCAAAATTGTTGCCTTCGATGGCACTTTTGACGGACTCAAAGCCGTAAAAGATGGCAAGCTGGAAGCCACAATCGCCCAGCAGCCTGCCGAGCTTGGCGCCCGCGCAATTGAACAAGCAGCAGCGCTTCTACATGGCGAAAGCGCAGAAAAGAATGTCCCTGTAGAGGTAATTACCGTCACCAAAGACACCGTGGAGGATTTCCAATGAGCAAACTCACCGTCGTCGGCTCGATTAATGCTGACCTTATTGTCCACGCCGAACGCCACCCGCACCCCGGCGAAACCCTGCTGGGCTCCGGCGGCGAGATCCTCGCTGGTGGCAAGGGCGCAAACCAAGCGGTAGCCGCTGCGCAATTGGGCGCCAATGTAGCTTTCGTCGGCGCGGTCGGTTCCGATCCCTACGCCGAGCCCGCCATGCACTACATGCACAGCTCCGGCATCGATCTCAGCGCGGTGGAACAGTCCGATACCACTACTGGTTTGGCGGTCATCACGGTCTCCGCCGATGGCGAAAACACCATCGTCATCTCCCCCGGCGCGAACGCTCTTGTCGATGCCCCCTTCGTCACCGCCCGCCAATCCACCATCGCCGATGCGGACGTGGTCCTGCTCCAGGGCGAAATCCCCGCCTCCGGTTTCAAAGCTGCTGTCGATGCCGCCCAAGGACGCGTAGTCGTCAACCTCGCCCCGGTCATCGAGGTGGACCGTGACGCCCTCCTGCAGGCCGATCCCCTCATGGCCAACGAGCACGAGGCCGGCCTCATCCTTGAGCAACTGGGCCTTTCTTCCACCGGCACCCCGCGCGAGCTCGCCCACCGCCTCGTCTCCGCCGGCTTTAAATCGGTGGTGCTGACCCTCGGGGCCGAAGGCGCCTACGTGGCAACGCCCGAATCCAACACGGACATCCTCACCCCACAGATCACCGCGGTCGATACCACCGGCGCCGGCGATGCCTTTGCCGGAGCATTTTGCACCAAACTCCTTGAAGGCGCCACGCTTGTCGATGCCGCCACCTTTGCCGCCCGCGTCGGTGCCTTCGCCGCCACCAGCGCCGGCGCCCAGCCGTCCTATCCCACGACCTCTTCGAGGTTGCCAGAGGTCACGCAGAAATAGAAGCGTCCAGCTATAAAGTCACTGCAATGGAAGGTCGCATCAGCCATCATGCATAAGAGCCTTGGAAAGAATAATGAGAGAAGCGGTAAGAGCGAGCCTAAAAAATGGAAAGCCTTTTTAATCTCGCTATTGATATTTCTGCTTGTCCCCTTACCTTTTGCTCTTTACCTTGGCGGCACTGAGTGGCTTTTCAATGGCGAAGAATCGGTACCGAAAGAATTCTGGGTTTCTTATATACTAGGTTTCGTCGTTTTTATTGGTGGATTGCTCTGGA